>CAYVDV010000158.1:0-10636 GCA_964450465.1 uncultured Saprospiraceae bacterium
TAATGACTTTAATGACTTTAATGACTTTAATGACTTTAATGACTTTAATGACTTTTAATGACTTTTAATGACCCCAAATGACTTTAATGCCCCCAAATGCCCCCTTAAACAACCCGTTCCAACCCAATCCCCCGGGAGGCTTTGATCAGGATGAAAGCGCGCTCAAAGGATTGGCCGGCAAACCATTCTTTTGCCGCAGACGCATCCGGAAAGCGCAGGGCATGATACCGGCCGGGGTCGCATTGTGCAAACTCTGGCCCAACGACCACCAGCTGATCAAACTTGCAGCGGGCAGCAAAACGCAGGATTGCGCTGTGTTCTTTCCGGCTTTCGGCGCCCAGTTCGAGCATATCGCCGAGGATCGCTATTTTTTGTTCGGCTTTTATCGAGGCCAGTGTTTCCAGGGCCGCACGCATGCTGGAAGGATTGGCGTTGTAGGCATCCAGAAAAATGGTATTAGAGCCCTGCCGGAGCAGCTGAGAGCGGTTATTCGCCGGCGTGTACGCTTCGATAGCCGCCTTGATCCGGGTTGCCGGCACCTTGAAATAGACCCCAAGGGCCACGGCCGTCATAATATTCTGAAAGTTGTGCCGCCCGATCAGTTGCGACCGGATCTCTACCGGTTCATTGTTTTCCGACAGGAAGGCTGCGCACACATACGGCGTCTGGTCAAGCAGGCGCACATCGATCACTCCATCCTGGGTACGCAACACATCGGATTCCGCATAGAAGACCCGTTTGGCGTTACGGCGCGACATGGCCGTCAGGTATTTTTCCGAAGCATTGACAAAAACGCAACCACCCTGCCTCCCCAGGTACCGGAACAGTTCGGCTTCAGCTTTTTTAACGCCTTCCAGGCTGCCGAAGCCGGCGAGATGCTCCTTGCCGATATTGGTCAGCAGCCCGTGGGTGGGCGCTGCGATGGTGCACAGCAAATCAATATCGCCCGGTTGGTTGGTCCCCATTTCAATCACCGCGACCTCCGTATCGGCCGGCATCGACAACAGGGTCAGGGGGACCCCGATGTGATTGTTCAGGTTACCTTTTGTCGCATGGCAGGGATAATGGCTGCTTAATACGGCAGCAACCAGTTCCTTGGTGGTTGTTTTACCGTTGGAGCCGCCAATCGCGATAACTGGGATGTCAAACTGGCGGCGATGGTGTGCAGCGAGTTGCTGCAGGCTTGCCAGCACATCTTCTACGAGCAGAAAACGCCCGGAGCCGGGGGGGCAGGTCGCCGGGTCGTCCACGACGGCGTAGGCAGCGCCCTCTTCCAGGGCTTTTGCGGCAAAGCGGTTGCCGTCAAAATGCTCGCCCTTGAGGGCAAAAAAGATACAGCCGGGGCTCAGCTGCCGGGTATCGGTACAGACGACCGGGTGCTGCAGAAAAATCGTGTACAGGTTTTCCAATGAAACCATGCGCGGAAAATTATCAGAACAGAATGGAGCACAGGTGGCTGGATGAGGCGGAAGGCAAAGGTGGAACAAAAAAACGGGAGGGACTTAACGCCCTCCCGTTTTCCGTATCAGGATCGGTGAGAAAAGTGCTCCGGCAGCGAAGCCTTCCACCGTCATCGATCTTATTTATACCGGCGCTTAACCGATTTTTTCTTCGTTTTGAAGTGGTTGCCGGCCGGCTCGTCATTTCCGGTCGGGGAACCTACGCGCGTCATGGCGCAACGGAAACCGACGGATTTGCTGGCCTTGTCCTCTTCGAGGAAGCGGCGTGCACCGGGCGAAAGCCACCAGGCACGATCGGCCCAGGAACCGCCCTTGATCACGCGCGCCTTGTCGCTGATCAGAGTGCTGATGCCGTAGCGGTATTCTACTTCCGACTCTTTATCACCGTCCAGGTAGTTATACACTTCCGGGCGTTTGTAGTTATCGCGCAGTGCAGTAGTGGTAGTATCCATCAATTCATACTGCAGGCGGCCAAGGCTGTCCTTCGTAACCGGGGCACCGGTTTCCGGGTCTTTGACCTTGGTCATGAACACGTTACCGCGATAGGGGTTGAGTTCCATGTTTTCCACATCGACCAGGTCAGTGGAGGTTAGCGGACGATACAGATCGGAGGTCCATTCGTTGACGTTACCGGCCATGTTGTACAAACCGTAGTCGTTCGGCCAGTTGGAACGCACCGGCGCCGGCGTGAAGGCTTTATCGTTCAGGGCGCCGGCCATACCGCCATAGTCACCGCCGCTGCGCTTGAAGTTCGCCAGCATTTTACCCTGGTATTTGTTGCGCTTCTGGTAGCGGGTGGTGTTGCCGTCCCAGGCATAGATCCGGCGGTCGGTGATGAGTTCATCCTTGCTGGTGGCCTGATTGCCCAGGAGTGCCAGCGCGGCATATTCCCATTCTGCTTCCGTCGGCAGGCGGTAAATCGGCAGGAGGATACCATCTTCCAGTTTCACGTGGCGTTCGCCGCCGTCGCGGCGGTTGGGCAGATTTTTGCGAACCGTGCCTTCGTACTGACCGACGAGGTAAGCCTCCGTGTTGAAGGTATTTTCGTTTTTCTGGTCGGGCGTGTTTTCCAGAATGCCGCGCTCGATGAGAATCATCTCGTTAACGCGGTCGGTACGCCACTTGCAGTATTCATTGGCTTGCAGCCAGCTCACGCCCACCACGGGATAGTCGTCGTAGGCAGGGTGGCGGAAGTAGAGTTCAACGAGCGGCTCGTTGTAAGCCAGTTCTTCGCGCCATACCAGGGTGTCCGGCAGGGTGCGTTTGTACACTTCCGGATAGGTAGCGCCCCAGGCGTTTTCCACCCAGTAGAGGAACTCGCGATAATCGATATTGGCCACTTCCGTTTCGTCCATGTAAAAGGAAGAAACCGTGACGCGGCGTGGTACGTTATTCCATTCGTACGTCACATCCTGGTCCGTCAGACCTTGGGTGAAGGTACCTCCTTCGATCAGGACCAGATTCGGGCCGGTGGCCTGACCCTCATAATCCAATTTTTCAAAGCCACCCCACTTTTGGTCATTGTATTTCCAGTTGGTAGTGGACGAACGCTCGGTTTTACGACCACAGCTCACCACCAAAAGACCCAGTAGGAGCAAGCTTAACCCGTGAATGAGTGTTTTTTTCATCGTATTAAATAACAGGTTTTGAAAATTGAGCAGCAAATGTAGGCAAATAAAACATTTCACTATTGAGCCCTTGCCAAATTTTAACGAAAGTGCCCGGGATTATTGTCGTCCACCGGCATTTTTGTTGTTCCGTAATTCCGCAAGTGTTAATAAATCGGGGTAAATGAGGGTTAATGGAACATTTTGGTGCAATCATTCAGATCCTGAGGGCGCTTTTTCCCTTTGTCGAAAAACAGGCCGAACGTCAGTTCATATGTTCCGCCGGCTTGAGCCGCCAATCCGGACACGGTGAGGTCGTAACTCAATCCGATCTTGAACATATCCTGCCGGAAGCCGAGCATCAGGATAGCGGCATCGGCGTTTCGAAAGGTATGCCGGTACCATGCACCGCCAAAAACCGGCCCGATTGCCGTGTACGCCCCGATGTTAAGTTGCCGGTAAGGCCCCTGTGAAACAAACAGGAAATTCGGGGAGATAAACGAGACAGGTTTGTGTTTATTGCCTTTATTAACAATGATCTCTGTTCCGCCGTGAAAAGTATAGCGCAGGGGCAGCCCGCGCGACAGGTTATCGTTCACCAGCAACAAACCCAAATTGGGTGTATTCAGATGCTTGAGCCCTCCGCCAAGCCAAAAACGGTCGCTGAGCAACAGCAGGCCGGACGATACGTCAAATACTGTTTTATTCAGTTGGTCCGGGCGCTGTTCCGATGTGGTGATCACCGGGCCGTCGAGCGGATCAATCTGGTCGGGAAATACGAGTTGCTCCCAGTCGAGCGCCGTTTGGTGAAAGCCTGCTTCCACACCGATTTTTACTGCCAGGGCATCGGTAATTTTCAACCGGTAGGCGTAAAGGGCCGAAAAGCGCATGGTGCGTAGTATCCCGTTGCCCGCGTCGTCTGCTTCCAGATTGAACCCAATGCCGCTGTTGAGCCGTTCAATGCTTTGATCATAAAACACCGCATAGGTGCGATAGGCATTGTTGAAACCCGTCCACTGATTCCGGTAGGCTGCGCCAACCCTAGGTGCGTAGCCACCACCTGCAAAAGCGGGGTTAAGCTGCAGGGGAGCGGCATAGAACTGCGAAAAAATCGGATCCTGCGCCCGAAGGGCAGGGGCAAGCAGCAGCAGTAGGGGGTACAGTAGTTTTCTCATAAGCATATGGTGCGCACTAAATACTCGTCCTGCTATCTGGAGCCGCAGGACGAGTATTTAGTGGAACGAAAATCAGAACGTTTTGTGCGCCTGGGAATTGCCCAAAGCCGACAAACCCTAACAAACTGCCTCCGCAATTTGCCGGATCGTATCCGTATCGCCCATGGTATAATAGTGCAGGCAAGGTACGCCGGCAGCTTTCAGTTCCATCGACTGTTGAATGCACCATTCGATACCAAGCTGACGCACCGCTTCGTCGTCTTTGGCTTTCATGGCGGCATCGACCAGATCTTTGGGCATATTCACAAAGAATTTTCGGGGTATGGAATTCAACTGGTAGCGCTTCGTCAGCGGTTTCAGGCCCGGAACGATCGGCACCTCGATGCCGATTTCCCGGCAGGCAGTAACATAGTCGAAATATTTCCGGTTGTCGAAAAACATCTGGGTGACAATATAATGTGCGCCGGCATCGACTTTCTTTTTGGTGAACGCCAGGTCGGTATCGAAGTTGGGGGCTTCGAAGTGCTTTTCCGGGTAGCCGGCCACACCGACGCAGAAATCTGTTTTTTCGCCGTTAACGATATCCGGGTCCAGGTACTTGCCCTGGTTCATGCTTGCCACCTGGCGAACAAGGTCGAGCGCATATTTGTGTCCCTGCTCATGGGCAATAAAACGCTCTTCAAACTGCCGGGCATCGCCCCGGAGCGCCAGCACGTTGTTGATGCCGAGAAAGTTGAGATCGATGAGGGCATTTTCCGTTTCATCCACCGAAAAACCGCCACAGATCAGGTGGGGCACTGCATCTACTTTATACCGGTGCATCAGGGCGGCGCAAATACCTACGGTACCCGGCCGCTTTCGGATCGCCGATTTTTCGTAGTACCCGGAAGGGCGCACCTTGTAGATGAATTCCTCCCGGTGATAAGTCACATCGATAAAAGGCGGCTTGAACTGCATGAGCACATCCAGGGTATTGAAGATGGCCTGCATGCTCCCGCCTTTCAGTGGGGGCAGTACTTCAAAGGAAACCAGGGTCTTCCCTTTGGCCTGGGCAAAATGCTCGGTAACTTTCATAATCGAACCAGCGATATTTTTATCGGGTCAGGCGGTGTGATCGTTATTGCGCGGCAGCAATATTGGCGCGCAGGGCCATCTCGGCGGCCTTCGTCGGGTTGCCGCTTGCATCATATACTTCAGCAAGGGCGCGCAACACGCGTTCATCCTCCGTTTGGGTGGCCAGCGCGTGTTCCAGCAGGGCAATGGCGTTTTTGTTATCCTTTTTCTCCTTGAAAAAATACTCATAGCCCATGCGGTAACAGAACGCGTTGATCTTGTTCGGATTGCCTCCCCCTTTGGCCAGGTACTGCATGTATTTGTCAAAGAACGGGCGGAAGTTGGCATTGTTCGGGATTTTTTCCAAAACAATATCAAATTCGTGGAACAGTTTGTCCATCTGATGATCCTGCTCGAACCGGGCTGCCGCTATGGCGCCCTTCATCACGAGCGCAGAACCGTAGTCCGGGTTGATCTCGAGCGAGCGGTTGATATGGTATTCCATGGTGTCCACCCAGCGCGCTTTTTCCACGGGGTCCGTTGCTTTCTGGTACACATTTTCATACAGGGCGGTCACGTAAAAGCAGTGCGAGCGGGCACTGTTGGGCGAGTTTTTGACAGAGGAGCGGTTGAGCGCCAGGGCGTCTTTCCAGTCAGGCACCCGGTTGATCGTGATCCAGCTGAAGGCGGCCAAGGCCAGGACCAAAACTCCGCCGCCCAACAAATACGGCCGGTCGGATTGTTCCTTGAGCCATTCCGGCAGTTTGCGCGCGAGAAACCAGCCTGCCAACAGACAGAAGGCCACGGAAGGCATGAAGGCAAAACGCTCGTTCATAAACGTGCCCACCGAAACAAACAGATTGGACACGATACTGAGCGTGATCAGCCAGAAGGCGATGGCGTAGGCCGGGATATTGCGCCGCTTAAGGTTCAGTGCCGCCCACACACCCATACCGAGGTAAAGGGCCAGCGACGCCAGGGCCTTCCAGTCGTCCCAGCCTACTTTGGGCACGTGGTACGGGTAGTAATCGTGCGTAAGCGGGAAGGGCCAGAAGAGGAGTTTGACATACCAGCCCAGGGTAAGGAAGATCGTGGCCAGTTTTTCCCCGTAGGACATGCCGAGGAAAGGGTTGTTCATCAGGTCTGCTACCGACTTGCCGTGGTTGAGCATGAATCCCAGCGCCTTATAGCGCACTAAGATAAAGACGAGAGCCCCCAGGACCAGCGGCACACTGGCCGCAAGAACCCTGCCCTTGGGTACCTTGGTAAAAAACCAGACCGTGAGCGGAATTACCGCCAGGAACGTAATGGCATTCTCCTTGGCGAACATTCCAAACAACAACAACAGCCCCGACATCCAGTACCACAGCATCCGGTTGGTGTCGAAATATTTGAGCGTGGCATACAAAGCGCCCAGGCTGAGCAAAAGCGCGAGAATCTCGTCGCGCCCCTTGATGTTGGCCACAGCCTCGGAGTGCAGCGGATGCAGCACAAAAAGCAGCGCGCCGATAAAGGCTGCGCTGAAATACCAGCGGCCGCCTTCTTTCAGGGGGAAAAGGCCCAGCAGCAGCCGGTACAACACGATACCGGTGAAGCCATACAACAGGATATTGATAAAGTGACTGATGCCCGGATGGTCTTTGCCAAAAAGGCTGATCTCCACGGCAAAAGTTGCCAGCGATAAGGGGCGGTAACGGCCGCCTTCCAGCAGGTTCAGGCTTTCTTTTTTCTGGAAATACCCCATGAAACTATCCGCCCCGAAAATGTCACCGATGCCTGCAATCCCTTTCAGCACATAGTTGTTTTGCCACAATACCATTTGGTCGTCCAGAATATACCCGTAGGCAATAGAGGCGCCATACAGCACAAACGAAAGCGCTACCAGCACAACGGCCGGCATCCAGTGCTGTTGCCAGAACCCGGATTGAAACGTATCGGTCAATGACACTGCCGCCCCCTGCCGCTTCGTTGCGGCAGGCGAAGTGCCTGCAGGTGTGCGTTTGATCCTGGGTGCCGGTTTTCCTTTGCCTTTTGCTGCCATGTCTGTTGTTTTGGTGAAAGCGGTGCAAATATCGTAAGTTGTATTGCGAATTTGCAATTTGCCCCAAAAAACACCCGGCAATACCTGTTGGCCTAGTGGAGGATCAGTTTCCGCACCGTGCCCTGAACCTGTACGAAGTACAAACCGCGGGGCAAACCGCCGGTCTGGAGCGAAAGGCTTGCGGCGCCCGCCGGCAATTCGGCTTGCTGTATCCGTAGGCCTGCCGTATTGAACAGGATCACCTGCACCGTTTCCCGGAGCGGCTGGTCTGCGGACACCCAAACGGTCTCTTGTGCCGGGTTGGGGAAGATCCGGAAATCAAAAGCCGGCGCCAGGGGTTCTTCGCTTCCAACCAGCGGATGCCGGATGATGAATTTGGGCGTACCGAAAAAACCGCCTTCGCCATCGGTCACCACGAAGCGGAAGCCATCCTCCTGGTAATCGCCACCGTAATCGAAAAAGCGCAGGTTGCCGTTGTCCAGATCGGCCTGGGTAAACTGGTCGCCGGGCTGCATGGCGCCGGCCCAGTTCAGCTCAAGATGCCCGTGTTCGGGTACAGTGAGCAGCGTAAATGTCAGTTGACTGTGCGTGTTGTTTGCATCTTCCACAAGCAGCAGGTCCGGGCTAAGGGCCTTGTTAATCCCCGGGTCGATTGTCAGCGGGTTGTTGTTGACGAGATAGGGGGGATTAACGACCACTTCAGAGCAAAATTCCAGTTGAAAAGCATCCAGTGCGCCGCCACCGCCATACTGGGTATCGCGTATGCGCAGGGTCCAGGCGCCGGTTGAATTTTGGCCGGTAAACGCGCTCAGGGGATTGGCCGGTTTGGAGGCGCTGCCGTTGTTCGGCGGCGGGCAGGGGAAAGCGCCGGGCGCCTCATCGGTCAGGCGGAGGTTGAATACGCCGTTGAAGTTCCCGCATTTGGCCGACCAGAGGGTCAGATCGGTACCCTGCGGACTGATCAGGTGGACGTCCAGGTCTTTAAAGAACTCGTGGTAACCCTTGAGTTGCCGAACCTCCATGCTCTTGATCAGGCCGCCAGCGTTCACGGTGATTTTTGATTCAATCGTAGGCGTGCCATTGGAGGTCATGTTTTTGGGCAGATCACCGGCTTCCCATACGGTACATTTTTCCGCAAAGGTGGAAAAGAAGAACGGCTCGGTCCAGTCGTGGGCGCCGCACTCGTTTTTCGGCCGTACCCGCCAGAAGTATGGCGTTCCCTTAGCCAGGAAAATCGGCAGTTTGAAGCTGTCGAGCGTGGTGCTGTTGGCGGAGGACAGGATAGTGCCGGGTTCAAACGAAGGGTCGCTTGCAAACTGCACGTCATAGGTCTGGGCGTCGAGCGCCTTGGTCCAGTACAGGGTTTGGGTCAGCTGGAGCTCGGTTGCGCCATTGGGCGGCAGGTTGAGCGCCAGCGCTGAAAAATCGTTGCGCAGGGTGGTCAGGACAATATCGCGCTGGATCGGCGGTTGGCCCGCTACCGTGGCCTGCAGGGTGATCACAAAAACGCCCTCCACATCGACCTGGGAAAAATCGAGGGTCAGGGTAGCGCTTTCACCCGGCTGGAGCGTAGTGGCGCTAAAGGCAGCGATGGCATTTGCCGGCAATCCGCCGACGATTTCCAGGCTTGCCGGGCTGCTGAAGCCCTGCACGCCGGCGGTCTGTATCTCCACCGTATGTTCTGCCGGCAGGCAAAGTATGCCGCTGTCGTTGTTCAGCCCCATGGTAAAGGAAGGCTGGGTAGGCAACTGTATTTTGAAATTTTTATCCGAGATATCAAAAAACACATTGTCGTCACCGTCGATCCGGACCCGTGCCAGCGGCGTAACATTGTTTGGCACGAGCACATAATGACTGCCATCATTCAGCACATGAGATGCCAGGACAATGGGATAGGTGAGGCCTGCATCAACGCTCAGGCGAATGTTGACATGGGTGCAGTTGACCGGCGCTTTATCAGAATTGGCCACGTCCCAGCGTACTTCCGTGTATTCGCCGACATGCCACACATCGTTGGTAGTATTGGGTGATTGTACGCGGAAGGGGCCGGCGTCGCCCCAGGCTTTGAAGGCCAAATCGGCCCAGGCTACGCCACCGCCGCCGGCGCGGTTGTCGCGGGCAGTGAAGCGAAAGGTAAGGTCCCGGGTGTAGGCCGGCAGGATCTCACGCGGGTCTGTTCCATTATTCCGGATTGTGCTGAGCTGCGGAAAATAGCGGTTTGTTTCATTCACAGCCGGATAGGTGCGAAAAATTGCCGAGCTGGCGACTTGTTCCCCCAGCGGCGCTTCAGGTCCAAAATCAATACCTTCCCAGGAGTAGGTCAGCGGGTCGCCGTCCGGGTCGATAGCGCTGCCGTTCAACTCAAATGGCGTGCCGATCGGGATGAAGAAATTGTCCTTATACGGCAAGGTAACGATCGGGAGGTTATTGTCGGTTTGAATGTAAGAGCCGCATTGCGCCCCCGAGCCAAGATCAACAACAGTTCGGATCTCCTGAATAGAGCCGGCGTGAAAGTACAGATCGGCGACGCCCTGAATGTTGTCGGACCCGCAAATACCGGCATAGGACATGATCGTGCTGCCACTGCCGGGTTCGTAAGCGGTGCTGCCATGCCGCTGGTCCCCGGCGGCGCCCCCACAGCGGTTCCAGGTGTGGTTGCCGCCGAGTTGGTGACCGATTTCCTGGCCGATAACAAACAGGAAGGTCGGGCCGTACGAGCCGCTGCCGGACGAGCAGCCACGCGATTTTCCCTGCTGGCAGATAACGCCCAGGCCGCCGACTCCACCGCCGCCGCGATTCAGCACGTGGCCGATATCGTACGCGGAAAGCGGTACGGAAGCGCCGGCCAATGCATTTTGGTTTTCCGCCGCCAATGTACCGTTATCGCCGCCCGAAAAAGGATCCGAATTGGGGTCCATGAACATAACCAGAAGACTGGCTTGCACCAGTTGAAAGCGGATCGCCATGTCGCGTTCATACGCGGCATTGACTTTATTGATAAATTCCGCCACGGCGGAAAAAACCTGTTGTGGCGTGGTACCATGGTCCTGACTGAACTCTCCGGTGGTGGAAACGATCAGCTTATAGACTTTCAGCTTGACCGGATCGATCTGCGTACCGCGTTCCTGCACCGGTGGCGTGTACAGCGCCGGTTGTTCATCCAGCATGGACCGGTCGATCTTAAAATCACCGGGATCGACATTCCATTCCTCCGCAGGCAGTGCCCGGAGGTCATACACCATGTAATAGGCATCCTGCCCTTTCGCGACCGGATCGATAAATTCCGTTCCAAAATCGGGG
>CAYVDV010000159.1:0-2010 GCA_964450465.1 uncultured Saprospiraceae bacterium
CACTCTTCTGTTTATGGAATTTTTGAACAAGCTAAAAGACGGCATTTTCAACGAACTCCTGGCGCGCTTTTCCGAGGCCGCGCCAAAGTTGTTGTTTGCCCTGCTGATCCTGATCCTTGGCCGGATCATTGCCGGGGCCATTCGCAATCTGGTACGCCGCATTTTAGCCGGCTTGCGGGTGGATCGCCTGGCTGAGCAGCTCAACGATATCGATCTGGTGCAGCGCTCCGGCATGAAAATCCAGATATCCAATGTGGTCGCCCAAATGATCTATTACGTGCTCATGCTGGGGTTCATCATTTTTGCCACCGACATGCTGGGTATCCCGGCGATTACCGACATGGTGCGCGATGTGATCGATTACCTCCCCGCCTTGTTCTCGGCATTTGTTTTGTTCTTGTTGGGGCTATTCCTGGCCGATATGATACGGAACGTGGTATTGACGGCACTGCAAAGTATGGGCATTCCCTCGGCCAAAATGGTCGCCACTGCGGTGTTTTACTTTCTCTTCATCACGATTGCGGTGAGCGCCCTGTCGCAGGCCAAGATCAGTACCGGCTTTATCGCTTCCAATCTGACGGTGATCATCGGCGCCCTGGCCCTGGCCTTTGCGTTTGGTTACGGGTTTGCGGCCCGCGACCTTATTGCCAACTACCTGGCCGGTCATTACAACCGCGGCAAGGTCCGGATCGGCGACGACGTAAGTATCGACGGTGTACGCGGCAAAGTCGTCATGATCGACAGCACCTCACTGATCCTGCAGACACCGGAGCGGGCTATTATTATTCCACTCAGCAAAATGACGACCGAAAAAGTGGAAGTGTATTACCCCGAAGGGCAGGAAGAAAACCTGCTGCCACCCGGAATGCAAAAAAGTTGATTGTTTGATTTAATAACCTGTTCTATCGTATGCGTTTTTTACTGATTCTACTCCTGTCAATCTCGTTTTCCGCTTCGGCTCTCCTTGCCCAGGACGCTGCAAAAAAAGACACCACCTGGACCATTACCGGTGGTGTTGGTCTTGATTTGAGCGGGCTTACCATCATCAATCCCCGGGTGGGCGGGGGTACCGGCCGTTTCGGCATCGGGGGGCTTGGAACCCTGAGCGCCAACCACAAGGGCGGTGAATCGTTCTGGAATAACCAACTCACCATCCAACTGGCGGCACAACGCCAGGGCCGCACCTCGCTGAGCCAGCCGGAAGGCTTTCAGAAAAACCTCGACGTACTGCGCCTGGCCTCCACGTATGGCCGTAAGATCAGCGGCGATAAATGGTATGTCTCCGCCGACCTGCTGGCGCAGTCCCAGATGCTTAAAACCTACAAGAGCAATTACCTGAAACCCGTGACGCTGGATAATAAACCCGACATCGTGGTGTCCAAATTTCTGTCGCCGGCAATGGTACAACTGTCGCCCGGAATAACGTACAAGCCCGATGCGCACCTCACTTTCCAGTACTCACCGGTTGCCCTGCGCCTCATTTATGTGGCCGACGACTCCCTGGCATTGCTGGATATCCACGGCAACGACGTTACCCGCGATGCCAATGGGGTCATTACCGACTACAAAAACACGTTCCTCGGCCTGGGCTCCGAACTGGTGTCGCGCTACGAAAACAAGTACTTCAATAACCACCTGGCGGTGACCAGCTCCCTGCGCCTGTTCTCCAATTACCTGAAAAATCCCTCCAGCATTGACGTGCTGTTCACCAACAATTTTAGCATCCAGATCTTTAAAGGCCTGTCACTTGACCTCCTCGGTGAACTGTTCTATGACCAGGATGTTAAGATGAACCTGGACTCAAACGACAATGGTATCTACGGCGATACCGGCGATAAACAAACGCCCGCCGCCCAAATTACCGGCGCGTTCATGTTGAAATACAGTAAGATTTTTTAAGAGGCCATTGTTCGGACATTGAGGTCATTGGGAGGTCATTATGGGTCATTAGGGACATTGAGGTCATTGGGAGGTCATTAGGAGGTCATTAGGGTCATTAGGAGGTCATTA
>CAYVDV010000159.1:2110-10627 GCA_964450465.1 uncultured Saprospiraceae bacterium
TCATCCCGAATTTTCAAAATGACCTCTCCGATGTCGTTTTCCCGCAAAAATTCGGGATGACTCATGTTTACTTCAGAAAAAAGGATTGCTTTAATGTCCTAATCCCCTTAATGACCTCCAATGACCTGATAATGACCTCCAATGACCCTAATGACCTAATAATGACCTCCAATGACCTCCAATGACCCTAATGACCTAATAATGACCTCCAATGCCCCCCAATACCCCCCAATGACCTAATAATGACCACATTAAAATTATGCGCATCCTAATGGTTTGCCTCGGCAACATCTGCCGCAGTCCGTTGGCCGAGGGAATTTTAAAGTACAAAGTACAACAGCAGGAGCTGGACTGGACGGTGGACAGCGCCGGCACCGGGCACTGGCATCAGGGCGAATTGCCTGATCGCCGCTCGATCGCTATTGCCCGCAAATACGGGATCGATATCACCGACCAGCGCGCCCGGCAGCTGTTGCCGGCTGATTTTGAAAATTTCGACCGGATATTTGTCATGGATACCCAAAACCGGCGCGATGTGCTTCGGCTGGCCCGCCATGCGGAACATCAGGCCAAGGTGCAGCTGATCATGGACCTCACACACCCGGGCGAAGAGATTAGCGTGCCGGATCCTTATTACGACGATGACGGTTTCGAAGCGGTATTCCGGATGCTGGATGCCGCCTGCGACGCCTTGCTTCAGGGTTAAAAAATGCGTTATTTCCTTACATTGGCTTACCGGGGCACCCGTTATTCCGGTTGGCAGGTCCAGCCGAATGCCACCAGTGTACAGGAAACCCTGGAGAATGCCCTGACCACCATATTGCGGCAACCCGTGGCGATAACCGGCTGTGGGCGGACCGATACCGGGGTGCATGCCCGGCACTATGTCGCGCACATGGATGTGGAAGGCGAATTGCCGGCAACAATTTTACATGGCCTGAACAGCCTGCTGCCCGACGATATCGCAGTATATGCGATAAGACCCATGCACGCGGATGCGCACGCCAGGTTTGACGCGGTTTCGCGCAGTTATGTCTATCAAATCACGCTACAGAAGGACCCCTTTTCTGTCGAGACCGCCTGGCACTATCCCCAGGGTAACAAGCTGGATACCGGGCTCCTGCAGGAAGTTGCCGCCCTTTTGCCTGGCTATGATGCGTTTTTTCCCTTTTGCAAATCGCACAGCGGTGTGGAACATTACCGCTGTGCGATTACCGAGAGCCGTTGGGAAATAAACCCGAACGAAGCGCGCCTGGTTTTCCATATTTCCGCCAACCGTTTTTTGCGCGGTATGGTACGGCTGATCGTCGGGGCTTGTATCCAGGCCGGACAAGGACAGCTCGCCCTGGCTGACATCCGCTCCGCCCTGGACAAACAGACGGCGCTTCCCAAGAGCCTGAGCGTGCCCCCGCAGGGGCTCGCGCTGACGGAGATAAAATATCCCTATCCCGTCTGAAGGCGCCCCCTCCAAACCTGTTCCTACAGGTCTTTCAAATTATCCTCCGGATTCCGGTCGGCTAAAAGCGAGAATGGGTCCACACCTGCCTGGGCAGGTTTTTCATCCACGGTAAAAGTAAAAGTGTTGTCCTTTTGGGTAATTTTTACCCGTTGCCGGTACAATATCTTGCCGTATTTCTTGCCGGAGGGCGGTTTTGCCAAAGCACCGATCTCGATGTAGTCGTTCAGGTCCACTTCCGTTTCCTTGCCCAGTTCGTCGGCCTTGAGTTTGTGGCATTCCACCTTGAGCGTCACCTCCCATTTGCCGTTGCCGAGGTCTTTGACAGAGGCATCTTGGCAGCGGTTTTCGTAGAGCGTAATGTCTTCAAAAAGATCTTTGACCACGTAACGGAGCGAATCGGGCGTATGCGCGTAGAATTCGTCGAGAGCGTCCAGACTGACCGGGTAAGGCGGGTCGGCATAGCGGAATTTTTCCAGGAAGGCCCGCAGGGCGGCATTCACCTGGTCTTCCCCGATCATTTCTTTCAGGTAATACATGACCACGCTGCCCTTGTTGTAGTGAATATAGCCCTGGCCTTCGCATTTGGCCAGCGGGAGTTCCTTCAGGGACTCCCGGCCGCGGCCGCGCAGGTATTTATCCATTTCATACTTCAGGAATTTGCGCATCTGGTCGCGGCCGTATTCGTGCTCCATAACCATCAGGGCGCTCCATTGGGCGAAGGTTTCCACCAGCATTTCCCCGCCCTGCATCTGGGCGCCGCATTCCTGGTGGCCCCAGTACTGGTGACCGATCTCGTGTGCCGCCACATAGAACATCAGGTCCAGGTCATCGTCGGGGTCCTTAAAATCCTGAATAAACCCGATCCCTTCGGAGTACGGCATGGTGCCCGGGAAGGATTGGGCAAAGGAAGCGAAGCGCGGAAATTCGATGATCCGGCATTGTTTGTGGTAATACGGGCCGAAATTGGTTGTATAGTATTCCAGCGATTTTTGCATGGCGTTGAGCATGCGCTCTACATTGTACTCATGGCCCTTGTTGTAGTACACCTCCAGTTTGACGCCGTTCCAGTCGCGGCGGGCCACCTCGTAGCGGGCGCTGAGGAAGGAGTAAAAGTTGAACGAGGCGTGATCCAGGCGGTAATGAAAACAGCGGCGGCCGTTCTCTTCCCATTCGCGGACCAGCGAGCCGGGGCCGATGGCAATCTGATCGGGAGCCGTACGGATAAACGTTTCTACGTTCACCCAGTCGCTGTTGAGACCGATGTAGGCATCCATGCGGTGCAGCGTATCCTGGCGGTTAAGGGCCGGGCGGCGGCTTTTTTCCGGAAGATCGTATTTCTTGCGCGTATTTTTATCCGTCAGCTCACCGCTTTCCTGATAGCCGAAGACCGGCATGATGTCGGTATTGTCGAAGAAGGTGCCGTTTTGGACGATGCGGCTCCAGCTGACTTCATTTTCAAAGCCTTTGGGTTCGAAGCGGGTGCTGAATTCGAGCAGTAGCGAGTCGCCGGGCGCCAGCGCCGGTTCGAGGCGGTACATGCGCCAGTTCACCAGCGAGTCGTTGAGCAGGAGCGATAAGCGGGGATTGCGCAGCTCGAAATCCCCGTTTTGGGGTACGTTGACAAACAGGGTATCGATGGGCTGCCTGTAAATATTCCGGGTGTGGAATTTTCCTTCCACACGCAGGGCGCGGCGCTCGGGATACAGGTTAATGTAATATTGCACATCGTACACCCGGGGTTGAACGCGCCCTTCGTATTGCTTGTAGTTTTTTTCAAAATCAGCGCGCAACCGCTCGGATTTCTGGCTGGTTGTATAGTGGTTCAGGACTTTGGTGTTGTAAAATGTCCAACCGGCCGTACCCACCCAGGCCAGCAGTGCCACCCAGGCAAAATTGCGGTATCCGGACCATTCAAGCCGCGCCAGTTTCAGGCGTTTTTTCCAGAAAAACTCCTTGCCGCGGGGCCAGAACAAAATTGCAGCCAATGCCAGCAAAGCGGCAAACAGCAGCCAGTATGTGTTAAACCAGAACAGGCCCCTGGCAAAGGGTTGGTACCCGTAAAAATCGGACAGGGTATAGTCGGGCGTGCCGCCCAAAGAGACCATGTTGCTTTCGACATCCAGGACGCCCCAGACAAAGCTGTTGACGATGATCAGGATAATGACAATAAAAAAGCCCAGGAACATATTGGGCGACAGCGCCTGTACCAAAAAACTGAGCGCGAGCAGGAACGCAAACTTCAGCATGTCCATAAAGAGCAGTTCGCGCAGGTAAATACCCGTTTCGTACCGGTAATACCCCATCGTCCATTGGGCAAATATGGCCAGGAGTATGGCAACTGCCTGGAGGGCGAACAAAGTACCCAGCACTGCGCCGAATTTGCCCAGCCAGGCCGTCCAGTTTTTAGTGGGCAGGGCATCCACGATCTCATTCATGCCGGCATTGCGTTCTTTCCAAACCACAGCGCCGCTGAAATACACCATAATGATGATGATAAACGTATAGAAAGAGCCGCGGATCCCCTCAACCATGGTATAGGTGACGGGAAGTTGGTGCGTGCCATAGGCTTCGTTGGCATAAAACAGGTTGGGCAGGCAGTTGAGCAGCCCCAGGAGCGTCAGCAGGATAAACGCCGTGCTGCGCAAAATGCCGAACCATTCCGTTCTAAACTGACTCCACAGCTGGCTGGCCGTGGTACCAAAACCACTTGCCGGCTGCACCCGGGGGAGTGCGCCCAGGGTGCGGATACTGAGTGCGTCTTCTTTTTCAACCGGCTTTTGTTTGCGGGAGGAACGGCTTTTTTCGCCAAAATGAAATATCCGGTACCCGATAAAAAGGGCGATCATACCCACGGCGGACCAAAGCAGGCGGTTGAGCAGTACAATGCCGCCAAGTCCTGCTGCCAGCGTGTTTTTATCGTCCACCGTCCAGTATTTCGTGGCAATGCTGAAGGTCCGGAATCCAAAGGGGTCAAGCAGGGCTGCCAGTTGCTCGTTTTCAATATCGCGCATCAGATTTCCGGCCGCAATATAGCCCACCAGCAATGCTGCAGCCGCCACAAAGGAATACAGGGTTGAGCGGGTATTAATTGCTACGGCATACAATACGCCGCCGGCAAAGAGGGTGTTGGGCAGGGCAAAAACCAAAATACCCATCAGGTGCCCGTTTACTTCAAAGGGCCCGAAGCGGTCGGCATCCAGCCAGTCGAATATGCCATTCAATCCGGCACCGGTCCACATACCTATGCTGACGCCCAGCATGGGTATGAGCGCGATCAGCAAAGCGCCCCAGAAATGGCCGAAATAATAGCCCGCCTTGCCCACCGGTTTGGAGAAAATGATCTGGCTGGTCTGCCGTTCAAAGTCGCGGATGGCTGCGCTGTTGAGAAAAGCCGTGGTTAAAAGCAGGCAAAGCAGGGAAAAAACCCCGTACCAGTTTTGCGCGACAAAAGGGGCGTTTTTCCAGACATTGCCGTAACTGCCGCCGATAGATACCTGATCCGAGATGGTGCCGAAAAAACTCAGCAGGGCAATGATGAACAGGAAGATCCAGGGCATGGGCGAGCGCAGCCAGGATTTTATTTCAAAGGAGAAGAACGTTTTGAACATGTGGTTTTGTGCTTAAGGATCGTTCAGGCGGAAATTTTTGCAAAGAATACATCTTCCAGACCGGCTTCCGTAGTGGAAAAGCCGTCGCCCGGATCCGAGTCGCTGAACACATGGATCACCGGTCGGCCGGCTACCAGTTTGCTGGAGATCAGCTGGGTCCCAAAGTGCTGGTGGTAATCTTCGATTTCGGCTTTTGTGATCGTTTTTTCCCAAACCTTGCCCTTCAACTCTGCAAGGGAAGCCTCCGGCGATCCGGCATACAATACTTTTCCGTTGTTGATGATCGCCATGTTGGAGCACAGCTCTTTTACGTCCTCCACGATGTGCGTACTCAGGATGACGATCACATTCTCCCCGATTTCGGACAGGAGGTTGTAGAAACGGTTGCGTTCGCCGGGGTCGAGGCCGGCCGTTGGCTCATCCACAATAATGAGCTTGGGGTCGCCGAGCAGGGCCTGGGCGATCCCGAAGCGCTGGCGCATGCCGCCGGAATACGACGACACGGATTTTTTCCGGTGGTCCCAGAGGTTGACGCGCTGCAACAGGGCATTCACCACCTCCTTGCGCTGTCCGCCGGGGATGCCTTTAAGCACAGCCAGGTGGTCGAGCATCTCCTGGGCACTGATGCGCGGATATACGCCGAATTCCTGGGGCAGGTAGCCGAGCACCCGGCGTACCGCGTCCTTATCCTTGAGCACGTCGATATCGCCGAGCGTGGCGGTACCCGAGTCCGCATCCTGCAGGGTGGCGATGGTGCGCATCAGGGTACTTTTTCCGGCGCCGTTGGGGCCGAGCAGGCCGTACATGCCCGTGGGGATATCCAGGGAGACATCCTGAAGCGCCTGCACGCCGTTGGGATAGGTTTTGTTCAGGTTGCGGATAGTCAGTTGCATCGTAACGTTTTGAGTTTGAAGTTTTGAGTTTCAAGTCGGATGGGGCAAACGAATGGCGAATATGACAAACAAATAGGAATATTGGTCGCCGGTAATCGAGAAACACTGAAAATCCGGAGACGAAAGGAGTATATTTACCGGCATGAAACTGTTGCTGCAATTTCTGGGCGTTCTGATCCTGTACATGGTACTGGACCTTGCTTTCATCAATTTTTTTGCAAAAAATTTTATCCGGGAACAGGTAGGCTGGTTGCTTGCACCCAGTCCGGACCTCCGGGCGGGCCTGCTCTTTTATTTGCTCTTTGCAGCCGGCTTGCTCTATTTTTGTATCTGGCCGGCATCCAGTGCGGGCAGGGCCTTGCTGAACGGCGCTTTTTTCGGACTGGTCACGTATGCCACCTATGAATTGGTGAATAAGGCCCTGTTGGACAAGTGGCCCTGGCCGCTGGTGCTGGTTGATCTGGCCTGGGGGACATTGGCTGGCGCATTGGTGAGTTGGAGTATTTGGAAAGCCGGCGAACTTTTTTCCTGAAAAAAAATGTTACCTTTGCAGCATGCAATTCGCAAAAATCATTTCCAGCAGCATTATTATTATTCGCAACAGGCCATGCACCTGACGCAGGAAGTGCTGTTTTTGGAAAAACAGAAACCCCGGCAGGTGTAAAACTTGCCGGGGTTTCTGTTTATAGTATTTTTGCGGCCGCTTACGCACGTCATTTTGAAATGACACAAAGCACGTGATCATGTACAGAGAATTCAAACACCTCAACCTTCCCGCCATCGATGCGGAGATCCTGCAGTTCTGGGAAGATGAAAAGATCTTCGAACAATCCGTGGCGCAGCGCCCGGCGGAAAACTCCTTCGTGTTCTACGAAGGGCCTCCTTCTGCCAACGGCAAACCCGGTATCCACCACGTGATGTCCCGTACCGTGAAGGATATCTTTTGTCGCTACCAGACGCTCAAAGGACACCGCGTGGAGCGCAAGGGCGGCTGGGATACTCACGGCCTGCCCATCGAGCTGCAGGTGGAAAAAGAACTCGGCATCACCAAAGAGGACATCGGGAAGAAGATCACGGTGGAAGAATACAACCAGGCCTGCCGCGCTACAGTCATGCGCTATAAAGACCTGTGGGACGATATCACCCGCAGAATGGGGTATTGGGTGGACCTGGACCATCCGTACATCACCTTCAAAAACGAGTATATTGAATCCTGCTGGTGGTTGTTGCAGCGTCTGTATGAAAAACGCACGGCTACAGGGGAGCCTTTCCTGTACAAGGGTTTTACGATCCAGCCATACAGTCCCGCTGCCGGCACCGGCCTCAGCTCGCACGAGCTCAATATGCCCGGCTGCTATCGCGATGTGACCGACTTTTCAATCGTGGCGATGTTTAAAGTCAAACAAGATGCTACATCCGGCTTCCTGTTTGACTCCGGGGACGAGGATGTTCGCATCCTTGCCTGGACGACCACACCCTGGACGCTGCCCAGCAACGTGGCGCTGACCGTGGGGCCCAATATCGAGTACGTCAAGGTCAAAACACGCAACCCATACACCGGTCAACTGGTCAGTGTGGTGTTGGCGAAAGAACGCATGGCTGCCTATTTCAACCCGGAGGATGAGGGCCAGCCACTGGACGGTTTTCAACCGGGCGATAAAAAACTGCCCTATCAGGTAGCTAAAACGGGTTTTAAAGGTGCCGATCTGGTCGATATCCGCTTTGAACAACTGCTGCCAACCCCCGCAGCCAGTACGCCCGAACTCGAAGAAAAAGGCTTCCGGGTAGTTTCGGGCGACTGGGTGACTACAGAAGACGGCACCGGCGTGGTGCACACGGCGCCATATTTTGGCGCCGACGACTTCCGGGCCTGCAGGGCAGCGGGCGTGCCCTTTATCGGCATCCCCAATCCCAAAGCCCCGGACCTGCCTTTCCCGTTGGTGGACAAACAGGGCAAATTTGTAGCGGAAGTGCCGGATTTTGGCGGCCGCTTCGTCAAGGCGGAATACTATCCCGCTGAAATACAGCAGGAAAAAGATTTCAAACCCACCGATCTGCTGATCGCCCTGAAACTCAAAGACGACAACAAGGCCTTCCGCATCGAAAAATACAAGCACCCGTACCCCCACTGCTGGCGTACGGACAAGCCTGTACTGTACTATCCGCTTGACTCGTGGTTCATCCGGGCTTCTGCGGCCCGCGAGCGTATGGCCGAACTGAACCAAACGATCAACTGGAAACCGGCCTCCACCGGCTCGGGCCGTTTCGGCGTCTGGCTGGAAAACCTGCAGGACTGGAACCTCAGCCGCTCGCGTTATTGGGGTGTGCCGCTGCCGATCTGGCGTACGGAAGATGGCGAAGAAGAATTGTGCGTCGGGTCAGTGGCAGAACTCAGCCGTGAAGTGGATAAAGCAGTAGATGCCGGGCTTATGTCGGCCAACCCATTTAACCCCACAACCACAGGCGCACCCGCTGGCGCTCCCCTCCCCGTTGGGGAGGGGTCGGGGGTGGGGTTGAATGGGTTCGACCTCCACCGCCCATACATCGATGACATCAT
>CAYVDV010000160.1:0-10614 GCA_964450465.1 uncultured Saprospiraceae bacterium
GATATGGTAAGAATACCCTTCGAGTTGCCAGTCGAATTGACTTTGCGAAACCTCACGTCCGTCGATGAAATAGCGTTCATTGGATGCCTGGGTGGTTTCGGCATTGGTCGTTTTTAATTGATTCGTGGCAGTGTTTTCCGCCGGGGAATCTTCAGCGCTTTTTTGACAGCTGCCTGCAATGGTTAGTGCGAATACACAAAGCATTGAAAATTTGATTAATTTCATGATAAAGTGCGTTTTTGTGAGTTGTTACACACGCAGTGTTGTCGGCTCTCACGGTTAAGAATAGAACATTTAGAATACAGTTTTAATAGAATAGCGCTCTATTTGACCAACTGCATTGCAAAGGTCCAACCCGGCTGAACCGAATAAAATAACACTTTACCGCCTGCATTCCGGTGGGGAATGCAGGGAAGAAGCAGTCAGATTATAGCAAAAAAGACCAGATTGAGCCGGTTTTTATGCAAAACGAGCCCAAAGAGCCAGGCTAAAACTGTAACAAAAAACAGGAAGGATTCCCCAAGCAGGGTATTTATTGACCTGATTCGGCGGCCTTTTCCAACAGCCACTCGCGGTCCGCGGTCCACTTTTTCTCCTGGATGCGTTGGGCAAGACGTTCTGCCCGGGCCATGTCGCCCGGTGTGGATTGCATAAGCTGGTAGGCGAAGTTGGCAAAGTCTGCATTTCGCTTGCGCAGGCCGTCGGAGAGGAACTTTTTGGAGGCCCGGCTGACAAACATCTTGAAGGCATCCAGTTTATAGGGAAGCAGATCGGATGCCGTCTCGTAATATATTTTGATCTCCAGGCGCCGGGCAGCCATGTGGTAATCGATATAGGCCGAGTTAGCGGGGATCAGGTCCAGGGCCGCATCGTACTTTTTTTGGGCGAACAAAGCGGCTGCTTTATTCATCCGGTAAAAATCGCAACTTTCGTTGTCCCCGATAATTCGATCCCGGTGCGATTCCAGAAAATCATCCAGCCACTCAAATTCCTGCACCCGGATCGAAACGGAGACGATGTTCATCAACGTGCTGGGGGCGAGTTGTCCATGCTGATCCGGTGGATACAAGGCGCCCCGTGCCAGATCGGCTTTTAGCAGCCGGTGCAGCACTGGCAGAAGGAAATCATACCCCTCCGTGATGAGCATGACGCAAAGGCTTCTCAGGTAGGCAGAATATTGTTGCAACACCGCTTTCTCGATCCGCGATTCGTGTTGGGGCAGCAGATCGGTCAGCTCATTGAAATCCTCGAGCGAAGGGCTTTCAGAGGAAAGCAGACGCTTGATCTTCAAGCCAATCAGGAGGTTGGACGAATCGTTAAGGTAGGAGATAGGAACGGGATATTCCCGGACCATGTCTTGCATTTCTTCCGGAAATTCTACTTTGGCCATTTTTTGCTGGAGCAAATAGTGGTTAAGCAGATTGACCTGGTTCAGGTGGTAGTAAATATCCAGGTTTCGCAAAACGGCGGGGATATTCAAATCGCCTTTTTTCTGGTTATAGATGCTTTCCATCTCGTATTCCGCATGCTCGAGGCGGAACTGCCGGTAAAAGAAATCGGCGTCTTTCCAGGGCGAGCGTTCCTGGCCGGCACGCAAGCGGTTCAGGGTTTGGTGCTGCCGGTTGTAGAGTCCTTTCATTTGAAGGATGCGGGCCAGATCCAGTTGTTGCTCGAACTCATTTTCTTCCCGGAAATAATATCGCTGCAGGAGGAAAGCCCGAATAAGTTTGTTGAGTTCCGCCATCAGTTTTTCCAGGCGACCGTCCACCCATGGATCATTCCCGAAGATGCGGCGGTACACGTCTTCTTTGCTCAATTCCTCTGCATTTTCCTGTTGCTGGGAGGCTCGAATTACCTGAAAAAGGATTTGTGCCTCTGCCTGGGACTTGCTCCTGCTATAATAGGATGACTCCAGGAATAGCTCCAGTTCTTCCACTTCCTTTTCATCGAGTGACCTGACCATCTCCACCAGGTAGGAACGATCCATATTGCTTTGCTTGGAATGACTTGCAAAAAGTGTTACAGAATTTTTGAAGGGCCTGGAGCTATCTTTGCATCATAATCTTTTACTCAAACATTTTTGGTCTGTTATGCGCAAAAAAACGAATTCTTTGCCAATTTTGGTGGCAATTTACCTGTTTGGCAGCATCGCTTTGTTCGCCACAAATTCCCCTGCAATAGTAACGCCTTCTTTTGGCACTCCAACCCTCGAAGGTGTGGAATCCGCTTGTAACCTGCCGGCGCCTGAAAATTTCCACGTTACGGCAATTACATCCATGAGTATCTCAGCTGCATGGAATTCCGTACCAGGTGCACAACAATATTACCTGGAATTATACGAAGCCGGCGGCTCCACGGCAATCCATAGCGTTTTTGTCCAGGACACCTTTGGCACAGTACCCGTATCAAAGCCAGGCTATTACGATCTGTACGTCTCTGCCGTGGCGCCGGGATGCCGCCCCAGTGAAAACCGGGCTATTGTGCCTAATCTGGGAGTGATCATCGCGGAGCTTACGCTGGATTTTGCTCCGACTATTCAGGGCTTGCCTGTCCATCGTTCGGTTTCCGAAGGCTGTTTCACCGTACCGTTTAAAAATATAGCGGAAAACAATGCGGAATACGGGTTTCAGGTGCTTTATGCACCTGCGGACGGGCCAGCCGACGTTTCCAACTACCTGATTGATTTGGACGCTATGGGCGCAAATCCTGAGTTGAAAGTAGGGCATGATTTAACAGAAGTGCCATCTCAGGGCGGATTCTCTACCTATGCCAAAGGACGTAATCTAGACGGATGGGGTCTTCCTAGCGTTCCTAATCTTGAGGAAATGCGTGTATACGACCCTAACTGGGGGGAAGGGGATGATGCGCATATCTATTCCGTTTATTTTGAGAAAACAGGAAATCCCAGCGACCCTAAACTTCAGGTATGTTTTTGCCGCAATGTACCAGAAACGGAACCGTATCAAATCCAGTTTTTCAGCAGCCTTAACCTTGGCGAAGAAGGTGCTTATTACACCGAACACTGCCAGGGTGATTTGGCCCTTCCTGGCCCGGGTGCGGGAAATAACAGTGCGGTTGGCCGGTCTGCGGCAGCAGGTGGTGTACTATCCAACCAATTCACTGTCCTTAATCCGTTTCTCGAATCCTTGCATATTGTATCCACTTATACCGGCGACGACATGGTTATCCTGCGGCTCTTCGACCTGAACGGCCGTTTGGTTGCCGAACAAAAAGGACCTGCCGCTCAGGAATATGACCTGCCCACTTCCCAGTTAACCCCCGGTATGTATGTACTCCGCATTGAAAACGGGGATACCTACCAGACCTTTAAAGTTGTAAAACTGCATTGACGAACCAAACACGCTTTATTGTTAGGCCATGATCCATCCCGGATCGTGGCCTTTTTGCTGTTAAAGAATTGAAAAATACCCTTTGCTCCGCCTTCAATATCCATGTAACCCCGTTCCTTTGCAGCGCAAAAACATCTCCTTAAATTTGTCCCATGCGAAAATTATTCTTTACTGCCCTGTTTTCAGCTATCGGTTTGTTTGCCATGGCCCAGGCTATGCCCGACCAGGTCCGGAAAGTTACCGGAAAATACGCCTGCACCACCTGCCACGCTCCCGATACCCGCCTGGTGGGGCCGAGTTGGAAAGAACTCGCCCAAAAAGGCTACAGCCCTAAAAAAATGGGCCAGCTCATTAAAAAACCGAAGCCGGAAAACTGGCCGGGCTATCCCCCCATGGCGCCGATCACTACCATCAGCGATGCGGAAGTGAAAGTGGTGGCTGAATGGCTGGCAACGATGAAATAGAAATTCGTCTTAACTTGCGATCGGTGCCTCTTTTTGGGAATACCACCCGGATGCCAATATTCTCCTACGCTTAATTCCTTTGTTCTATGTCTCGAAAAGACGACTTTACGGCTGAAATACAAAAAGGCTACACGTTCTCCGGCGCATCTTTTGTACTGGGCGGCGCTATGCTCGACGCCGAGGCCATCCCCGGCTTGCAAATAAAAATTCCGCTCCGTACCCTCAATCGCCACGGCCTGATCGCCGGGGCAACCGGCACGGGTAAAACCAAGAGCCTCCAAGTCATTGCCGAACAACTGTCGGGCAATGGCGTACCCTGTATGCTCATGGACATCAAAGGCGACCTTTCCGGCATCGCCATGCCGGGGTCCGACCATCCGAAAATCGTGGAGCGCTCGGGCAAGATCGGGGTTACCTGGCATCCCACCGGCAATACAGTGGAGTTCCTCTCGCTCTCCGGCGAAAAAGGCGCCCGCCTGCGTGCCACCGTCAGCGAGTTCGGCCCGGTGTTGTTCAGCCGTATCCTGGGGCTCAACGACACGCAGGGTGGGGTAGTGGCTGTGGTGTTCAAATACTGCGACGACCGGAACCTTCCCCTGCTCGACCTGAAAGATTTCAAGAAGGTACTGCAGTTCCTCGGCAACGAAGGCAAGGCGGAGATCGAAGCCGAATACGGCCAGTTCAGCGCGGCCACTGCCGCCACTATCCTGCGCAAAGTGGTGGAACTCGAACAACAGGGCGCCGAACGTTTCTTCGGCGAGCTGTCGTTCGATGTGCAGGATCTCTGCCGTATCGACGAAAACGGCCGCGGCGTAGTCAGCATCGTTCGCCTGACCGATATCCAGGACCGCCCCAAACTCTTCAGCACCTTCATGCTGCAAATGCTGGCCGAGATCTACTCCTCCTTCCCGGAAGAGGGCGATCTGGAGCAACCCAAACTCTGTATCTTCATTGACGAGGCGCACCTCGTATTTCAGGAAGCTACTGCAGCCCTGATGCAACAGCTGGAGGCGATCATCAAGCTGATCCGTTCCAAAGGCGTGGGCATCTTTTTCATCACGCAAAACCCGGCCGATATTCCTGACAGTGTGTTGGCGCAGCTGGGCCTGAAAGTACAGCACGCTCTGCGAGCCTTTACGGCCAAAGATCGCAAGGCCATTAAACTGGCAGCAGAAAACTACCCGATCACGCAATGGTACCAAACCGAAGACCTGCTCACCAATCTGGGTATCGGTGAAGCCTTCGTGAGCGTGCTCAACGAAAAAGGTATCCCCACACCGCTTGCGCACACGCTCATGCGGGCGCCTGAGTCGCGCATGGACGTGCTGACACCCACCGAGATCGATCAGATCATCGGCCGCTCGGCGCTGGTGCGCAAATACAACCAGGAAGTGGATCGCGAAAGCGCCTACGAGATCCTGAACGAAAAGATCCAGGAAGCACAGGAACAGTCGGCCAAAGCAGAAGCCGAAAAGCCGGCTACCCGGAGCGGCAGCGGCAGTCGAAAAGCGGAAAAAACGGTATTCGAACAGGTGATCAACAATCCGACCACCCGGCAGATCGGCCGCACCGTAGCCCGCGAACTGACCCGCGGCCTGCTCGGCGTGCTCGGCATCGGCGGCAGCAGCAGTAGCCGGCGGAAGAAAAGAACAGGCTGGTTTTAGTACCAGGGGGTCTCTATCACAATAACTACGCAATGACGCGATTAATTTTCCTCTGTCTGGCATTCCTTTTGGCCCAAAACCAGAATGCGCTTGCTCAGGCCAATACCGAAAACTGGAAGGCCGACCTCACATTTATTAAACAGGAACTGCCCAAACGAAGCCCTGATCTGTTCATCTATTATCCACAGGCGGCTTTCGAAGCGGACCTGAACGATCTTTCCGCCCGGTTGGCGCATAAGACCGATCTGCAAATCGCCCTCGAGTTACAGGCGATTCTCGCCAAAACCCGCGACCTGTCCACCCGCCTGGAGCTCACGCCCTTGCTGCAGAAAAGCAGCGTGATCCCGGTGGGGCTCGGCTGGTACGCCGACGGGTTGTATGTGAGCGCCACGGTAAAAAAGTTTGCCCCGGCGCTGGGCAAACGCGTCCTGGAAATCAACGGATTGAAGACAGAGGAGGCGCTGGAACGGATCGGACGCTTTTTCGGCCGCGAAAACGACGAAAGCCCGCGCCGCGACGGACCCCAATTCCTCCGCTTCCCGGAGGTTCTCCGCATGGCCGGTATCAGCAAGTCCGATACCCTCGCCATGCTGCTCGTTGACGAAAAAGGGCAGCGCTACTTTATCAATACCCATCCTATTGATTTCCGGAAGGATAAAACCGGCGGCCAACCGATCCAGTTTACACCGAAATCGCCCGACCTGCGCTGGGACCCCATGAAGCAAATGTTCAGCATCAACTGGCTTGAGGCGGACAGCATTGTGTACGTGCAATACAACGCCTGTTTCAGCCGGGAAATCGTGCTTGCCGCCGGCGATACAGCCAGTGCCGCGCAATTTCCGCCGTTCCAGCCGGTCATCGACTCGGTGTTGACTATCCTTGACCAGCACCCGGGCGCCCGCTTTTTCTTCGACCTGCGCTTCAACAACAGCGGAAACCCCTACGACGGTATCAGGCTGGCCGAACAACTGGGGGCTATGCCTTTCGTCAATTTGCCCAACCGGCTCTATGTGGCGGTAAACCGTTATACCGCAGGCGCTGCGCTGGAGATCGCAGCCAACTTTCAGGCAAAAACCAATGCCACGTTGATCGGGGATCCGCCGGGCCAGCGCCCCAACCACATGGGGAATCCCTTTTCTTTTACCCTGCCCGGGTCCCGTATTCAGGTATTCTATGGCTCCCGCAGGGTGCACGCCCTGCCCGGCGATCCGGATAACCTCCGCCTGAATCAGGTGATTGAACTTCCGTTCCAGGCATTTCGCGACGGCCGTGATCCGGTCCTGGATTTTGTGCGGGAACACTAAGCATCTTCAAAAACACAGGAAGGAGCGAAAAAAACTCGTTTTTACCTCTGGCAGCCCCTCAAACCTGCTCTCTTGGTACAGCATTAACGAGGCTGAATCCGGAATGGCTTATATTTGTACGGCGCCTGGCATTAAATTACCGTTCCCAAACCAACTTTTCCGGCATGAAAAAACTGCTTTTTGTTTTTACCCTGCTCTTGAGTGGCATTTGCTGTTTTCCCTTTATTCAATCCAAAGGGCGGCCAGCCAGCACCCCTGCAATTATCTTACTTCAGGATACCGATCATTCCACTACACTTCAGGCTTCCCGGAATGGGGAAGGTTGGGAAATCACCGGAGGCGATGCAGGGCGGTACCTTTCCGCCATTGCTCGATCAGCGTTGGACAAGCCTGATCTCGCCAACTTTCAGGAGATCAAAATTGTATTTGACAAACAATATACCATGGGTACCCTGAGCGGGAAAGGTACGGACCCCAAAGGGATGATGGTCCCGGTTGGGGTGCAGTACAAAAAAGTAACACAGTCCGGTGAAAAGATGACCATGACCGATACATACAAGCATACCTGTTCTGCCGTTGGATGCGCCTGTTGCGATTTTATTAGGCGGGAAGATGGTTCCATTCTGGGGTGTAAATGCAGGAATGAAGCCGATTGCCCGGTTTCCGATAAGGAGAGGGCATATTGCGGTCACACCATTACGACAAAAGAATAACAGCTTCTGCCTCGGGCAAAAATCCCGGGTATCTTTAACTGTACAACGCCTGCCGGAAAAAATCATTCACGGGTTTGGCGGCTTTGAAATAATCGGCCAGTACTTCGAGCGCATCGGGCCGGAGTACCACTTCCGGGTCAATTTCAGCCATGAAATAGAATTGTTTCTGGTATAACAAGGGTTCCGTTTGGGCCGCTTCCTTAAATTCAGGCGGCAGGATCTTGTTCTTCTCGCCCTTGAGCTCGCCGTACTTCTGCACAAAGCCGGGTTCTTCGATCAATTTCCGGAAAGTAGCGGGATGCTGCGCAATCGCCTGGCGTACTTTGTTCAGCATATCCTTATCCAGAAAATAAGCCCCGCCGCCCAGGTTCAGGCTGCCATAGCTCAGCTGGAAGTAATAACCGGGATATACCCATTGTTCGGTGGTTTTTCGCCCCTTTGCTGTAAAAACAGCCGCCATATGCGTTTTGCAGGGCGTTTTATCGGCCGAAAAACGAGTGTCGCGGTAGATCCGAAAAATACTCTCCTTCGGCGTGATCTGTATGTCCGGGTCAAACGCCCGGATCTTTTGAATAAGCGCGCCGACGAATGCCTCGAAAGGCGCTTTGACCTGGGTTTCGAAGCGTTTCTTGTTTTTGGTGAACCAGTCCCGGTTGTTATTTTGGGAGAGTTCGTAGAGGAATTGGAGCAGGTCTGACGTTATCATACAAAATGGTTATTTACCCATGTAAAGTTATGTTAAAATTAAGAATGCTGACCCTGTTTGTAGCCTTGCTGGGTATATCAGTACCATCTTATTCTGACCCTGCCTTTATTTCCGGACAGCTCATGCAATTTGATCCGGCATCGGATAAACTGTTTATCGACCTGGAGGCCGGCGATCTGCTGGAGCCGGTTAAATACCAGTTGCTACTGACGGAAGACGGCCGCTTTGAAGCCGCCCTGAACCTGAGCGACACGGTTGAAATCCAGTTGGCATACGGCGCTTTGGAAATTTCTTTACTGATGTTGCCAGGGGACAGCGTGGTGCTGACCATTGCAGGCTGGCAGGAGGTCGCAGATCCCGGTGCTTTAAAGGTAAATTGCCTAAACGGCAAACTGGCGCAGGCCAACCGGTATATGCTGGAGGCGCGGGAAACGTTGGCAACCATTTATGCGCAAGCAACGAATGCTTTCGCAGCGGATAAATCCCTTCCGGAAATGACGTATCAGGCGGCTCGCCTTGGTGAATTGGCCGTGCAATTGGCCACCATGCAAAACTATTTACAGGAAAACAGCATTGAAGACCCGCTTTTCCGGAATTGGGCCACAGCACAATTGACCTGTCGGGCCGGGATTGACCTGGCGACTTTCCCCTTTACAGGAAAGATTAATACCACGCTGACTGATACCGCTGCCTATTTTGACTTTATCCATAAAACCCCGCTGGATGACAAGGGATTGCGCTATTTCCGGATTTATCAGACGTATATTCAAACGCTGCGCACAACCGTTGGCATCATGGTGAGTCTTAACCCGTACTATAAAAACAAGGCGGCCGAACAGAAAAACAATGGAGTAGAGCCTTGTCTGGCGGTTTCCAACCAGGCCATGGCGGTGTTTTTCCGTTGGTCGGCAGGATATGGTCGCAGCTGCCTGGCCGCCAACTATCTTTATGAGCGGGCGAAGCGTTGCCCGGCGGTGCTTGTGGCTTACGAAACGGAGGGCACCGCAATCTTTCCGATCGATTTTCGCGGCAAACTCTGCCCGGCTCCTGACGATACCTTGTTGAATTTGCCGGTCCTTGTGGAAAGCTACCCGGTACCGGAGGCCGTAAAGGCGCAACTTCGGCAGGTTCTGTCTGCAGGAAAAGGAAAACCGGTATTACTGGATTTCTGGGTTGAAGGTTGCGGACCTTGTCTGCAAGAGATCCCTTACCTGAATCAGCTGGCGGACTCGCTGCAAGGCCGGGCGGAAGTGATCTTTCTCGCCGGCTATATGTCACAGGACAGATGGTTGGGAGTCCGGGAGCGTTTACAAATGAAAAACGGCATCCATTTTTTGCTGGGCAAAAATGAACTGGCCTTTTTCGAACGCTATTGCCGGCTATACGGCTTTCCGCATCATGTTTTTCTGCGTCCGGACGGGAATATTGAACAGATTGGCGGCTTTAGGGCCGACTCGCCGGAGAGCACCCGGGCGCTGCAGGCGAGGTTGCTCGAAATGGTCCTTACCCCTTCATCGCATTGATGATCGCCACAAAATCTCCGGCCTTGAGCGAGGCTCCACCGATCAAGCCACCGTCCACATCGGGCTGGCTGAATAGTTCGGGCGCATTTTGTGCGTTGCAGGAGCCGCCGTACAGGATTGAGGTATCATCGGCAACGCCTTTGCCGTATTTCTTGGCGACCAGTACCCGGATTGCCGCATGCATTTCCTGGGCCTGTTCGGTGCTGGCGGTTTTGCCCGTGCCGATGGCCCAGATCGGTTCGTAGGCGATCACCACCTTGCGGAAATCAGCCTCGTGCAGGTGAAACAGGCTGGCTTTCAGTTGTTTGGCCACAAAGCCGACGTGGGTGCCTTTTTCGCGGATGCTGAGGGGTTCGCCGCAGCAAAAAATGGGCAGCAAGCCTTTGGCCAGGGCGAGGTTGACCTTGCGGGCCAGCTGCTCGTTGGTCTCTTTGAAATACTGCCGGCGTTCCGAGTGCCCGATCAGCACGTATTCTGCGCCGACGGAGGCCAGCATATCCACCGATACTTCGCCGGTATAGGCGCCTTTTTCTTCGTGGTGGCAATTCTGGGCGGCCAGGTGAAAGCCTTTGCGCACCTTCACCATTTTAGCCACTGCCTGCAAATAGGGGAAAGGAGTGGCAAAGACTACCGGCCCGCGCGGGCGCTGTTCGGCTTGTTCCAGTACGGCCTTTACGAGTTCAATGCCCTCGTCGAGGGTCTTGTTCATCTTCCAGTTGCCGGCTACGATTTGTTGGCGCATGTGTCAGTGTTGAGTTTCGAGTTTCGAGTTTTGAGGGGAAGCGGTTAATGGCCTCCGGCTCAAGACAAAAAGCAAACGACATTGAGATCGGGGCGGCAAAGGTAGAAAAATATTGACTTGGAATACCGGAAGAGCCATCGGCTCCTTG
>CAYVDV010000161.1:0-10594 GCA_964450465.1 uncultured Saprospiraceae bacterium
GTGTAAATACCTTCATCGCCTGCCGTGAACGGACCGATAGCCGGGTTCAGGCCGGTTGTGCTACCGGGGGATGTCAGGCCGGAGTTCGGCCCGCCGACCAGCGGTGTCACCGTCCAGCTGTACACGATCGCCGGGTTGTTCGGCACGGCCGAGAGCAGGATGACCGGCACGGTAGCGCCCGGGCATACCGGACCGATATCGGCCGGCTGGTTCATAGTCAGCACAGTGCCCGAGCCAATGGTAACTGTCGTCGTGGCCGTACAGTTGTTGACATCCGTCACCATGACGGTGTAGGTACCGGCAGCCAGTCCACTGTTGGAAGCGGCATTGGGCGTGTCGCCAGCCGGATTGTTGCCGCTGTCCACCCAGCTATATGCTGTGTACGGAGTGGTACCGCCGGTAGCGTTCACTGTGCCTGTACCGTCGGCATTGCCAAAGCAAGTTTCATCCGTTGTGCCGATCACCTGAAGGATCAGTTTCGTCGGTTGATCAATCACTACCGTTTGGAAGGTTTGACAGCCGTTATTATCGTTTACCCAAACCAAATAAGTACCTGCGGCAAGGCCGGTTGCTGTGGAGAGTGCAGGATTCGGATTAACCGGGAATACATCCAGGTCAGTTTTAACCACCGAAAATGGATTGGGTATCGTCCAGGTAAAGTCGTACGGTTGCGCTCCTCCCAGTGCAAAGACAGTGGCCGAGCCATCAGACACACCATTGCAGGTTGCATGGTTAACTTGGGCAACAGTCAAGGTTACCTCCGTCGGCTCCGTGACGCCAAAAGCCTCCGTTACCGAACAGCCTTTGCCATCCGTCACCGTCACCAGATAGGTTCCGCCGGGCAGATTGCTCTGGTCTTCTGCAGTAGCATTGACCGAGGGGCCATCCCAGTTAAAGGTGTAAGTACCACTGCCGCCCGCCGGAATGATGTTTATTGCACCGGTGTTTTCGCCGTGACATTTCACGTCCGTCACAACGGCTGTTACCGTCGGGTTGGCGTTCACCGTCACGGTACGGCTAACTGTAGCAGTATTTCCACAGGCATCTGTTGCGGTATAGGTCAGGATATAAGATCCGGGGGTTGCCGTATTGACAGCGCCGGTAACAATAATGCTTCCGGTAAGATTGCCAGAGCACAAATCCGAAGCCGTAGCGCCCGGGTCAACCCAAACGCCATCTTCGCAAAGCTCCATTGCCGCCAAGCCAAGGAGCTGGATCGTCGGATCAACATTGTCGTCCACTACGATCGTGTGCACACAAGTGCTCGTATTGCCGGAATTGTCGGCAATCAGGTACGTGCGCGTGACTGTTTTCGGACAGCTGGCGCCGTTATCTGCCTGGCTCTGCAAGGCAAAGGATGCCGTGTTCAGGCCGCAGTCGCTGGCCGTACCACCTACCAGTTCAAAGTCACTCCAATTTATATAAGCCGGCTGCTCCACAATGCTGCACACTGCCGTCTGGTTCGGCGGGCAACTGAAGACCGGAGGAGTATCGTCCACCACAGTCAGTACAAAACTGCAACTGCGGGTGTTTGCCGGCGTAGCGCCGTCCGTGGCTGTCCAGGTTATGGGATGTACACCCAAGGCAAAGACTTCACCCACCAGGGATGCCGTGTTGTCCACATCATTTTCTACGGTTGCGCTGCAATTATCCCAGAAGGTGGGGTTGAGCGCCGCAGTGCCTTCGTACTGGCAGCTCGTGTTCGCCGATACGGTCACGTTGTCCGGGCAAGTGATATTCGGCAATTGCATATCCACCACCGTCACCGTAAACTGGCAGGTGATCGTATGGCCGTTGCCGTCCGTGGCTTCATAGGTGATCATGTGCGGCGAACCCGCTACCGTAAAGATCGAGCCCGGCGTGCCGCCCGTCGGGCCGCTCACGGTTGCCGTGGCGCAGTCGTCCAGCGCCGTCGGGGGTGTCCAGGTGGCGGTGGCTTCGCACTTGTCCACATCGTTGTTCACCGTGATATTGGCCGGGCAGTACACCCAATTCAGGCCTCCAGCGTCGTTGATGGTGATGGTATATTGCTTCGTATCGGTGCAGGCGCCAAGCGTCGCCGTTACCGTTACCGTATAGACGCCTTGTGCGGCGGCTGTAAATGCCGGAATATACGGGTTCAAACCGGTACTGTTGCCGGGGCTCGGCATACCGGAACCGGCAGGACTTACCGACCAGCTGTAGCTGACAGCAGGATCGTTCGGCGTGGCGGAAAGCAGGATCGCCGGCACATCTTCGCCCGGGCATACCGGGCCGACATTGGCGATCGGGTTCATTACCAAGTCAACGACCGTCACCGTAAATGTGCATGTGTTGGAACAGCCATTCCCGTCTGTTCCGGTGTACGTGATCACATGCACGCCTGCAGTGGCCACTGCAGGGTCAAACTGGTCAACGTTGACACCCGGACCTGCAAAATCACCGCCAGCCGGCGTGCCGTCGGGCAGCGTAAAGGCTGCGCTTTCCAGGCAAGTGGTCACGTTGGCCGGGCAGGCAACGGTAATTTTATTTACAGCAACATTTACCTCGTTAAACAGGGTAATTGCAAGCGGACACATATTGCCCGTAGTGGCTTCCAAGGTTGTCGGCACGCCCGTGATATCCACGTTGACACCCGTTGCCATATTGGTCAACACCTTGAAATGCAGGGTCAGGATAGTCGTTCCGTCGGCCAGACCGGCGCCATAGGGCGCAAAATCGGCATCTTTCCAGGAATAGGTCAGCTGATTCGTCCCAGGCGCGTTGATCATGGGATTGTCGCCATCAATCGTCAGCGGGGTATTACCCACAAGATCCAATTCGGCATCATTCCAGTTCACGCTGAATTGCAGGGTGCCGATATTGGTAAATTGATTCACTTTGATTTGCACCGCAATCTCTTCACCGCAGGTGGCCGAAGCCGGACCGGTGGCAATAAGCGCCAGATCGGGCACGATCAGACCCGAGCCGATGGTTACGATGGCGGTGGCCGTGCAGTCTTTAGCATCTGTTACCGTCACGGTATAGGTTCCAGCGGTCAGGTTGGAAGCCGTAGCGGTCAGGTTGCCGTTCGACCATTTGTAAGTATAGCCGGTTGTGCCGCCTGTAGCGTTCACCGTCGCCGTGCCGTTTTTGGCGCCGGGGCAGGTTTCGTCGGTGTGGCTGATGATCTCGGCGATGAGGAGGGTGGGCTGGTCAATTACCACCGTTTGGAAGGTTTGGCAGCCATTATTATCATTTACCCAAACCAGATAAGTACCCGCTGCAAGACCGGAGGCTGTGGAGAGTGCGGGATTCGGATTAACCGGGAACACATCCAGATCCGTTTTTACCACGGAAAATGGATTGGGTATGGTCCAGGTAAAATCGTACGGTTGCGCTCCTCCCAATGCAAACACAGTGGCTGAACCATTAGCCACGCCGTTGCAGGTTGCATGATTAACTTGTGCAACCGTCAACGTTACCTCTGTCGGTTCGGTGATGCCAAAGCTCTCCGTTACCGAACAGCCTTTCGAATCCGTTACCGTCACCAGGTAGGTGCCGGCAGGCAGGCCGGTTTGATCTTCATTGGCAGCTTGTACGTTAGGACCATCCCAGTTGAAACCGGTATAAATACCGCTGCCGCCGGCCGGGATGATATTGATCGCGCCGGTGCTTTCGCCGTGGCAACCCACATTGGTGATCACAGCAGTTACCGTCGGGTTGGCGTTCACCGTCACGGTACGGGTAACGGAATGCATGTTCGAACAGGCATCCGTTACTTTATAGGTCAATTGATACGGGCCGGGGACTGCTGTATTTACAGTGCCCGTCACCACGATACTGCCGCTCAGATTGCCGCCGCAGTTATCCGAAGCCGTGGCGCCCGGGTCCACCCAGACACTGCCCTGGCAGAGTTCCATGTTCGCTGCCCCGATCAACGTAACCACCGGATCCACATTATCATCGATCACGAGTGTTTGCGTACAGGTAGCGGTATTGCCCGCGTTGTCGGCAATGCGATAGATCCGGGTAATTGTTTTCGGGCAGGTCGCACCGTTATCCAGTTCGCTTTCCAGCACGAAAGATGCGGCATTGATGCCGCAGTTATCGGTAGCACCGCCGTTCGGTGCATTGTCAAAGTCCGTAAAGTTGGAATAAGCCGGCTGTTCGCCGCCTACGCATACAGCAGTAAGCGGATCCGGGCAAGTCAGGGTCGGAGCCGTATGGTCTTCTACGGTGACCACAACCGTGCAGCTCACCGAATTGAGCGCAGCGTCTGTCGCCGTGATCGTTACGGTGGTAGCGCCAAGGCCGATCAGTGCGTTTGCCAGCGGCAACTGCGTGATCGTTGCGTTACCGCAGTTGTTCGTGCTCCAGGCCGTGGAGAAGTCCGGCACCAGTGCCTGGCAGTTCCCGTTGGCGTTAACCGTCACCGGGGCCGGGCAATCGAGGATCGGATCCACGTTGTCCTGTACCGTCACGGTTGCTTCGCAGGTATTGGTGTTACCCGCATCGTCCGTTACCGTCAGGGTTACCGTGTTCGTGCCAAGGTCCGTGCAGGTGAAATTGGTCTGGCTCAGGCTGAGGGTGCTGACACCGCAGTTGTCATTCGAGCCATTATTCACATCGTCAGCGCTGATAAACACCGAGCCTGTGATATCCAGCTGGACCGTAATATTTTTACATACCGCATTCGGCAGCGTATTATCGATCACTTTGACCAACACATCGCATTCGGTGCTGTTGCCCGAAGCATCGGTTGCTTTAACCGTCACCAGCACATCGCTGTTGATCAGCGTGCCCAGAAGCATCGACTGGCTCATCGTCGGCGGAATGCAGTTGTCAACCTCATCCGTCACCAGCGCTGCCAGATCCGGGATCGCGGCCATGCAATTCGCATTTGCTGCTACCGTCACGTTCGCCGGGCAGGTAAACGTCGGCGGCGTATTATCTTTTACCGTTAACACAAAACTGCAACTGCGGGTGTTTGCCGGCGAAGCGCCGTCCGTGGCTGTCCAGGTTATGGGAGATTCACCCAAGAAGGCAAAGATTTCACCAGCCAGGGATGCCGTATTGTTTACATTATTTTTTACTGTTGCGCCACAATTATCCCAGAAGGTGGGGTTGAGCGCCGCAGTGCCTTCGTACCGGCAGTTCGCGTCCACCGATACGGTCACGTTGTCCGGGCAAGTGATATCCGGCTTCTGCATATCCAACACCGTCACTGTAAAGTTGCAGGGGATCGAGTTGCCGTTGCCGTCCGAAGCGGTGTAGGAGATCACATGCGGCGAACCCGCCACCGTAAAGGTTGAGCCCGGCGTGCCGCCCGTGGGCGCGCTTACCGTGGCCGTGGCGCAGTCGTCCGTAGCCGTCGGCGGCGTCCAGGTGGCGGTGGCTTCGCACTTGTCCACGTCGTTGTTCACCGTGATGTTGGCCGGGCAGTACACCCAGTTAAGGCCGCCCAAATCGCTTATTGTGATGTCAAAAAAGCTCTCTGCCGTGCAGGCGCCAAGGGAGGCAGTTACCGTAACGGCGTAGGTATTTTGCGTACTGCCGGCAGTGAATCCCGGGATGGCCGGGTTCAGACCCGTGCTGTTACCGGGGCTCGGCATGCCGGAGCCAACCGGGCTCACCGACCAGCTGTACTGGATTCCCGCATTGGCTGGAACGGCAGACAACAGAATCTGATCAACTGATGTGCCGGGGCATACATTGATATCGTTTATTCCATTGATGGCCAGGACTGGGCCATCGCTAATAGTAACCGTCGTAGTAGCCGTGCAGCTATTTGCATCAGTAACCATTACGGTATAAGTACCGGCCGCAAGACCGCTGTTCGAAGCGGTATTCGGCGAAGCGCCGGCCGGCATGTTGGCGTTATCCACCCAACTATAGGCCGTGTACGGCGTCGTGCCACCCGTGGCGGTCACGGTAGCAGTACCGTCGTTGTTGCCGTTGCAGCTGGCATCCGTTGTGCTGATCACTTGCAGGATCAGTTTGGTCGGTTGAGTGATCGTCACCGTTGCTTTGGCTGTGCAGCCCTTCGCGTCCGTAACTGTTACCGTGTAAACGCCGGCAGCCAGATCGCTGGCCGTGCTGTTCGGGCTGACACTGTTCACCGTGCCACCGCTCCAACTAAAGGTATAATCCGCCGTGCCGCCGCTGGCCATTACGCTGGCCGAGCCCGTGGCAGCCCCGTTACAGGCTACATTGGTCTGGTTAGTGACCATGAGCATCAGTTCCCCGGGTTCCGTGATCGCCACGGCCGCCGAGGCGGTGCATCCCAGATCGTCCGTCACCACGACGGAATAGCCGCCGGCCGACAGGTTGGAAGCTGTGGCCGTTGTGGATCCGTTGCTCCACAGGTAGCTCAGCGGAGCATTACCGCCGCTGGTCGTTACTGTAGCTGCGCCGTCGGCGCCACCATTGCATTTTACGTGCGTGGGGTTGTTGATTGAAGCGGTCAGCGGATCATCGCCGGCCGTAAAGGTAAAGGATACCGTCTGCAGGCAACCCGGGGCAGTCGTTCCTGCCACGCCTGGGGCGTCGAAGTGGTAATATACCGTGACCGTTCCGCCAGGAAAATCGCCTGCGGAAGGATCCACCTGACCGGTGACGCCGTCGAGCCATGCGACGGTTTCGGCCGTAGTCGGGTCGCTGTCGGTATCGAAGCGGTTGGCGGCCGGCACTTCGTTGACCATCGGATCAACGCCGAGCACCTGAAGGCTGAACGGATCGCTGCCGGCACACACGACGGTCGGACCGTCGAGATTCGGGGCCGGGTAAAAACAGGTATTGGATACGGTCAGGAACTGGTTGCCCGGGGTGCCCGGTGCATTCGGTCCCTCTACCGTTAAGGAGTAGCCTTGTTCGTCAATATGGTCAAAAGTCAGTTTATAACTCATGCTGCCGCCGTCGTAGGCGATAGCAGCGCCGGCAACCAGTGTGGCGCCGGTAGCGCCCGGGCCGGCTGCGCCGTCGTCGGCGTAAGCGCCGGCGATGGCATTGATCGTCCAGATCATGCCGGCAGGCAGCGGTGCGCCGCCAGGACCGGTGATGGCAATGGTTTCGCTGAAGGTACCGTCGTTGCCGTTCACGCTGGCATCGTTTTTACAAGCGCAGGGGTCGATGACGGAGATCTCCGGGCAGTCGCCGGTGACATTCACGGTAGCCGTTTGGGTGACTACACAGCCTTCGTCGTCCGTAACCGTGTATTTCAGCACCACAATGCCGGAGGTATACGCCTCGATCACTACATCCGGGCCGTTCACCGGCGACTGGAAGGCGACATTTGCCGTGGTGGCCGGATCGATCATCCAGTTATGGGTTAAGGGGGCTGTACCGCCGGAGGCATGGCCTTTCACCTGCACCGAGCCGTCCACGCAAAGCGGATCGAAATCGGCTGCAGGCGCCAGGATGATCTCCGGATTAACGGTAACCGTAACGGTGAAGGGATCGCCTTCGCAACCGTCGGCAGATACCGGCACTACAGTGTACACGACATCTTGCTGGGCGGCATTGGTGTTCACCCAGGCATCGTCGGCTATTTCGGAATCCAGCACGGCGTTGGCTGCCACCGGATTCCCGGCCGTAGCGCTGATATCGGCATGCGGAACAATGCTTATAATATTATAGGTGGTCGCAGCGGGACCGTCTACATCGTTACCCAGTGTGAGACCGATCGGTTCGTAGGAGCAGGCGAAGGTGGTTTGGGGGGATACAACCGGCTCCGGTTTGATCGTCACCGTGATCGTAAACGGCGTACCGGCGCAGGCGCCGAAATACGGGGTCACCGTGTACACCACATCGTGCGATGCGTTCGTCACATTGTTGAATACATCCGAGGCAATGGTGTTCAGGGCGGTAATTCCATTCCCCGTCGTAGCCGTCCCCGTCAGGTTCGGGTCTACCACTGCACTGATATCAAAACTCGTGATATCGCCTCCGTCGTCATCCAGATCCGGAAGATTCACGCCAATGGCAACATCCGAGCAGGCCATCGCCGTGCTGTTGGAAACCACCGGCTCCGGCTTCACCGTTACCGTGATCGTAAACGGCGTGCCTGCACAACCATTGGTGTACGGCGTTACCGTGTACACCACATCGTGACCGGCGTTGGTGACGTTGTTGTATTTGTCCCCCGCGATCAGGTTGACATCGCTTGTGCCCAAAACCGGGAGCGCAATATTTGTGCCCGCCGCTGTCAGGTTACCATCCACCGATACCGACACATCGTAGGTCGTGATTCCCAGGCCATCATCATCATTGGACGGCAGAACCGTACCGATCGCAATATCCGAACAGGCCATGTCCGTCTTGTTCGCAACCACCGGCTCCGGCTTCACCGTTACCGTGATCATAAACGATGCGCCTGCGCAACCGTTGGTGTACGGCGTTACCGTGTACACCACATCGTGGCTGGCGTTGGTGACGTTGTTGTATTTGTCCCCCGCGATCAGGTTGACATTGCTCGTACCCGAAACCGGCAGCGCGACATTCGTACCCGCTGCCGTCAGGCTACCATCAACCGATACCGATACATCGTAGGTCGTGATCCCCAGACCATCGTCGTCCGTGGCCGGAAGAACTGTGCCAATCGCTTCGTCCGAGCAGACCATCGATGAACTGTTCGACACCACAGGCTCCGGTTTGATCGTCACCGTGATCGTAAACGGCGTACCGGCGCAGGCGCCGAAATACGGGGTCACCGTGTACACCACATCGTGCGATGCGTTCGTCACATTGTTGAATACATCCGAGGCAATGGTGTTCAGGGCGGTAATTCCATTCCCCGTCGTAGCCGTCCCCGTCAGGTTCGGGTCTACCACTGCACTGATATCAAAACTCGTGATATCGCCTCCGTCGTCATCCAGATCCGGAAGATTCACGCCAATGGCAACATCCGAGCAGGCCATCGCCGTGCTGTTGGAAACCACCGGCTCCGGCTTCACCGTTACCGTGATCGTAAACGGCGTGCCTGCACAACCATTGGTGTACGGCGTTACCGTGTACACCACATCGTGACCGGCGTTGGTGACGTTGTTGTATTTGTCCCCCGCGATCAGGTTGACATCGCTTGTGCCCAAAACCGGGAGCGCAATATTTGTGCCCGCCGCTGTCAGGTTACCATCCACCGATACCGACACATCGTAGGTCGTGATTCCCAGGCCATCATCATCATTGGACGGCAGAACCGTACCGATCGCAATATCCGAACAGGCCATGTCCGTCTTGTTCGCAACCACCGGCTCCGGCTTCACCGTTACCGTGATCATAAACGATGCGCCTGCGCAACCGTTGGTGTACGGCGTTACCGTGTACACCACATCGTGGCTGGCGTTGGTGACGTTGTTGTATTTGTCCCCCGCGATCAGGTTGACATTGCTCGTACCCGAAACCGGCAGCGCGACATTCGTACCCGCTGCCGTCAGGCTACCATCAACCGATACCGATACATCGTAGGTCGTGATCCCCAGACCATCGTCGTCCGTGGCCGGAAGAACTGTGCCAATCGCTTCGTCCGAGCAGACCATCGATGAACTGTTCGACACCACAGGCTCCGGCTTCACCGTCACCACCACATCAAACGTCAGTCCCGGGCAGCCGTTGGCGCCGATCGGCGTCACGGTGTAGGTGATCGTAACACTGGCATTGGTGGTATTTGTATAGGTGTCGGTGATGTTCGCATTGGAAGCAACGACCCGGGCCGCACCTGCCGGTACGTTCACCTGGTCCGACGACGCTACCGTATAGGTATACGTATCGCCTGCGCCCGCTACCAGCGCATCCAGGTCAAAGTTCAACGCCACATCCGAGCAGGTCATATCCGTTTGGTTCGATACGACCGGTACCGGCTTCACTTCAATGGTATAGTTGCAGGTATTGGAGCAACCGTAAAGGTCGGTACCCGTATAAGTGATGGTATGGGTACCAACACCGGCCGTCAGCGGGGTGAACTCATATACATTATTGATATTATCATAGGTTACGCCGGTACCGCTGTGCAAAAACATGTTGCTCGGCGAACCGTTCGCCAGGGTGAATTTGGGATCGTACAGGCATTTCATCTGGTTGGGAGGGCAGGTCACAGTGATCGGGCTCACAGGCACGCTTTTCGAACCCGGCGTAACCGTTCCTTTACACAGATATATATTTGCTACCTCCATTGGCAGCGGGGAGCCCGTAACGCTGATCGACAATGGATTGCTCGCGCCGGGTTTTACTTTCATTGTCAGTTTAAGCAGGGTAAAGTCGTTGAGAGCCAGGGAATAGCCGCTGATCGGGTCGTTCGAAGCCCAGGAATATTTGAGCTGGCCGCTGGAAAAATCGCCATCGATAACCGGGGAATAGCCCCCGACAGTGTATCCAACCGGCGCGCCGACCAATTCCATATCATTCTGATTCCAGTTTACACTGTACTGCAGGGAGGCGATATCCAGATCGGCAGTTGTCGAAACTACCGTAAACATGATCTCCTCGCCGCAGGTAGCCGAGGTGGGGCCACTGACATCCAGGGTGATCGCCGGAAGCGGGCTGACCGTTACCACCACTGAAGAACTGGAAGAGCAACCGTTGCTATCCGTTACATTATAGGTGATCGTGGTTGTGCCCGAACTCGCCACAGCAGTGACTT
>CAYVDV010000162.1:0-10536 GCA_964450465.1 uncultured Saprospiraceae bacterium
TATTCGGCATATGCCTATGCCGCCAACCCTTCTAAACGCAATCGCGCCCACTTTTTACAATCCTACGTCGGCACACAACCGGATAAATTACAAACCGCAGTAAAGGCTTTTCAGACTATTCTGGAGGATATGCCGGTTTCCCTGCCGCAGATGGAGCATGCCCGGCAGAGCGTGCTCAAGCAAATTGCTGCCAGCCGGATCAACCATGCTGATATTTACTGGACCTGGCGATCGGGGCGCGACCGCGGCTTCCGGCACGACTTGCGGAAGGACATTTTTTCAACCCTGCAAAACGCAAAGCCGGATGACCTGCTGCGCTATCAGCAGGAACATATCCGGGGACGCCGCTTTCACTGGATGGTATTGGGAGACCGGAACAGGATCGATTTCGAATACCTGCGCACCCTGGGCAAGGTAGAGGAACTAAGTCTGGAAGATATTTTTGGGTATTAATACAAAGGACTTTTATTGGGTTGATACCTTAACCACTTTGCGAACGATTGTTTGGTTCCCCGCCTGGCACTTTACAAAGTAAACACCCGGCGCAACATTTGGTAGTTCAAAGCGGTAAAAACCGCTGTTCAGGACACGGTAAGGCAACACGATCGCAACGACCACCCCCGTTTCATCGGTCATTTCCACGGATACGGGCGCTGATTTTTCCAAATTTAGATCAAGCGTGGCTTTCTCCAGATAGGGGTTCGGGTAGATCTTCAACTCAAAGGCAGGCGCTTGAACATTGGTGCGACCGCTTCCTGCGTAAAGAGTCTCCTCGCTCCGACGAACTGGCCGGGAGGCCCAAGCGGTATTTTCTTCTGCAGGGGCGGCCGGAGTAAACTTTTCCTGAACCGGCGCCAGCCAGCGCAGGGTGTTTTCCAGTATCCGCGTGGTTACCGTTTCATCGTAATAATATTCCAGGCCCAGATAAACCACCTTGCCGGCGCCCAATTGCTTGTAGCCCAGTGCAGGGAATCCCCGAACATCAGCCAGCAGGACAAAACCAGGATCGGTGATATCCAGCGGGTAAACATAATTGGTCGGGGAAAAGTCAACCGGAGTGCCGTTGAACAGGGGGTGCTCCAGCGCATCTTCGTGTACTTCCAGGTCTGAACAAAAATAGCCGTAGTTCAAATCAAACAGCCCGTATTGCTGCAGTATACCAAACTGGTCTGTACCACTGAACACCACTGCCCCACCCTGCTGTACGAATTGATCCAGTATTTTGCCGTAGGCGCGCACCTGACGCGGGTTACCGCGGGCGGGATAAGTCACTACGACGATTTGCTGTCCGTGCAATACTTCATGAAGGGCCTGTGCGGAGCCGTCCCAAAAATCGGTAGTTATTACACCGGGCAGGCGTTGGGCAATCAGCCCTTTGACCTTGGAAACGTAGGCACTGTCGTAGGCAGTGTAGTTGAGCATTAGTACCCGAAGGCCTGCAGCTGAATCAGTAGATACAGCCGAGGGTACAGCTGCCGGAGCAGGGCGTTCCCCTTCGAGAAAGAAGTTGGCAATAGTCGAATTAACCGGAAATGGCCGCTCCAGAAACTTCGGATCTCCAGCCTGGTATGCAGCGAGGTTCAGCAGACCAGCCACCAGTGCGACAAAAGAAGCAACGCGAAGCATGTGTATGTATATTTTGACCGATAAAAAATGCGTTTCCCTTCCAAACGCCAAAAGTGCCCCAAATTGTACAGGAAGCGTCGAATTTCGAGGATGCAAAGGTAAGGATATTACAAACACAAAGCCGCCCGTTGGGAAACTTCCAACGAGCGGCTTTGCATATCGTAACCCGGAAAGGTTATTTTTTAGCAATCAGTGTTACCTGCAGGTCAAATTCATCATAAATCGTCTTGTCGCCAAGACCATCAAAGAAAGAACCCGAGCCATAACGCACATTGAACTCCGAGCGGTCGATGGTCATTTTGCCCGTGGCGGTAGCCATGCCGTCTTTTTCCGTGATGTTCACCGGAAACTTGATTTCTTTTGTCGTTTCCTTGATCGTCAGATTACCAATAACCTTGTAATTGCCTTTGGTATCCTGTGCAATGGCACGCGTGATGACGAACTTGGCGGTCGGGTACTTGGCTACGCCAAAGAAATCGTCGCTTTTCAAGTGGCCGACCAGTTTGCCGGCCCATTCGCCTTCCAGATCCGCGCAAGTAATGCTGTTCATGTCGACTTCAAAGGATCCGCCGCTCAGGCTGCCATCCGTAAATTGCAGATTGCCATTTTTCAACTTTACAGTACCGGTGTGCTCGCCGGTTACTTTGTAGCCTTTCCAAACGATATTACTGGAAGTAAGGTCCACATTGTAGTTAACCGGTGCGGTGGCGGACATGGCCAGAATTGCCAGGAGCGGGAGAAGGAGTAATTTCTTCATGTTTAAGAGTATAATTTAGAACGGTGAATAAGTTAGGAATGCTAAACGCCAGCAAAGGTAAAAAGTTTAAGTGTATAAAAAATAAGTGTACAAACATTTAACATTATCTTAGGCTCAAGAAAATTATCAAACAAAATTTTTTTTTCCATGTACCACGTCTTACCTTTGCGCCTCGATTTTTGATTGAAGTACAAATAATTAAGAAATATCATGAAAGAATTGGAAGCTATCCAGTTTGTGCACGGGCAAATGCTGGCTACGCCGGAGTTTCCGAGCTTTAAGACAGGTGACACGATCATTGTGAAGTATCGGATCGTGGAGGGTGATAAAACGCGTGAACAGGATTTTCGCGGCGATGTTATCCAGATCAAGGGGCATGGCCTGACCCGCACGTTTACGGTTCGCAAAATGTCGCATGGTGTTGGGGTGGAACGTATTTTCGCCTATTCCAACCCGAACATTGCAGGAATCCAGGTGGTAAAGCGCGGCCGCGTACGCCGTTCCCGCCTGTACTACCTCCGCGGTTTGGTCGGCAAAAAAGCCCGTATCAAAGAATTAAAGTTCTACAATACCAACCAGGGATAAGATCTAATCGGATCCTTAATAAAACAGGAGTCATTCCGGCATCGGAATGACTCCTGTTTTATTATTTGTAAAACCGGGTTATTTACTCTTCCTGCATAAAGGGATAGCGGTAATCTACCGGCGGAACAAAATTCTCCTTGATCGTTCTCGGCGATATCCAGCGGTACATGTTGAGAATGGAGCCCGCTTTATCGTTGGTGCCGGAAGCCCTGCCGCCGCCGAAAGGCTGTTGTCCAACCACCGCGCCGGTTGGCTTGTCGTTGATATAATAGTTGCCGGCCGCGTGACGGAGTTTTTGGTCCGCCAGGGCTAAGGCAGAGCGGTCCTTGGCAAACACGGCGCCGGTTAGCGCGTATGGCGATGTGCTGTCGAGCAAGTCCAGGGTTTCGGCAAACCGGTCATCCTCGTACACATAAATGGTCAGCACCGGACCGAAGATCTCCTCACACATGGTTATGTACTTGGGATCGCTTGACTCAATGACCGTTGGCTCGATGAAATACCCTTTCGATTTGTCGTAATTACCCCCGGCAATAATCCGGACCTTGTCGGATTCCTTGGCATCGGCTATATAACTGCTGATTTTATCAAAGGCCTTTGCATCGATCACGGCATTGAAGAAGTTCCGGAAATCTTCCGGACTGCCCATCTTCATATCGCGCAAGTCAGCCAGAAGGTTTTCTTTCACAGCCGGCCACATGCTGGCAGGGATATAGGCGCGCGACGCTGCCGAACATTTTTGCCCCTGGTATTCGAATGCCCCGCGCGTCAACGCTACGGCAACAGCTTTGGGATCGGCGGAGGAATGGGCAATCACGAAGTCTTTTCCGCCGGTCTCTCCCACGATCCGGGGATATGATTTATACTTGGGGATATTCTCGCCGATCGTTTTCCATAACCGCTGAAAAACCTGGGTACTGCCGGTAAAATGCAAACCGGCAAAGTCTGGATGCTCAAACACCACGCTGCCAATGGTTGGGCCGTCAACATAGACCAGGTTGATCACCCCGGGCGGAAGTCCGGCGGCTTCCAGAATCTCCATGATCACCGCAGCCGAGTACACCTGCGAATCGGCGGGTTTCCAAACGGCCACGTTGCCAAGCATTGCCGGCGCCGTAGGCAGGTTGCCGGCGATGGATGTAAAATTGAAGGGTGTCAGGGCAAAAACAAACCCTTCGAGCGGACGCCAGTCCAGGCGATTCCAGGTATTGCGCACGCTCAGCGGCTGCTGTTTATAGATCTCCTGCATAAACCAGGCATTGTAACGCCAAAAGTCGACCAGCTCGCATACACAATCAATTTCCGCCTGAAAAGCCGTTTTGCTCTGGCACAACATCGTAGCGGCATTCATTTTGGCCCGATAAGGGCCCGCCAGAAGATCGGCAGCTCTGAGAAAGATAGCCGCGCGATCCTGCCAGGGCATCGCTTCCCATGCCGGCTTGGCTGCCATAGCCGCTGCTATCGCTTCCCGCACATGATTAGCATCGCCTTTGGCGTGGTAACCCAAGGTGTGGCTTAATTCATGGGGCGGATGCATGACCGCTTTCTCTGAAGTGTACACATGCTTGCCTCCGATAAACATGGGAACATCCTTTTGGGTCGATTTCAGATCGGCAAGGGCTTTTTTGAGTTCCTTTTTCTCCGGTGAACCCGGGGCATAACTCAATACCGGCTCGTTTACCGGTTGCGGGATATTAAAAATTGCGTCAGACATATATAATTGAGTGATTGAGTGATTGAGTGATTGGGTGATTGGGTGATTGGGTGATTGGGTGATTTCAGCGAAGTCGATGCAAAGCATGAAGTAGAGCGCGGAGGAGATCAGGAGCCGGGTATATGGATTTCCTTTGGAATAAATGGAGCCGCATCGCCGCCGCCTACAATTATTTCCCGTACAATGGTACTACTGATATGCGACAACTCCGGTTGAGCGATCAAAAAGACCGTTTCAATGCCACCGCCCACAATATGGTTGAGCTGAGAGATCGTCTTTTCGTAATCAAAGTCAGAGCCATTGCGCAGGCCGCGCAACAGGTAACGCGCGCCGATTTGCTGGCAATAGTGGGCAGTCAGGTTTTGAAAATGCCCCACACTTACGTTGGGATACCCGGCAAAGACCTGTCGCAACCAATCCAGACGTTGCTCCAGTGAAAACAAATATTTCTTGGTTGTGTTGACGCCTACAGCCACTACAATTTGGTCAAAAAGCGGGAGCGCACGGGTGACCACGTCCACATGCCCAATAGTGATTGGGTCAAATGAACCGGGAAATACAGCAATTTTCATGTGTTTTGGTTAAAGCGGGGCTAAGTTGACGATTTTCAGGCACAGGGCAAAAGAAATTGTACACTTGGTTAATTTTTGGAAGCGATTCACAAAATCACCTAGATTTGCCGCATTAACTAAATCAAAAACGAAAACATGAATGCAAAAAAATTAGTGCTCGCCTGCGCCCTGGTTACGGGCCTCTTTTGCACCGCTTACTCCCAGAATTACAATTCCGCCATTGGCCTACGTCTGGGGTATCCGGTTTCTGTTTCTTACAAGCATTTTATCAGTGACCAGGGTGCCATCGAGGCATTCGCCGGCTTCCGTACCTGGAGTACGTATAGCTGGTTTAATGTTGGCGGGATGTACCAGCACCACAATCCGATAAGCGGTGTCGATGGTCTGCAGTGGTACTTCGGCGGCGGCGCCTCTGCCTTTTTCTGGAACTACAAATCCAATTTTGGCGACCCGGGAGCCAATACCAGTATTGGTATCATGGGTGTTCTTGGCCTGGATTACAAATTTGCCGAAGCCCCGGTCAACTTGTCTGTTGACTGGATTCCAACTTTTTTCCTGAACGGCTATGGCAGCGGCTTTGGCGGAGGGTATGGCGCCTTTAGCGTCCGGTACACCTTGAATTAAGCCCACCATTTCTTATAAATTGAAATCGGGCCGGCCACCTGTTGGTAGCCGGCCCGATTTTTTTCATCCGATATTTACTTGTACTCAGGCAGCGCTGTTAAGTTTCACCAACCAGATCACCAGGCAAACAACGGCTGCGAAAGCAACCAAACCACCAAGGCCGAGATCAAATATACTCAGGACAATGGCTACGCCAAGACCAAATATTCCAAACCACAGCCACTTGTTCACGGGGTCGGTGAAATCTACCTCGAGGGCACTTTTGAAGTTCTTTTTGGATAACTTGCGATCAATTTTTTTGATCAGGCGTTCTGCCTTTTTGTGTTTCCCCGGTGCTGCGCGCAACTGTTCCGATGTTTTTTCCAACAACACGGTCCGCGCCTCCTGCAATGGGACGGCATTCGACGCATGCAACCGGTCAATGGTGACCGAACTGAGAAAAACAAGCATGATCCAGGCGGATAGGTAACGGGAAGGCATAGGCAATTTATTTAATGGCTAAAATTAAGAGTGTCGGGCTAATTAAAGCGGTTGCTGTCCTCTTCCAGCAACTCGGGCAAATCTGTACCACCGGCATTGCTCCTCCGGTTGCGATACCACCAGAATCCGATGGCCGCGACCAACATGTAAGGCATGGCCAACATGTACAAAATTCCCGTATTCAGGCCCCGGCCATCTGTCCCCCCGTTTTTCAGGTTCGATTCAGCCGACATCCGGCACATCGGACATTGGGCTTGCAGATCATTGGACAGCAGGCAAAAAATCAGGACCAGGAGGCCCAATACGACTCCAATCTTCCATGTATTATTCCGCATAAGGGATTGATTAAGTAACAGTTAATAATACGGACGCAGCATCAAATAGCAAATGGGGCCGGTAATTGCGACATACAGCCAGAACGGAAACACCCAACGGGCCATTCTTTTGTGCCGGTCAAACTGATTGGTATATGCCCGGTTAAAGGTCAGTAAAATAAACGGCAGGATCAACGCCGCCAGTACAACATGCGTGATCAAAAAGAAAAAATAAACAGTCCGGATAAAGCCAGTACCACCGAAACGGGTTTCCGGTGTTGTAAAATGGTACAAAACATAGGAAATCAGAAACAGGACGGAACAGGCCAATGCCAGGTAGATGGACTTCCGATGCGCCTCCACTTGCTTGTTTCGGATAAAATAATAGGCAAACACCAATACAACCGCTGTGATGGCATTAAGCGTAGCATGCACCGGTGGTAGAAAACTGAAGTCGACACCTAAATCCAGCTTCACCTGCCGCATCAGACCTACCAACAGTAAGACGACCAATGATACGATGTAAGCCAACATATTGAGTCGCTTCTCCAGGCGACGGGCTTCACCGGCGGTTAATTGTTCTTCCGGCAACATAGTGCAATACAGTTTATTTATTCGGCATTAATAAGGCGATATGCTCAACCATCCGGCCAACCTCTTTTTCATCAAGAGCATTGTAAAAGCAGCGAATCGTACCCGTGGTGTCGGCCAGTGCGTAATATTCGGCAACTGGTTGAACACCATTGCGCTGGCAATACAAGTCATAGGCGTTTGCCAGGATCGTATTCCAGGAGCCCAGGCCGCCAGTCCAAACCCAATTGGCATAATCTGCGCTGGGCAAGGTTTGCGCATGCGTTTTAAATTCCGCTGTCCCACCTTCTGCAATCATCACAATGCGAAAATCGTCGTGCTGTGCACCCGGTTTAAAGCCGAATTGTGTAAAAAGCCGTTCGCCGGTATCCAATATCCGGCGGTTGGCATCGGTGAGATCGGGGTTGGCGCCAAACAAGTGTAAAACACAGATTTTCTGTTTAAGCTGATTCTCCTTGGTCCCGTCGGCATAAATAACAAAGGCCCCGCGGATCCTCCCGTAATCCTGCAGCTCGGACTCGGCTTGCCTGCGCCAGTTCAGACCTCCGCGCAAATAGAACCACGAGCCCGCCGGCAAGACAACCAGGATCAGAAAAAGCACACTGGAAATAAAAACCTTTCGCTTGATGGAAACCTGTTCACTCATAACTAATCGAAAATAAATTACGGACAACCAACAAAAAAGGCGGGGTTTTGTTGCCCCGCCCCTTTATAATTTTCAACCCTTACTTCGCAGAACCGGCGTGCCGGGCAGGACGTAGCCCTGCGGTTGGCCAGCTGGTGTGGGTTTGACTATTTCTTCGTTTTTCTCTTTGATGAGTTCACGGCGAGCGCCCCAGGAATGGCCTTCCTGGAAGAAGGCGATGATCGCCCATACAAGCAGCGCGGTCGGGAGCAATACGCTCATGACCAGGCCGCGAACTTCATAGGCCATGTGCATGAAAAAGAAAATGATGAAGTAGGCTTTATACAGCGAGAAGCCGACCATAAGCAACATATAAAGGTAATGCCCAAAGCCTTCGGTAAATCGAATACCGTGTACCAGGTGGCCTTTTGCCAGCAAGGCGACCATTACCTCAACCAATGTGATCGCACCCAGGAGCATCAGCCCGCGAAATACCAGTGCTTTTTGTTCTTCGTATGTTTGATGTCCAGCCATTGTTCAGACAGTGAAGTTGTGAAACAGTTTGTTATAAGAATTTCAGGAGTTTACAGGAGATAAAATACCAGGAACACGAATACCCATACCAAATCCACGAAGTGCCAGTACAAACCCATTTTTTCCACCATTTCATACCCGTTCCGGCGAGCGGCATACAGTCCGCCTGCGGCATTAAGCATGATGATCGTGAGGAAAAGCACCCCGGAGAATACGTGGAAACCGTGGAAACCGGTAATAAAGAAGAACAAGGCGCCAAATGCTCTTGGGCCGAGTTCCGCCTCCCTGATTTGTCCGGCATAAGGGCCCGTGGTATATTTGATCCTGGTGCCTTCGTGATGCACCATACTTTCACCCGGTTTGGTCAGGTCGTGATAAGCCAGGCCACTTGCCTTCCCATCGTGAAAATGGATCAGGTAACTTTCGCCTTTATGGAATACCTTCGGAGAGCCGTCTTCGAGCTTGGCTTCCGAACCGTCTTCATTGAGATAAACGCCATCGGCAACGTGCCGGCCAAAAGGGTTTTGCGAAATAGTCATGTTCTCCTTGGCGATCAGGGTTGTCCATTCATAAGCCTGTGATCCAAGGAAAATTGCGCCACCGATGATGGTCATAAGCATCCAGAAAACCACCCCATTGCGGTTCTCACGGTGTCCTTCCTGTACGGCACGTACCATAGTAACCGAGCTAAAGATCAGGACGAAGGTCATGAACGTCACAAAGATCAACGGCCAATGCGCAGTCACAAAGGGAAAGGAAGCAAACACAAAGTCCGGTTCGGGCCAGGTCGGTGTGCTAAAACGCAAGGCGCCGTAGGCGATGAGAAATCCGGCGAACGTGAACGCATCGGACAACAGGAAATACCACATCATCAATTTGCCATAACTCGCCTTAAACGGCGCCTTACCGCCTTCCCAGATGTTGGGATCGTCCTGATGATCGTGATCATGTGTTTCGTGGGCGTGTGCAACAGAGGTGTCTGCCATAATCAACTCTTATTGATAGTAGGAACTTTAAGCGTTTACGTTTCAGGATTGGAGCATGAAAAATACCAGGAGGTACACCCAAAGCAGATCTACGAAATGCCAGTATTGTACCACCAGTTCAAAGCGCAGTTTCCGGCGCGTGGTTGGTTTGAAAGGAAGATAGTATGCGTGTACCATAGCCACTACCAGCGCTGCAATGCCTCCCAATACGTGCGCAGCATGCACACCGGAGATGACATATACAAATGAACTGGATGGGTTGGCTGTGAATGTCGCGCCCATTGCCGTCAACGCTTTCCAGCCCTGATACTGCAGGACAACAAAGGCGATTCCGAGCGCAAACGTAACAAACAGGAGGGCCTTGTACGGCTTTTCCAGCCCCTTCCCAAAGGAACGGAAAGCCATGTGCAGGGTTACACTGCTGGCAAGAATCACGAGCGTGTTAAAAAAGAAGATGTCCGGCAATTTGAACTCGTACCAGTTACCGGCCGCGCGGCGTACAATATAGGCACTGGTAAACGCCGCGAACATCATGATGATCGTGGCAATACCTACCCATAAGGCGAGCTTGTGCGTATGGATCTTGCTTTGGTTATATGTTGAAGAAACAGCACTCATATTTGTGTGTTTTTCATACTATTTTATCGACTAATAATACGATCAGCGACAAGGGCAAATGCAGGAATGAAGCGAACATCTGCCGCCGGGCCGCTTCCTGCGAACAATCGCGAAACAGTTGCCAGCACCGGTAGGCAAAATAGCCGTTAATTCCCGCCAGGACCAGTGTTGCCGCTGCGCTGCTGAAACCCGTCCAGTAACCGATCACAGCATTCAGGATCATCAGCAGGCAAAAGACAAAGGACAGCAGCCCGGTTGTTGCGTTTTTCTCGCCATTGCGAGACGGCAACATAATAAACCCGGCGCGCTTATAATCTTCATCTGCCAGCCATGCCACCGCCCAGAAATGTGGAAATTGCCACAAAAACTGGATTGTGAACAACATCAGGGCCGTTTGGGTCATCACGCCATCCCATGCCGTGCATCCGATAACCAGAGGGAGAGCCCCCGGTATTGCACCAACCACTACCGACAGCGGCGTAGAACGCTTGAGGGGAGTGTAGATGAATG
>CAYVDV010000163.1:0-10448 GCA_964450465.1 uncultured Saprospiraceae bacterium
TTTGCGGATCGCGCAGGAAAAATTCGACCTGGGCAAGATCAGCCGGAACGAGATCCTTCAGCTTCAACTCGAACAGGTAAAAGCCGAAAAATCGCTGGCCACCGCCCGACGCGACGTGGAAATTTCCACCCTGAACCTGAAGGCCTACATCGGTCTCCAAAACGACGACAAACTGGAACTCGAAGAGCCCACTCCCCAAACCAAACCGGTGGTTTCAGCCGAAAAAGCCCTCGCAGAAGCCTACGCCAACCGCGCCGATGCCATTGCTTTCAGCCGGCGCCTGCTGGAGGCCGAACGCGAGGTCGCCAGGGCTAAAGCCGAAAGCGGCCTGAACGCTACCCTGAACGCCAATCTCGGCTTTTCCAACCGCGGCCAGCGCATCAATGAATTGTACCAGCAACCCCAAAACCAGCAACTCGTCAACGTCACCTTTACAATACCCGTGCTCGACTGGGGCCGCGCACAATCGCGCCGGAAAACCGCCGAAGCCAACCAGCAACTCACCCAATACACCATCGAACAGGACCAGCAGAACTTCAAACAGCAGATCTACACTCAGGTAACGCTGTTCGACATGCTCAAAGACCAGCTCGCCCTCACCGCCCGGGCCGACGCCATCGCCTCCGAAAAATACCAGATCGCCAAAGACCGCTACGTGCTGGGAAACCTCAGCATTACCGAACTCAGTATCGCCTTCGCCGAGAACGATCAGGCCCGCCGCGACTATATCGGCGCCCTGCGCGACTACTGGGGCGCCTATTACCAGCTTCGCTGGCTGACCCTGTATGATTTTGAAAAAATGGAAAAAATCGGGGCGGAATAACTCAAAACTCAAAACTCAAAACTCAAAACTCTAATATGCTTCACCTGACAAACATCGAAAAAGTGTACCGCACGGATACCGTGGAAACGCTGGCGCTCAACAATATTACCCTGCATATCGACAAAGGGGAATTCCTGAGCATCATGGGCCCATCGGGTTGCGGAAAAAGTACCCTGCTCAACATTATGGGCCTGCTCGACGAACCCACCAAGGGGAATATCCGCTTCGAACAGCAGGAGATCCGGGAATTCTCCGACCGGGTCATCTCCAAATTCCGGAACCGGATGATCGGCTTCATTTTCCAAAGCTACCACCTGATCAATGACCTTCCGGTGCTGGACAATGTGGAGTTGCCGCTCCTGTACCGGGATGCCTCGGCCAAAGAGCGCCGCCAGCTGGCGGTAGAGGCTTTGGAAAAAGTGGGCCTGTCCAACCGGATGAAACACTATCCCTCCCAGCTGTCAGGCGGCCAGAAACAACGCGTAGCCATTGCACGCGCCATCGTCGGTCGGCCGGAACTTATACTTGCCGACGAGCCTACCGGCAACCTTGACTCCGCCATGGGCAGCGAGATCATGGACATTCTGGAGCAGCTCAACCGCAGCGATAATACCACGATCGTGATGGTGACCCACGACGAGAACATGGCTCGCCGCACCCACCGCTTGGTGCGCCTGTTCGACGGCTCCCTGGTGTCGTCCAGTACATTCGTCAAGGCCTGACCGGCTCCTGAAAACAATCAGCCTGTTAACCACTAAGAAGTTATGCTACGAAACTATTTAAAAATAACGCTCGCCGTGATGCAGCGCCGCAAGGTCTTCACCCTGATCTCGCTGTTCGGCATCAGCATGACGCTCAGTATTTTGATCGTGCTCACGGCTTTTTACGAGCACCTCTTTTCGGCCAACTACCCGGAAAGCAACCGCGACCGCTCGCTGTACGCCACACTTATCGAAGAGGTGCGGACCGAGGAGGGCGGTATGCGCCGTGGCCCCATGAGCCTGTCGTATATCAAAAAGTATATTCAACCGCTGAAATCGGCCGAAAAAGTGGGCTTTTCCACCCAGCCCAACACCGTAAATACCTACGGCAACGGAAAAAAACTCCGGCTCTTTTTCAAGTACACCGATCCGGTATTCTGGGAGATCACCCAATTCGAATTCCTGGAAGGCAGACCCTATACCCAGCGGGATATCGACAACAACGAGCAGGTGGCCATTATTAATGACGAAACCCGGGACGATTATTTTGGGAAAGGCGTATCGCCTATCGGCAAAATAATCGAGATCAACGGGCAGTACCTGCGGGTGGTCGGGGTCGTGCGCGGGTGCCCCATCACGCGGGTACTCGTATCGGCCGACGTTTATATGCCCTATAACCTGCAAAAAAAGGATCCGGAGGCGAGCCAGTCCCTGGGTGGTGAATATACCGCGATCGTACTCGGCAAAACAAAAGCCGACCTGCCCAAAATCGAGCAGGAGTACAGCGAACTGGTTCCGCGCATACCGCTCTCCACGTATGGCGGGTTCAAACCGGACAAACTCAACGCCCGGCTCAGCCCCTATTTCGAAAGCCTGGTGCGCGACATGTTTTTCGGCAGCGCCGGTGACACCGCCCGGGTGCGGTTTTTTACCTTTCTGGCAGTGTTCGCATTGCTTTTCATGTCGCTGCCCGCGATCAACCTGGTCAATATCAATATCAGCCGCATTCTGGAGCGCGCCTCCGAGATCGGCATTCGCAAGGCTTTCGGCGCTTCTTCCCGCATCCTGGTCGGACAGTTTGTCACCGAAAACATCATCATGACCCTGATCGGCGGATTGCTCGCCATCCTGATATCCGCACTGTTTCTCTGGTGGTTCAACCACAGTCAGCTGATTGCTTATGCCGATCTGACGATCAACTGGACTGTCGTGGCGGTCGCCCTCCTGCTCAGCCTTGTTTTCGGCCTGATGTCGGGGGTTTATCCGGCCTGGCGCATGTCGCGTTTGCCGGCCGTGGAAGCGCTCAGGGGATAAACGTTTAGCCGGAAACCTTCAAACATTAAAAACATGTTCAACCATATTTTCAAACTGATCTGGAAGAAGAAGAAGAGCAATTTTCTGATCATGCTCGAGATCTTCGTTTCCTTTCTCATCCTTTTTGCCGTGTGGAGCCTGGGGGTGTACACCTACCGCAACTACGTCACGCCGGCCGGGCTTTCCACCGACCGGGTTTGGACGGTGTATTTACAATTCAACACCGAAAGCGACAGCCTGCGCAGGATCAATTGCGACATCGTAGCCCAACACTTGAAAAATTTCAAGGGTGTGGAAGCCTTTTCATTTTCATCCTCCAATATGCCCTTTGGTTTCAACACGATAAACAATGCCCTGGATTACAAGGGCAAAAGTGTACTTACCGATGTCGTATCCACTGGCGCCGACTATCCTTCCGTACTGGGCATACAACTCCAGGCCGGCAAATGGTTTGCCATGGAAGATACGATCGGCGGGATACGGCCTGTGGTAGTTACCAGGCATCTGGCTGACGCGTTGTTCGGCAGTGAAGACCCCCTTGGAAAGGTGCTTGGAAACGAGGGCGAGCAACGAAAAGTCGTGGGGGTAGTGGAGTATTTCCGGCACAAATCCTCCTTTCAGGCCGATGAAAACTGTTTTTTTGAGCCTGCCCGGGTCTGGGATAACGACCTGCTGATCAAGGTGTCGCCACAAGCCGGCGCGGAATTGGAGGCGGATCTTGCCCGCTCCATCCAGCTGCTCGGCAAAGACTGGACGGTGGAGATCCAGCACCTGGACGACATGAAGGCAACCCAGGACAAAACGATCCTGATCCCGATCCTCATCCTGTTCGGCGTGTGCGGTTTTCTGGTTTTTAACGTCGGGCTGGGCTTGTTCGGCGTGTTGTTCCAAAACGTCAGCCGCCGGAAAGGCGAGATCGGTATTCGCCGGGCCATGGGGGCTACCCGGAAGCAGGTTATGCAATATTTTATCGGAGAAACGCTGGTAATTGCGACCTTCGGGGTGCTCTTGGGTGTCTTTTTTGCCGTGCAGGTGCCTTTGCTGCAGGTTTTGGATGTGGCGCCGGGTGTGTACTTTTGGGGAATCGGGCTCGCAGGCCTGTCGATTTACCTGATCGCCGCGCTCTGTGCTTTTTACCCCAGCCGGCAAGCCGCGGCCATTTACCCGGCAGTGGCACTGCACGAGGATTGATTTTCGCCGCCATTTTCGCAGGAGAGCACAGATATTTCTTTTAAAAAACCTGCGCAATTGACGGTTATTTACATTTCAGAAACCATGATCCTGATCATAGACGACGATATTGCCGTTCGCACTTCACTTTCATTGTTGCTGAAAAAAGAAGGCTTCGAGGCTTCGGCGGTGGGCACACCGGTCGAGGCCCTCGATGTTTTAGACGGCAATCTGCCGGAATTGGTGTTGCTCGACATGAATTTTTCCAACGCCACCACCGGCGAGGACGGGCTCCGGATGCTGGAACGCATCAAAAGCCGCTACCCTGCGCTGCCGGTCATCCTGATCACCGGCTGGGCTACAATTGATCTGGCGGTCCGGGGCATGAAACTCGGCGCCGCCGACTTTATCAACAAGCCCTGGCAAAACACCCACCTGATGGAATCCATCCGGACGACCCTGAACCTGACTTTGTCCGGAAAGGGTAGGGGGGCATCCACCGGCGATCCGACACTGACCCGGAAGGCCCTGGATAAACAGTTCGACTTCAGTGGTATTATCGGCGAGGACCCGCAGATGTTGCGCATACTGGAAACGATTGGCCGGGTGGCGCCTACCGATGCTTCCGTGCTGATCCTCGGGGAAAGCGGCACCGGCAAGGAACTGATCGCCGAGGCCATCCATCAGAACAGCCTGCGCCATAAACGCCCATTTGTGAAGGTCAACCTGGGCGGTATTTCCACCAGTTTGTTCGAATCTGAAATGTTTGGGCATGTGCGCGGCGCCTTCACCGATGCGCGCCACGATCGCACGGGCCGCTTTGAAATGGCCAGCCACGGCACCATTTTTCTCGACGAGATCGGCGACCTGGATCCGGCCAGCCAGGTCAAACTGCTGCGGGTGCTGCAAGACCGGACCTACGAGGTATTGGGCAGCAGCCGTACCCGGAACGTGGATGTGCGGGTGATCTGCGCAACCAACAAAAACCTGGAGGAAATGGTCGCTAAAAACCAGTTCCGCGAAGACCTGCTTTACCGCATCAACCTGATCTCCATCCGCCTGCCCAGCCTGCGCGAGCGCCCGGGCGACATCCCGCTGCTGGTCCGTTATTTCCTGGAAAATCTCAGCGAGATCTATCAACGCTCCCTCCGCATCGAGCGCGAGGCTATGACCTGGCTCCGCGAGCTGCCCTTGCCCGGCAATGTCCGCCAGCTCAAAAACCTCGTGGAACGCGTGGTGCTTTTGAGCCCATCCGACAACCTCGATCTGGCCGCGTTCCAACAACAATACCAACCTGCCGCGCCAAGGCAGGGGGGCAGCCTGCCGGAAGTGGGCGCCATGACCCTCGAAGAGATGGAAATCCGGATGATCCAGCGAGCGATGGCGTTTCACAAAGGTAAAATTGCGCGGGTAGCCCGTTCGCTGGGGCTCACCCGCAGCGCGCTGTACCGCCGCCTGGAAAAATTCGGGATACCCTATGACGAGTCCTGACCGCGCGGCAGCGCATCTGTTTTTCATTTCATTGTACCGCTCCCTGTACCTATGAAGATCAGCACCCGGTTCATTCTGTTTATAGTGGTCATCCACGCCCTGACGATCGCCTTGTCGCTTTATGTATTCTGGCAAAACCGGATCATCTTCCTCGCTTTCGAGCTCGTGATCCTGGTGTCGCTGGCCTTGTCCTGGTCGCTGTATCAGGAGTTGATCCGGCCTTTGCAATTACTGGTCCGGGGCACGGATGCTATTCACGACCGCGATTTCAACGTCAAATTCGTCAAGACAGGCCGTTACGAGATGGATCGCCTGATCGAAGTGTACAACGATATGATCAACCAGCTCCGGCTGGAACGGACCGCCCAGCAGGAGCAGCATTTTTTTCTGGAACAACTGGTCCGGACCGCCCCTGCCGGCATCATCCTGCTTGATTACGACGACTGCATCGCCAGCGTTAACCCCAAGGCGCTGGAATACACCGGCAACGCCCGCCAGGAAGCAAAACTTCTGGGTAAGGCTCCGGACAGCCTCGATCACCCGGTTTTTAAATGTATCGCCCAACTCCGGACCGGGGAATCGCAAACGCTCGCACTTCCGGGCGCCCGCACTTTCAAGGTGCAAAAAGGACAGTTTGTGGATCGCGGTTTTCAACGCAGCTTCGTCCTCGTCGAGGAGCTGACCGCCGAGATCCTGGAAGCCGAAAAACGCTCCTACGGGAAAGTGATCCGCATGATGGCGCACGAAGTGAACAATTCCATCGGGGCCGTCAACTCCATCCTCGACACTACGTTGCAACTTCACACCGGTGCACCGGAGATCGGCGAGGCGCTGGCCGTAGCCATCGAGCGCAACGAGCACCTCAATCGCTTCATGCGAAATTTTGCCGACGTCATCCGGCTGCCGGAGCCCCGGCCGGAAAGTTTCGACCTGCACGAATTGCTGCGCAAGGTGGCCCAGTTGATGGAGTTCAAGGCCCGGGAGCAGGGCGTACGATTCGAATGGCAGCTGGTCGAAGGAGGTATGCCGGTGCGCGCCGATGCGGGTCAGCTGGAACAGGTGTTGATCAACGTTGTAAAAAATGCGCTGGAAGCCATCGGGGGACCAGGAGTGATCGGTTTTCAAACCGCTCGCCACCCCGATCAGCTGGTCATTACAGACAACGGCAAGGGCATCCCCAGGGAACTGGAGGACAAACTGTTCTCGCCTTTTTTCAGCGATAAGGCCGGCGGGCAGGGCATCGGGCTCACACTCACCCGGGAGATCCTCACGGCGCACGGTTTCCCCTTTTCCCTGAAGACCGGGGAAGATGGGCTTACGCGGTTTCAGGTGGTGTTTGGGTGAGGTTCAACCATGATAAGTTACCGCAATCCTTCCATCCGTCAGCACCATTTTACCCCGCCCAAGCGGCCGGTTCTGCGCTGTCACTTCATGTTTTGTGTAAAGCCATTTCAGGACAAGACATTCCTCCCCGGTCTGAAATTGCGATGAAACCATCCGCTCTGGAAAATTGCAGCGATTTTCAGAGAAACATATTACCAAGTTTTCCCAATGTATTTAGTTTTACGCGGAAGTTTTTCATCGCTTTACTCCGGCGTGATAATTCTGTAATTTAAATGAAGCATAAAATTTGTCAAACAGAACAGCATCGTACAATAAAATTTTAATCATGAGGATCACCACCTTCTTTTTGGTAATTGCATTTTTGAATAGCGTTTCCCTTTTCGCGCAAAATTACCCCGCCAACCCTGAGCCAGGCGCCTGCTATATTCGATGCCCCATCGAAGAAATCACAGAAATCGAGAAAGTTGTTGTCACCCCGTCCTATATGGAATACAAGGTCGTACCCCCGGTTTACAAGACCGTGGAAGAACGCGTGCTGGTAAAAGAGGCATCCAAGCGATTCGAGTATGTCCCGGCGGTGTATCGCGAAGTTACGGACACCTTGTTGGTGGAAGAACCGTTCAGCGAGTACATCCTCCGGCCGGTAGAAACCATTGATACCTTTGAAACCTTTGAAATCGAACCGGCCTATGCCCGTTTTGAGACGCGACCGGCTATCGACGGTTGTACGTCTCCGATACCGGGTGATTGTGACGTGATCTGTTACGTGGTGCATGAGGCCGTCACCAAGCGGATTCCGGTCAAAAAAATCGTCTCCATGCCCGGCTATATCCGGGAGACGCCGCCCAACGGGCGCTATAAAACCATCACCCGGAAGGTCATCGAGACGCCGGCAACCGTTCGCGAGATCGAGATCCCTGCAGAATACGTCACGATCCAGAAAAGGGTGTTGGACAAGGATGCCACCGTTGATTCGGTAGCAGTGACCCCGGTGGTTCGCGAGGAAGTATTTTTGGTGCGCGACCGGGCAGGCACCGACCCGGGCGAGTGGTATGAATGGAAGAAAATCGAGTGTTCCCTGCTGGATTTCAACCTGCTGCCCATCTATTATGCCTTAAACAGCTACACGCTGAATGCCAAAGCCAAAGCCGTTATTGACGAAAAACTGCTCAATCTGATGCTCAAAAGGCCGGAAATCCGGGTGGAGATCAATTCCCATACTGATTCACGGGCATCGGACGCTTTTAACCTGGAACTCTCCAAACGGCGGGCTCAGGCAGTGGTGGATTATCTCGTGTCCAAAGGCATCAAACGTTCGCGGCTGGAGTACCATGGCTATGGCGAAACCCAACTCGTCAATCATTGCGGCAATGGAGTAGAATGTACCGAAGAGCAACACGCACAGAACCGGCGCACGGAGTTCCGGGTATTGCCGAGGTAAGCGCTGCTGTGTTTGAAAATTTCCCGCCGGAGGCAAAACAATTCTTTTTGCCTCCGGTGGGAATACTTATTGTGATTGCTCCCACTTCGATACGTTCACGCCCTTTGTCAGAAGCCACAGGCAAAGCGACAATTCCGCAATAAAGCAAGGCAGTAGAATGGCCGGAAACAGCATCGCTGCGAATGCAGGGACAAGAAACCACGCAAAGCTGTTTACTACATAACACAACGCACAGAGGATCAGCAACACACCGATAGCCTTGGGAAAGAAGCCCGAGCGGAAAATCAAATATCCCCAGAAAAGGCAATTCAAGCCAAAAAACACCAGACTGCTGTTATAAGCGGCGGAATGCAACCTGAGCGAAAAATACGCCAGGGCCTGTAACTGTGCGGGGTCAAAAGCATGCAGGTAATCCGGGCCGCTCAGCAGATGCAATACCGCGATCATGCTCAGATTGCCGACTGCATCAATGGCGATCGATACCAAATTGAAAAATACCGCAAGCAAGGCGAGATTTTTATTTACCGGCCGGAGCAAAATATACAGGATCAACGCTACGATGACGGCGCACACCAACATGGTCAGGCCGCCGGCGATACTGATGCGCCACAACGACTCCGATGCCATGATGTTACGGGCCGTTGCGGCAGGGTCGCCGGATACGGTAAGTTTGTCCCGGACGAACATTTCATTGAAAATGCCTGCCACAATGATGAACAGGTATAAGACTCCGCCGATTCTTGCCGTAGTTTTGATTGAATAGTGCATGGATGCCCGAATTTTTATTCAACCAAAAGTGGGGACATCTTTTGCATTTCGTAGTTTTTATCGCTTAACTGTTTCGGGTTTAAGATATAGGCTATGGAATAGCAGACGCAACGGAGCAGGAATGTTATGTGCTCCCGGTTTGGTAGTCTGGCTGTTGCCCCGGGGATCAACACTTCCACTCCGGGGCACGACAGCAATGAACCCGGAAATATTTTTAATACAGTATGGAATCTGGTAATTTGGCATTTGAAACGCCTCGTCCGAACTGACACAGGATGCGGACAAAAAACGAACAACCATGCCTTCGCCGCAATTTCTCAGCATCGGCCACTGTTGCCACGACCGCCTGGCCGGCCAAAACATTCTGGGCGGCACAGCCTCGTACGTCGCCCTGGTAGCCCGGCAACTGGGTCTGTACCCGGGTATTTTGACCAGTGTGGGCGCCGATTTTGAATTTTTCGATGTTTTTGCCAAAAACGACATCGCGGTGCACAACAAGCCGGCGCCCCGGACAACAGTCTTCGAAAACAGGTACCAAAACGGCCGGCGTCTGCAATACCTCCACGAACGGGCACTCGCCCTGTCCGCTGACGATGTACCGCCCGAGTGGTTAGCGGCGCCCATCGTCCTGCTCTGTCCCATCGCCTGGGAAGTCGATTTTTCCCTGCTTCGCGCCTTTCCGAAGGCGCTGACTGCCGCCACGATTCAGGGCTGGCTCCGCGAGCGCGATCCGCAGGGACGCATACATCCCCGCGGCATGGACTGGCATCAACTCGCCGGCCTGGATGCCGTCATTCTGAGCGATGCGGATATTGCGGGTTTTGAAGCAGCGCTGCCGGAGATTGCCGCGGCAGTGGAAGTGGTAGTTATGACCCTTGGCGCCAGGGGCGCCGTGGTTTTCCGGCGGGGAGAGGAGCGGCATTTCCCGGCGTTTCCGGTGCGGGAAGTGGATGCCACCGGCGCCGGCGATGTGTTTGCCGCAGCCTTTCTGACGCGCTATGCCGAAACGCAGGATGCCGCTTCGGCCGCCGTGTTTGCCAACTGCGCTGCTTCGTTTATCGTGGAAGGGGTAGGGGTTACCAGCCTGCCGTCTTTGGAGCAGATCCAAAGGCGGGTGGAGCAATGGCCGCATGGATGAGTTTTTACAGATGGATTCGCGCAGGTTAATTCTCACGGATGACGCGGAGCCGGCTGGCGCCGGCTGCACGGATATCCGCGGATTTTTTACAGGAAGTGGGAGTATGTCGCTTTATGCAACCTGCCACAACAAACGCTGTTGACCATTACCCCGCACAGTTCAAATCTGCTAAAATCAGTGCAGCCGGCGCAGCCGGCTCTGTGTCATCCGTGAGAATACCAAACGGCCATTTTATTAATCAACCAATTGATTATCAAC
>CAYVDV010000164.1:0-10421 GCA_964450465.1 uncultured Saprospiraceae bacterium
AGAGCAGGTCCTGGAGAAACGGGAATCCGTCGGGCAGACTGTAGTTGTGCTGCAAGGTTGCAAAATCCGATTGGACATAAGTGTTGTCCAGGCGGTTCAGTATGATGACCGAATCGCGGCTGATCAGTGCGCGGGCGGCTTCAACGCCCAGTTTTTTGACATTCAGCCAAAGTACGCTGTCTCGTATCCAGATCAGGTTGGCCTGGGCTTCTACAGCCATTCCATCGCTTTCCGCATATATTTTGGCATGGGCGCTGAGTGTCCGGATGTTTTCCTGCCGGTTTTCGGCCAGCCGGCGCAGCAGAAAGTCGCTGGATCGGGGGGTTACGGCCGGCTGCATCCTTTCATCGGACAACTGACGGCGGCAGCTGTTTTGCTGTGCAGCCAGGAAAAGAAAGAGGAGCAACATCAATCCGGCGATCCGGGAACCGGGAAAAGTGAAGACAAGTTTGCTGGTCGGCATCTGTGCAGTAGTGGTTAAATTTCATCCTCGTCTTCATCTACCCCGAGCCGGGCTTCGTTCAATTCACTCAAAGCGTGCATATCGCCGGCTTTTCGGGCAACATCAATCCCTTCCTTGTAGGCCTTGAGGGCATCATCAGGACGGTTCTTTTTTTCGTATAGTTTGCCGAGATGGTAGTACAAGCCCACATAACCTGGATCCGAATGCCGCAAGCGGTTGTAGTATTCCAGCGCCTGATCCGGGTCATTCATTTTTTCATACTCTTTGGCGATGGCGAACAGCGCAAAAGAGTCGTCTGGGGTTTTTTCGAGCAATTGTTGTAAAATTTGCAGGCGTTGGCTCATAATGACTTGAACGAAATGCGAAGATAATTGTTGGCTTTTTGGCGAATATTCGCTTTGAGATACATTTGAAAATGCCGTTCGATTACTACTTTTGCGGCGCTTTTCGGCGCCAAAGGTAGCCATTCTCCAGTAAACACCTGATTCTAAACGCACTATCAGCCATATAACCGTATCACCATTTTATGAAAATACTTGTTTGTATCAGTCAGACACCGGACACGACTGCCAAAATAGCCTTCAATACTGAAGGCACCGCCTTTCAAAGTGCGGGGGTTCAGTTCATTATGAACCCCTACGACGAATGGTATGCCCTGGTACGCGCCTGCGAGCTTCGCGAATCCTTGGGCGGAACCGTTGTTGCCCTGAATGTAGGCCCGCTTGCCAATGAAACGACGATCCGGAAAGCGCTGGCCATTGGCGCCGACGAGGCAGTCCGTATCGATGCGGAGCCGGAGAGCTCGGCTTTTGTTGCCCGGCAAATTGCGGAATACGCCCGGTCGGAACAATTTGACCTGATTTTCCTGGGCAAGGAAACTATCGACTACAACGGGTCTGAAGTGGGCGCCATGTTGGCGGAGTACCTCGATCTCCCGTATGTTTCCTACGCCAGCAAATTTGATCTGAATGGCAATGTTGCCACTATCGAACGCGACATCGAGGGTGGGGTAGAGGTGGTTGAGGCAGACCTTCCATTGGTGGTCAGCGCCGCCAAGGGCATGGCTGAGCAACGCATTCCCAATATGCGCGGGATTATGATGGCGCGAACAAAGCCCCTTAAAGTAGTGGCGCCGATTGCCTTTGCGGAACAAAGCAAAACCGTTCATTTCTCTCTGCCCCCGGCCAAGGCTGGTGTAAAACTGGTTGATCCGGAGCACATGGATGAATTGGTACGCCTGCTGCACGAGGAGGCAAAGGTTATTTAACCCCTCTGTTATTGTTTCCCCACAACCACGTCTCTAACCATAAAACAAGGAATAATCATGGTATTGGTATATGCCGAAAGCCCGAGAGGGCAATTTAAGAAAGCGGCTTTTGAAGCTGTCACCTATGGAAAAAAAGTAGCCGGGTTACTGAACACTGATTGTGTTGCCGTTACATTGGGCACCCATATTAAAGGCGCAGAAGAACTGGGACGGTACGGAGCCAGCCGGGTGTTGAATATTGCCGATGAAAAACTCAATCACACCGACAGCCAGATAGCCTCGGCAGTGCTGGCCGCAGCGGCGGAAGAACTGAAGGCTTCGGTGCTCATTCTCAGCCACACCTCCACCGGAAAATCGATTGCCGGGCGTTTGTCTGTGCGGCTGGGGAGCGGATTGGTTTCCGGCGTAAATAGCTTGCCGGTGATCGCAGGGTCTGATTTTAAAGTCAGCAAATCGGTATTCTCCGGTAAAGCAGTTGCCGATTACGCAATCAGCAGCCCGGTCAAGATCATATCGCTCATGGGCAATGCCATTCGTCCCGAGGCGACCGGATCAGCGGTTGAGGTCGAAGCCCTGGCAATTCCGGTACCGGAAGGGCGGATACGGGTAAAAGAAACAAAGACCATTGATGGCCGGGTACCGCTTCCGGAAGCGGAAATTGTCGTATCGGCTGGCCGCGGAATGAAAGACCCCACCAACTGGGGAATTGTAGAGGATCTTGCCGAAGCGCTCAACGCAACCACCGCATGTTCCCGCCCCGTTGCGGACAGCCATTGGCGCCCCCACCATGAACACGTTGGCCAAACGGGTATCGCCATCCGGCCCAACCTGTACATCGCTATTGGGATCAGCGGCGCCATCCAACACCTTGCCGGAGTGAATAATTCGAAGGTTATCGTAGTAATCAACAAAGATCCGGAGGCGCCTTTCTTCAAAGCGGCCGACTACGGTGTGGTGGGCGACCTGTTTGAGGTCGTTCCGCGTTTAACAGAAGCTGTTAAGAAATTCAAGGCATCGAATTGATGCTTCCTAGGCAAAAGGATCGTATTTTTGTCTTTGCATTAAGGGGGATCCGGACGACTTGCCAATCCCCTGTACACAACTGACCGGCAATGAAACGGATTGAATTAGATATTGTAGCATTATCACACAGCGTGACCCAATCGCATAATTATGCCGTGGTGCTGGGTGAACGGCGGGGGCAACGCAGATTGCCCATCGTCATTGGCAGCTTTGAAGCGCAGGCGATTGCAGTGGCTATGGAACGGATGATGCCGAACCGGCCGCTCACCCACGATCTTTTTAAAAATACACTGGATACGTTTAATGTGGAATTGCGGGAGGTGGTGATCAACAACCTGTTGGATGGTATTTTTTACGCCCGGCTGGTCTGTGTCAAGAACGGTGAGGTATTTGAAATCGACTCCCGCACCTCCGACGCTATCGCCATGGCGGTGCGTTTCGATTGCCCGATCTATACGTACGATTTTATCCTGGAAGCGGCAGGGGTAGTTCTGGACGAGCAGGAAGATGAAGACAGCCCGGCAGGCGTAAGTCCGGCCGCCAGCCCCCCGGTGATTGATACCAATGCGCTGGAGACCTATACGGCAGAGGCGCTGCAACGCAGATTGCAGGAAGTGCTGGAGGCCGAGGACTATGAATCTGCGGCGAAGATCCGGGATGAATTGAAGCGCAGGGAGCAAAAAAGCTGATCAGCGGACCAGTTCAAATTTGTACTCCACGGTTTCGATGCGCGGGTTCCCGTTTGCATCCGTGTTTTTAAAGATCACATTTATCGCAATTGTTTCCGAAGCATCTTTTTCGGTACTATCAAATGTGACATCCAGTTTGTTTTTCTGGCCCGGGCCAATCACTCCCCGTGGAAACTCCACCTTGGTACAATCGCAGGCATCTACGATGTCGATCTGGATATCTTTACCTGAGCTGTTGGTAAACTCAAATACCATCGAGCGTTTCTCGCCTTTTTTTACATTGCCCAAATCAATCAGTTTGTTTTCCCAACGGACAAACGCGGGTGCGGCAGCCGGGGCCTGGGCGCTTTGTGTCGAGTGACATGCCAGTAGTGTAAAAAGGCTGACGCTAAGGAGTGCGAAGTAGCGAATCATAATACGAAAAATTGCAGTCGGTAATTAGCCTCCGGGCACCTTTTTCCCGCGCATGGCCTCCCGGATCGTTTGGTCCATGGCGCGATGCGCCAACGGAGTGGTGTAAGAATTCAAGGCTTCTATGGCGCGATGAATAACGTCCTTGTCCTCGCCTTTAGTGGCTTCTTCCAGTTCTTTTAACAAGTTCCGGGTGACGATCTTCTCCTCCTCATGCAACAAGGCGTCGTGCTGCTCCAAAAACTTGCTGCCGGCCTGAAGCAGATTGGCGGCTTCATTGCGCGCTTCCAACACGGCGCGGATACGCATATCTTCCTGGGCGTGTGAAATGCTGTCCAGAAGCATCCGGGCCATTTCTTCCTCGTTGATCCCGTAGGTGGGGCGAATATCGATCTCCTGCTCCACTGCGGAGCGCAATTCCTTGGCACGCACGGTCAGAATGCCGTCCGCATTGATCAGGAATTGAATATCGATCTTGGGCAATCCGGCCGGCATGGGTGGTATGCCGCGCAGGATAAACTCGCCCAGTTTGCGATTATGCTCCACGAGGTCCCGTTCGCCCTGATATACAGCGATCTTCAGGTTTTTCTGGCCGTCCACACTGGTTGTATATTGACGCCCGGCTTTTATCGGGACTTTGGAGTTGCGCGGGATGATAGTATCCATCAAACCGCCTACGGTCTCAATTCCAAGCGACAAAGGGGTAACATCGAGCAAGAGCAAGCCCTTCTGGTTTCCCGCCAGGATATCCGCCTGAATGGCAGCGCCCAGCGCCACTACTTCATCCGGGTTCACGCTGTCATAGACCGGTTTCCCGAACAGGGCAGCGACCGATGATTTTACGGCTGGCACCCGGGTGCTGCCGCCCACCATGACTACTTTGTCCACTTGCGTCGGTTTCAGTCCGGCATCCCGGAGCGCATTTTTACAGCAGTCCAGTGTGCGTTCCAACAGGGGGAAAATGAGTTGTTCAAACTCGGAGCGCGAAATATGCACTGCCCGCCCGGCTACCTGGCCCTCGAAAGCGTCCTGCTCCGATAGCGTTTTTTTCGCCCGTTCCGCCGTCAGGCGCATTTCCTGGCCGAGAGATTTTTCCTCAGCCAAAGTTTTCTCATCAATTTTTAATTGATCACAAAAGAAAGATATTATAAGGTGGTCGAAATCATCTCCACCCAAAAAGGTGTCGCCATTGGTAGCGAGTACTTCAAATATGCCGTCCTGAATTTGAAGGATGGAAATATCAAATGTTCCACCTCCGAGGTCATACACTGCGATAATTTCCGATTGCGCCGGATCAAGCCCAATGCCATACGCCAGCGCGGCTGCCGTGGGTTCGTTGACAATGCGGAGTACATCCAGGCCTGCGAGTCTCCCGGCATCGCGGGTCGCCTGGCGCTGGTTGTCGTTGAAGTAGGCTGGAACTGTAATAACTGCCCGGCTGACAGTGGCTCTTAAATCCGACTCGATACGCGCCTTGAGTTCGCGCAAGATCTGTGCGCTCAATTCGATAGGGGTGAAATACCGGTCTTTTACCCGGACCTTAACCAGAGCCTCCGCGTCGTCATTCAGGATTTTATACCCAAAAAAGCCCTGCAGCCCTTCGACGTCCTTGTAGGACTTGCCCATCAAACGCTTAACGGAATAGATGGTGTTGGCGGGATCAGTAATGAGTTTGTCTTTTGCCGCATCGCCAACAAGTATGGAGCCATCTTCTGCAAAATGCACCACAGAGGGAAACAGCGTACTGGTCCCGCTTGCATTTTTGACACATACCGGGTTTTGATCTTTCATGCAGGCAACCAGACTGTTGGTGGTGCCCAGGTCAATTCCGATAATTACGTCCTGTTCCTTAGCAACGGTGCCATCCTGAAGATTAATTGAAATTATCGCCATAGTGCATCAATATCAGTTGGGAAGGGGAATTACGGGGTTAAACATCCAAAGGATGATTTAGTTGGCTTTTAGATGTATTTTGGGAAATCCTGTCCATTGATCCTGGATTCCAGCCCCTTAATGATCAGGGCGTACACGTCTTCCGGCCGCCGATTGGAGGTATTGACGACAAGGTCAAAATTATCCAGGTCCGCGCAATCGGCGCCGTATTTGGTCAGGAAGCGTTCATTTTCGCTTTGCTTGCGGGCCTGAATCTTTTGTATGGCCTCTTCCACCGTCGCGTATTGCTCGCTGTTTCGTTCAGGATCACTGAGTATCCGCGCGGCTGCCACGCGGATATCTGCCTGCAGATACACTTTGAAAGACCCGGGCAGAAAAAACCAGGCCATGCGGCTGTCCACCACATACCGGCCCGGATCATTGCCCAGCCCGACGAATATTCCGTCAATTTTCTGGTCAATGGAAGGATCCGTATCTGCCAGCCGGTTCATTTCCAGGGTGTCAATTCCCATGTCCATGGCCAATTGACGTTGAATGCGTCCGGTGGACACATATTCAAATCCGGTACGATCGCAAAGGATCCTGGAGACTGCGCTCTTGCCGCTGCCCAGGTCGCCGGTAATGGTAATTTTTGTTCCGGGAGGGAAAATCATGTTTACACGCCTGCTTATATGAGAGCCGATCTGAAAACCTCCCTTGTCCTGCAAAACGCAGGTTTTCAATGTGTCGAGGTTTTCAGATCGGCGCTAAGGGGCGGCAAAGGTAGATAATCCGGTTGATTTACAGGTATGCGCAAATAACTCCGCCCATGAGCGCAAGGGTAAGGATCCAGTACCCGGCGTTAATGGCGATGTATTTGAACCCTTTGCGCTCGAACAAGGCATTTATACCCAGCACCGGAAGCGCAAAAAAGATACCGGCAAGAACGCCGTGAAATACGCCATGTTTGAAGGTGCGGAACATTAGTCCGTATTTCTCCATAAAGCCCTTTAGCATCAGACTTACTTCCGATTGGGGATCTGCCATGCCCGGCTCGTCGGCCAAAATAGAATAAAGATGGGCCTGGTGGATGACTACCGTAATGATCTGAAGTGCCAATAGCACGCTCAGGATTAAAGAAACCCCGAAAATAGCAGCCATGTTGGTGCCTTTCATCATGTCCTCCGTGACACCGCTGGCTTTCATCCAGACCGTTCCGAAAACTTTAGGGTTGTACCAGATTGCGCCAACGATCATTGGGATCAGCGCTGCACCAACAAGTGCGATCCAATTAAATTCCATTTCGTTTTGATTTTGTTCGCAATAAAGGTACTATTTCTTTTGTCTTTTCACCAACCGCTAGGCCTATCTTTGGGCGACCCGGGAAAAACGCTGCGGGCAAAACCGTACTACAGTGCCATGAAAAATAAACACCTGGTCCTTTTATTTCTTGGCGTTTTGGTGCTTGGACTAATCGCACGGAACTTGCCAGTCCGGTACCGCTCCTTTTTCCAGACCAAACTACTCCGGATCGAAATAAATGCGCTGACCCGGTTTGCCATTGCAGTCCCTCAGCATGCCGATCTTGTTTTTGAACGGGTTGACAACCGCTGGGTCGCTGAACAAGGGGGGCGCACGGCGGTTGTAAACACGGAAGCGGTACAATCCATGCTCAGCCTGCTGGCCGGGACAGACTCCTTTCTGGCTGTAAAAACCGGCAGACCCGACACGCTTGGCCTTTATCCGGAACACTACATCCTGGTCTCTTTTTTTGAAGGAGATAAGCAGGTAGAACACCTGGAAATTGGCGCGGAACAGATACGCAATGGAATCCCAGTCTCCTTTATACGGCTTCCGCACCATGCGGGTATCTATCAGGTGCCCGGACTTTTGCACTCGGCGTTTCAACGCAGCCTGGATGACTTCCGGATAAAAACCATCGCAGGCTTTGATCCGGAAGCCATTCGAAAAATAGGCTTGTTCCTCCCTGACACCCAACCCGTCTATTGGCTGCGAAACGATTCGCTGAGGCGTTGGTTTTCATCCACCTGTCCTCCCGGCATTTCCAATGATTCGATGCAGACCTGGCTGGCACTTTTAAAAAAGATGAATGGCAGTCCGTTTGCCGATGCTTTTGATGAGGTCAGAGAGCAGGAGTTGTTGTCCTGCACCATTTATCTTGAAATGCGGCCCGGCAAACAGCTGACACTCCGGATCTTCCACCTGAAACCTCCGGATACGCCGGAAGATCTAGGGCCCCTCCGTGCACAGCAAATCTCCGGTTTGCCGGTTTATGTGCTTCACTCCTCCCAAAACCCGTTCAACTATTTTGCGGTTGCCGACACCAACCTGATCAGGCAGTTGTGTAACGGCATCCTGAACCATTGTCAATAAGTAGTATGGAAGCAGCATTGAGCACCGTAGCCAATTGGGGAAACTACCCCAAAACAAAAGCGCAGCTTGTTTATCCGGAGAGCAGGGAAGAGCTTATGCGCGTAGTACAGGCCCAGACCCGGCTGATTGCGCGCGGGAATGGGAAATGTTACGGCGATGCGGCGCTTGGGTCACACATCGTATCTACGCTCCGCCTGAACCGCTTGCTGGGCTTTGATCCGGAAAATGGCATTATTCACTGTGAAGCCGGCATGTTGCTGTCGGATATTCTCGAACACTGTGTACCTGCCGGCTGGTTTTTCCATGTGACTCCGGGTATAAAAAACATTACCGTCGGCGGCGCCATCGCCAGCGACGTGCATGGAAAAAACCACCCCGAAAAAGGCTGTTTTTCCAACTGGTTGATTTCATTTGAACTCTTGCGTGGCGATGGCTCAACTGTGCTGTGCTCCAGAGAGGAGAACCCCGGCCTGTTTTGGGAAACCTGTGGCGGCATGGGCTGGACGGGTGTGATTATCGCCGCCAAATTCCGGCTTATGGCCATTTCCAGTTTGAATATGCGCCAAATGGCTGTGCGGGCAGAACATCTGGACGATCTGTTTAACGCCTTTGAAACCCATCGGGAGTGGCCGTATGCCGCCGGCTGGGTCGATTGCTTGAGTTCCGGCGAGGCCTTGGGCCGGGGCGTCGTGTATTTTGCCGCCCATGCAGAAGCGGAAACCCCGGGGCAAACACTGCGCTATCCCCGGGAGAAACTTAAAAATGTGCCGTTTTATGCCCCGTCCTGGCTGCTTAACCGGCTTTCTATCCGGGCACACAACCACATTTTGTTCTCCAAAGCGAAGACAGGGGAGACCCTGGTGGGGATCGACCGGTATTTTTACCCCCTGGACCGGATTCAGAACTGGAACCGCCTGTATGGCTGGCGCGGATTCATCCAATACCAGTTTTGTTTGCCGGAGGAAAACAGTCGCGCGGGGATCCGCCATATACTGGAGGCGATACATCTGAGCCGGGACCTGCCTTTTCTCAGCGTATTGAAACGCCATGGCGAGCGCCCGCCGGAAGCCGTGCATTCCTTTCCAATTCGCGGCTATTCGCTCGCCCTGGATTTTCCCAGGACCCGCAGCATTTTAGCTCTGGTCCGGCAACTGGACGAACTCGTTTGGTATTACGGCGGCAAGATCTACCTGAGCAAGGACGCCTGTTCGGCCGGCCGCATGGGCCGAATTGACCCAGGGACCTTTGGCGAAGAAAAATTTCACTCCCTTTTGAAGGAACGCTTGTTGCAGGCGGAAGAGCAAGTACAGCAATAAGCATGGACTTTAGCCTTGTAAAGAAGCGGGCAACGGAAGCCAATGTCTGGAAGGTGCTTTTCGGCATGTTGCTGATTGGCTACGGACTGTATTATGCCCCTTACGGCATCAATGAAACAGATGGCGGCTTCCTGACCGGGTTGGCCTGGCAGGTCCAATGCGGCAAAACGCTCTATGCCGATGTCGTTTATGTGCGTCCGCCGCTTCCGGTGTGGCTTCGGCTGCTGGAACTTAAAATACTTCCGGCACAATGGGCGATTCTGGGCGAGCGCTGGTCTTTTTTGCTGAAAATCGCACTGTATTCTTTTCTGGGTGCAGCCGTGCTGGAACAGGGCAAGCGGCGCTGGCGCCTGGCTGTATTTGCTTTTGTAGTGTCCGTACATTGCTATCCGGCGGCATCCTGGCATACCGTAGACGGTATCCTGTTCAGCGTACTCTCGATCTGGCTCTGGACAAACTTTTCCGGGCGGCGGGCAGCAATCCTGTCCGGAATCAGTATTGTGGCAGCGCTGTTGTGTAAGCAATCCTTTTACCCGATGAGCGCAATTTGGCTGGCGCTAATCGCATTAACCCCTGCAGCTCCGGAAAGCAACAAGCGCCGGATGATAACAATGGCTTCTCCCCGGAAGGCACTGGCGCTGCTTGCCGTTGTTCTGGCTGCGGGCGCCTTTGCCGTTTACCTTTATTCAGCGGGCTTGCCTGGGAATTTCCTCCGGCTTACCACTGGCGCTGCTTCAGGGGGTGAAGCCCTCGAGCACGGTATTCTGGATTATTTCCGGATACAACCGGTCCTGCTTGCGCTGAGCGGAGTGTTGTTGCCGGTCACCTGGATTGCGCGGAAAAAACATCCGGCGCTTGCATTTATACTTTGGGCATTCTGGTTGTTGGCACTTTCAGGAAGTTATGCCTGGAGCATTTTTACCCGTCAGGACTTTACCGTTCCCTTTGCTCAAAGTCGCCTGCTCTTTTGGGTGGCGCTGGGATAT
>CAYVDV010000165.1:0-10390 GCA_964450465.1 uncultured Saprospiraceae bacterium
CATCAATGTTGGTGATGCGGGCCTGCAACCGATGCACCCTGGGATTCTTTTCCAGCTCGCTCCAGGCCCAGCGGTAAAAATCGATGCCCCGAATCATATGATAGCGATACGGCGCAATCGCCATTTTGCATTCAAAACCCGGTGCGAAAAACAGGCAGTCCTTCCAGATTTTATGCACGACCGGAGGTAGCGGCTCCGTATCGGTCGCCCAGAAGCACCAGGTCCGGTCGTTTTGCTGCTTTGAATCGCGGTCGATCAGCAGGATACGCTTGTCCCTGAATGCGGGCCGGCGGCTCAACTCCAAGGCCATCGTAAGACCAGAAAGACCCGCGCCCGCAAAAATAATATCGTACGGTTCGGACTGCAACGTGGAATCAGGAATAGTAGTCATACAAAATCGACAACTAAACAACCGCAAGGCAAATTCGTTTATTCGCCAAAATCTTCGAATTTTGCAGACGGCAGTTCACCTTCTCAAAAAAATAATATGCCAAGCAAGATCCTGTTGAAAACAATGCTGTGGTCCATCCTGACGTGGAGCCTGTTGTCCGGATGCATGAAATCGACCAGCCTCACGGTGTTACAACCTGCCCAATTCAAGGTTCCCGATCATATTACCAAAATCGCTGTGGTTGATCGCAGTAAGCCCTCCAACGGCTGGCTGAATGTCCTGGAAGGACTGTTCACCGGAGAGGCGATCGGACAGGACCGGCAAAGCCGGGAAGAGGCGGTCAAAGGCTTGACGAACGCCCTGCAACGGACTCCCAGATTCCGGGTGATCAGTACCGGTATTGAAATGACCGGGACAAAAGCGGGCGCAAGCATGCCCACGCCCCTGCCCTGGTCGGAGATAGAACGCATTTGCGCTGATTTTTCGGCAGATGCCGTGGTTGCCATTGAATCCTTTGATTCCGATAACAGCACCACCAGCCAGCAACGGCAACACAAAAAGAAGAACAAGGACGGCTCGACCACGACAATCATTGACTATCAGGCCCAAATGCGCACCGGTGTACACATGGGATGGCGATTTTACGACCCCCAAGCCAAGATCATTTTTGACGAAGCCGTAACGGATGATTACCTGGAAAACAACGCTACCGGCAGCACCGAACGGGCAGCCGTATCCAGCCTGCCTTCACAGGTATCTGTGACCCGGAAAGTGGCTTTTGTCGTAGGCCAGGAATACGGCATGCGCATAGCACCCGTTTATATTCAGGTACAACGGCAGTACTATACCAAGGCGAAAGGATATAAGACGCAAATGCAACAGGCTGCCCGCTTCGCTCAGGCCGGCAACTGGGACCGGGCCGCCGAAATCTGGAAAAGAATTGAAGCCACCACAACGGGAAATACCAAGGCCGCCGGCCGTGCCGCCTATAATATGGCTGTGATGGCGGAAGTTAAAGGCAACCTGGATGTAGCGCTCGAATGGGCACAAAAAGCCTGGACCAGCTACGGCAATAAAAAGGCCCGCAGCTACATCGACATTATCCGGCAACGGCAAAACGATGCCCGTAAGGCAGAGTATCAAATGAATAAAAAGGTCTGATGCGCTCCGAAAATGATATCAAAAAGACTTTCTTGCCCTTTCTCAAGGAGTTTTACAAATACCGCTATGAGTACCGGCCGGAGTCCGTCCAAACCAACCTGGACAACCTGGGCGCCGGTGGTATTATCGCAGACGGGATGGTATCTTTTCAGAAAGAAGATGGAACCCCATTTGTTTGTACCTACGAAGCTACTTCTGCAGACAAAGCCGATGAAGTAAAATATACCCGCAACACCCTTTATTTTATCTGGGATTGCCTGGCCTTCGGCGCCATGGTTGCCGCCGGAGCCTATGCCATTGCTTATTCCCTGCGCTTCCCCTGGCTGGTCAGCCTGCAGTGGACCGGCAATCTTGGTTTTATTCTGGGCATGGGTATTACCGGCTTCTTTGCCTGGTACTATTCTATGCTCAACTGGAAAAAATACCGTTATATTTATGCAATCGAGCAGTTCAAACAGTATTTTGCCGATGAGCAATGGATCGCCTTGGCGGATGATGTTTTTCCTGCACCGACAGACCCCTATCTGCAGGAACTAAAAAACCAATGTGTTTATAATGGTTTCGGGCTGGCCCTGGTTCCGGATCGCGGTGAGATCCGGGTATTGGTCACGCCTTCCCGGTTAGGCATATATGGCAAGGACCGGCGCATGGTACAGTGGGTGACCCGGAAAGACTGGTACCAGGCCATGTCGCAAAACGTGCGAACCATCACTCAATACGGTTCGATGCCGGATACTTTTACCCAGGCATGGAACAAGATCTGGCAACCGGTCCGATACCTGATGATCGATCCGTTCCGGAAATTTCTGCGCGGCTCTGCCCAAAACGCCGCAAACCGGTCTGACCCTTCTTTTAATCGCTACATGCACGGCCACAGCATCCAGAAATGGCTGTTTTTACTCGCCCTGGCAACCATGACACCCCTGATTTACCGGGTCCTGACCATCCGGGAAGATGATGTCCGGGATGTAGTGGAATACCCTGAGACTAATCCCGAGGACCAATACGGCTACCTGTATGAAGGCGACGCCGCTCCGGCACGTGACCCGCGCGGCATTCCCAAACAATATCCGGAACCGGCAACGCCCCCCCGGCCGGAGCCCGAAATCCAGACCATCGATCTCTCCGGCACAAACGATCAGGAAGATGTACCCACGATCAACTTATCGGGCGATACAGAAGAAAGCCCGGCTGCGTCAGCGGATCCATGCACCCTTTACCGCAATCAAAAAGGCTGGGTTATCGAGGATAACTCGTATGCCAATCAGACTTTTGCCAGCGAGCGGGCAGCAGCACTCCGCAGAAAAGGCGTAGCGGCAGATGTAATTCCAAAACAATGCCTGGGCGATGGTGCCGGCTATATTGTACTCATAGGGGAGGTGTACGCAACGGAATCCGCCGCCAATACCAAAGCTGATAACTTTTCCAAGGCCATGGAGCGCTATGGCGTGTTTCAGGGTGAGTTGTTCGTCCGGCGCCTCCACTAACTAAAAATGCGATGACAGATCGCAGCATAATTCGGATTATCCTTCCGGCCCTTGTGGCTCACATCTTGCTCTCCTGGCCCTTATGGTACCAGGAAGCCGGGCGAAGCTTCCCCTTTTTTCCGCTGCTTGAGCTCCCTTTATTGACCAGTCCGGGAACGGAGATCGCCAGCCTGACCCTGTTCGCTGTTTTTACCCTTTGGTCGTTCATAGCGCCCCAAAACCGAACGGCACTGGGCGCACTGCTTGCGATAATAAGCTGGATGATTTTTGCCGACCTCAACCGGCTGCAACCCTGGTTATATTTTTATTTGCTTAGCCTGGTCCTGATCCTTTTCAGACCAGGCCGTGAAAAGGATAGCTTCCGCTATTTGCAGTGGCTTGTGGCGGCTGTATATGCCTGGGGCGGACTGAATAAGATCACCCCCTACTTCGCAGTGGACAATTTCCCCTGGTTTTGCGAAGCATTCACTTGGACAAAAACGCTGGGGGCCTATCCGGAAGCCGGCTATGGTGTGGCAGTGCTGGAGCTGCTGTTTGCGCCGGGATTGATCTGGGGCCCAAGCCGGGCGTTTACCCGCTGGACCGTGGTACTTTTCCACCTGTTCATTGGGCTGGCGCTGAGCCCGCTTGGATTGAACTGGAACCAGGTAGTCATCCCCTGGAATCTTGCCATGGCTGCCATGGTATGGGTGCTTTTCAGAGACGAGCCGGGCCCAAAAAACACCCCTGCCAGGCGCCATATTCCTGCATTAACTGTGCTGCTGCTGGCCTGGATAATGCCGGTGTTTAATATTTTTCATCACTGGGACGAAGCGCTTTCGTGGAAAATGTACAGCAATACACAAACGGAAGTCAGTTTCTACAGTGATAGCGGGGCACCATGTCCCGATATGGAAGCCCTCTGGAGCGCGTTTTCCTACAACAAAGGCCATAATCTGTTGATCGATGACTGGGCGATGGCGGATATTCATGTGCCTGCATACAACAGTCGCCGTACACATCAACAAATTGCATCTTACCTTTGCAGTTGCCTGACCAACCCTGACTCTGCCGGACTCCTCCTGCTCAGGGTGGAACGCTGGGACCGGAACGCTGAGCAATGGGAACGCATCCCATGCCGTTCAGCCGGCACAGCCCCGCGGTAGTCTGGCCCGATCATCTATGAAAAATTCTCTTCTTTGGCGTATTGCACCGAAAGACGGCGGCCCGGAGTCTTATCTGTTCGGCACCATGCATGTACGCGACCTGCGGGCCTTTGAATGGCTGGAGCCCGCCAAACGTTGTGTCGAACACTGCGAGATTTTTGCGACGGAATTTGACTTTTCCGAGACCGATCCTGCTGCTATCGCCCAGGTGCTGAAACTACCGGCAGGCCAGACCCTGGATCAGTTGCTCAAACCCGGCGCCTGGAAGAACCTGCAGTTTTATTGCCGTAAAAAACTCGGTATTCCTGCAGAAAACCTTCGGAATATGCACCCGATGGCTGTCACGCTTGCGCTTACCAACGCCCTTTTGGCCGATGAAGCCGGCGGCTCCCTCGATGAAACACTATGGGAATACGCCCGCAAGCTTCAAAAAACAACTACCGGGGTGGAAACCTTTGCGGAGCAACTGCAAACGCTTAAAAGTATTTCCTTTGAACAACATCTGAAAGGGCTCAACTGGCTCCTGAAAAACTATCCCAGGCAAAAGCGCCGCTTAAAAAAAATGCTGCGCTGGTATCGCAGCGGCGATCTGCAACAGCTCTACAAGACGGCCAAACGGGATGCCAAAAGCCTGCGAAAGATCCTGCTTTTCGAGCGAAACAAACTGATGGCCCAACGCTTCGCAGCAATTGCACGCGAAAAAAGTTTGTTTTGCGCCGTCGGCGCAGGGCATCTGGCCGGCGAAAAAGGAATGCTCAGGCTCCTAAAAAAGCAAGGATTTACCGTGAAGGCAGTATTTCGCTGTGTTGATTAAGCGCCGACCCGGATATGAATAGTTTGCTTGAACTTAATTACTGGCCTCCCGTATCCTGGCTGTCGCTCGCCGGACACAGTGCAGTGCTGCAGCTGGAAGCCTGTGAAAACTATCAAAAAGGGAGTTATCGCAATCGCTGCCACCTGGCGGGCCCGAACGGCTTGCAGCGGCTCAGCATACCACTGCTAAAAGGGAAGCACCAGCAAACCCCGATCCGGGATGTCCGCATCGCCACGGGCGAAGCCTGGCAACAAGTGCATTGGCGCAGCATCGCCACAGCATACGGCAATGCTCCGTATTTTGAGCACTACGAAGCGGATATTCAGGCCTTCTACCAAAAATCCTATACTTTTTTATTCGACCTTAACCTCGATATCCTGCATTTTTGCCTGAAGCAGATCGGTTGGGAGGGCGAAATCCGGTTTACAACATCGTATGTACCCGCGGGGCAGATAGGTAATACTGATTTTCGCGATGCCGTTTCACCAAAGGCCACTACCCTGCCCTATTGGTTTCATCCCGAACCATATCCGCAGGTTTTTATGGAACGGCACGGATTTTTACCCGATCTTGCAGCCCTCGACCTGCTTTTTTGCTGCGGCAGGCAAGCAAGCGAAATTATTCAAAAATCACTCCGCAATCCAGATCTGACATGATGCTCAACCAGCGTACCCAGGCATTGCGCGTCCAGGTGGAAGACGCTGTTAAGGACCTGCACCGGTTTGTCCAGGAAATCGGCCACAAAGAACTTGCCGCCACCGTCGGCGAACTCCGCAACCGCATGTCCGAGCCTTATATGTTTGTCATTGTAGGCGAAGTAAAAGCGGGTAAAAGCAGCTTCGTCAATGCGCTGCTGGATGCAGGACGACCAATCTGTGCCGTGGCTCCTCAGCCCATGACCGATACCATCCAGCAGATCCTCTATGGCGAACAAGATGAAACAGTCGTCGTAAACCCCTATCTGAAAAAGATATTCCTTCCTGTCGATATCCTCCGCGATATAGCGATCGTGGATACTCCCGGTACCAATTCCATCGTGGAACGCCACCAGGATATCACCGAAGGCTTTGTGCCGGCAAGCGATCTGGTCATTTTTGTTTTTGAGGCCAAAAACCCCTACCGGCAATCAGCCTGGGATTTTTTCGACTTTATCCACAGCGACTGGCACAAGAAGATCATTTTCATACTGCAACAAAAGGATCTCCTAAGCGAAGCGGACTTGGGGGTCAATGAACGCGGGTTGTATGATTTCGCCCGCAAAAAAGGCCTGCAGGAACCCATAATTTTTACAACCAGCGCCAAAGCGGAGGAAGAAGGCCGTTTTGATGAAAGCGGTTTTTCTGCCGTCCGCGACTATATCCGTAGCCATGTGACCGGAGGGCGCGGCGCAGCGCTCAAACTCCAAAACAACCTCCATACCTCTCGCAATATTCTGGCACGCATCCGCCAGGACCTGGATACCCGCGCCGAACAGTATAAAGCAGACCTTGCCTTCCGCAGCGATGTGCAACAAACTCTGGACCATCAGGAGGCCAAGTCGAATCATCAAAGCAACGTATTGATCGAAAACCTCCTCAACGGTTACGAGCGCGTCACCAAACAAATAGGCCGCGATCTGGACAACGGTCTCTCTTTCCCGGCCATGCTGCGCCGGTCTTTCCTGGGTATTTTCAGCAAACAAGGTTCGATCAAAGAATGGCTGGACGAACTTGCCAAAAAACTGGAAGTGAACCTCCAGGCCGAGCTCCAGGCCAAGCTCAGCGACGGCGTGGTCGATTTGGCTGATAGTGTGCAACAAATGGCCAAAATGATCGATCTCAAGATCAAAAGCAGCACAAATACCGTAGTTAAAAGCGACTCCTATATTTTCGAGGACATCTCCGATAAACGCGCAGCGGTGCTCCGGGACCTCCAGGAAGCCTTTGGGCGGTTCATGAGCCGCTCGGAAAGTTTTACCGATGCCAAACTGTTTCCTGATACGGCAAACATATCGCCCAACATCGCCGCCGGCAGCGGGATGGCCGTGATTGGCCTGATCCTGGCCGCCGTCACCCATACCGCCGTATTTGATATCACCGGTGGCGTACTCACCGGCATCGGATTGCTTTTTGCCGGCATCAGCGCCGGAATGCAGCGACGGAAGATCACCAAAGGCTATTTTGAGCAAATTGAAGCAGGACGCCAACGAATGGAGGAAGCGCTCCGCCATAAGCTGACGGCTTATGTCCGTATCATAAAAAGCCGGATCAACGACAATTTTGCAGATTTAGATGCTTTGCTGGCTAATGAAGCCAAGCAGATCAGCCACTTCGACGAGGTATTCCAATCTATGACCGAACGATTCGACACACTGGAAAAGGAACTGGAAATCAAATAGTTAAAAATTCATTTTTCTCATTGCTCCACCATTCGGAAGTGCGATTTTCCACCCGGCGGGGCTAGGACAGTTCGGACAATTACCCAGTGAATGGTATTTCAGACCCCGCCGGATAACCTACTTTTGTGTCAGTTCTTTGGGTCGGAAACGACAGTTTTAATCCCTGAGCACTTCGGACTTTACTCTCCCCCCGCGCCGCAGCCGGCGCACTCATCTGCGGCATCATTTTTGTTATGCTGTGTTCTGCTGAATAAGCCACATACCAGACGATTTGGATCAAATCGCCTGTCTGTATAAAGATGTAATCGGTTTTTGGGATGGCCCTCTATCCGCGCAATGCTGGATGAGGGCTCTTTCTTTATTTGAGGTACTTTTCCAGCCAGCTAAAATATTCCCGTTGCCACATCAGACTGTTTTGCGGCTTTGACATCCAATGGCCTTCATCGGGAAAACAGACAAGCCGGGAAGGAATGCCGCGCAGCTGTGCAGCCTGAAAGGCCTGCATACCCTCGGAAAAAGGCACCCGGAAATCCAGTTCATTGTGCATGACCAGGATCGGAGTATCCCAGTTTTGAACAAAGAGATGGGGGCTGAATTTTGTCCAGGAAGCGTCGTTTGTTTTTTCCCAGTACGGACCGCCGAGGTCATAATCGGCAAACCAAACCTCTTCCGTCGTACCATACCAGCTCGTGGTATTGAACATGCCGCAGTGGGCTATAAAAGCCTTGAAACGCTTGTTGTGGTTGCCGGCAAGCCAATATACCGAGTAGCCGCCAAAACTGGCGCCGACAGCCCCCATTCGTCCGGCGTCGATAAAAGGTTCTTTTGCCAGAGCATCTGACGCGGCCAGCAGATCCTGCATGGCCATGCCGCCCCAATCTTCACTAATGGCGGCATTCCACTCCTGGCCATAAGGGCCGCCCGGCATGCCCCGCCGGCAAGGGGCTATGATCACATAACCCTGGGAAGCCATGAGCTGCAAATTCCAACGGTAAGAGAAAAACTGGCTGAGCGCCGACTGAGGTCCGCCCTGGCAGTATAAAAGGGCCGGATACTTCTTCTTCGCATCAAAATCCGGAGGCAGCAGCACCCAGACATTCATATCCTTGCCATCGACAGTCTTGACATTACGACGCTCCACTTTTGCCGGAGCAATCGTATTCCAGGGATCGGCAGTAACCGAGCTAAGCGGTTGGGCGTTGCCGGTTTTCGCATTGACCAGAAATACCTCGGCCGGCGTAGTAAAGGAGACCCGGCTGGCGACCAGGCGATCTGCCGCCACGGCGAAATTGGTATAGTCATGCTGCCCCTGGGTTATCTGCCGGATTTTCCGGTCGGACAGCCCAATTTCGAACAACTGATAAGTATAATCCCTGGAACTCAGGAAATACAGCGACTGGCCATCCGCTGACCAACGGGGGTGATTTGCCTCGAACTTCCAGTTTTGGGGCAGTTCGCTGATTTGGCCGGAACGCATGTCCCGCAGCATAAGCCTGGTTCGGTCGGCTTCATAGCCGGCTTTTTCCATACTTGTCCAGGCTAAATACCGGCCATCCGGCGAGAAAACCGGGTCAATATCATAGCCGTTCATCCCTTCGGTAAGGTTGCGGGTTTGGCCGGTAACCAGTTCGTAGAGATAAATATCCGCATTCGTACTCTGTGTTTCTGCGGTACCATTGAGTTTCCGACAGGCGTATGCGATAAAACGGCTATCGGGACTCCAGGTAATCTGTTCCATGCCGCCCATTGGGCGTAAAGGGCTGTCATAAGGTTCATTCATGATGTTAACCGGGCTGCCCTGGATTTTCCCATCCTGATAGCGGATATAAAAAACATTGGAGTATTTGTAATCATGCCAGGCTTTCCAGTGCCGGTAAAACAAGCCGTCGATGACCCGGCCGCTTACCTGCGGGAGATCGGGGTATTTTTCGGCAGCCGTCTGGTCAAATTTTACATCCTGGGTAAAAAGCAGATGCTGGCCATCCGGAGCGTAGTGAAAGCCGTTGATCTCAAAATCGGTTACAATGCGCATCGGAGCGCCACTACGCGGCACTTCGCACATTTTTCCGTTGCTGATGAATCCTATGCGCTGGCCGTCGGGATGAAACTCGGCATCAGAAGCGCTGCCTTCCGGGTCGGAAATCGGCCGTGTTGCCTGCGATTGGAGATCAACCAGATACAGCACACGGGTACTGCTGTTTTTGGCTACATTATATCGCTGTACACCATAAACGGCAAAATTGCCATCCGGAGAAACGCATTCGAGCGATACACGACCCACTTTCCAGAGCAACTCCGGGGTGAGCAATTGTTGCTGTGCGGCAGATTCAACGGAAACGGTCATGGCAAAAACGAATAAGGGCAATAAAAGGAACGGGACGCGCATACGATTTTTCAATACTTTTGGCGGTGATGAAATGCGGACTGCCGGAAAGGCCCGGATTGGTTGCTGCTGCCGGCGGAGCAAAAATAACTGTATATGAAGAAATACCTCATGGAAGGAGTGGGAACATTCCTGCTGACACTGTTTATTCTCCTGGCTTCCAGTAATAATGCCGGAAGTGCTATGCCGCTTGCCTATGGCGTGACGCTCACCGCCCTCGTCTTTGCCGGCGCCGCCGTCTCCGGCGCCCATTTTAACCCCGCAGTTTCCGTGGCGGCACTTGTCCGGGGCGATCTGGAGCGCTGGGACTTCCCCTACTACCTGCTTGCACAGCTGCTTGGAGGTGGAATCGCGGCCTTCCCGTCGGCTTTTCTGATGCGTTGCAATGGCACCGCAGAGATTGTGCCCCAAAGTTACGACTCCCTATGCGCTGTCTTTGCCGAGGCATTGGGGGCTTTTCTACTGAGTTTTGTTTACCTTCAGGTTTCAGGTCAGAAATCCGGCTACCGTTCCGGTTTTCCGGGAATAGCGGTCGGTATGGCGGCGCTGGCGGGCGGACTGGCCTTTGGAAGCGTTTGCAGCGCGACCTTTAACCCCGCCATGGCTTTGGGCATGGCTATTTCCGGTTTTAT
>CAYVDV010000166.1:0-10376 GCA_964450465.1 uncultured Saprospiraceae bacterium
AACACTGCTGTTGCAGGGCTTGTTGCCTGTCCTGCAGTTCTTTGAGTTGGCCATTTACCCCGGCGTTCCGTTCGTCAATAGCCCGCATAGTTGCCTGGGTGCCCGGTGTGATAAGTGCCCCCTGATTGGATGCATCGCGTACCGCCTGTTCGGCCTTACGACGCTTCACATCGATGACGCCTGCCGACTGTTGCAATATGCTGAGCGCAGTCTCCGTTTGAGCCAACACCTGAGCACAACTGTCCGCCGCAGCCAGCTGTTGCCGGCGTAGCGGAGCTCCCGCCCCGGCACGAATGACCGAAGCCGCTGTATTTTGCCGGTCGCGCACCGCTGCAAACTGTGGTTCCAGTTCTTGCACTACGGCCTGAATAGCGTCGTATGCATCCTGGACCAGATTTTGCGTCGTATTGGTTGGAACCGCAGGTGCATTATTTAAGGGCTCCTCCCCCACTGGTGTTTTACCGAGGGCGTAACAAACGCCAATTTCATAACTTGGTCCGAGAGCCCGGTGTAGTTCAGCAGATACGGTAAGGCGAAGCGCATTGGTTGGTATCAGGCCAAGTTGAAAATGCAGTCCGCCCTGGTCCGTACGCATGCCTGCACCAAGCATCAAACGGTCGTTTTTCAATAAAAAAGCATTCAGGTTCAGATCGAAGACACCAGCTTTCAGCGGTCTGTCGCCGGAAAGCGCCCGAAAAGCGATGTTCGGCTCTATAGCAAAACCGCTGCCCTGGTAGCGATACCGGGTGTTTATCAAAATATGTGGTATGAGATCGTAAATCGCACCTTGTTGACTGGCATTCCCGGTTCCGCTAATCTGGATATCGCTGCTGAACAGTTGGGTTGCTGCAGCGTCTATGGCAAACAAAGAGCCATTTGCAGTCCGGTATGCGAAGGCCATTCCCGGGCCACCTTCAAAGCGTGTCGTACTGGTTTGACTGTTAAATACGGATAAATCCAGCACATCGCTGACCTGCACATTTTGAAAATCAAAATTGTGTACCTGAATACCGGCGGCAGCGCCAAGCGAAAAACGAATATTTCGGTTTTGGACCAGGTGATAGCCAAAAAAGCCACTGAATTGAAAGCGGTTGAGCACATGGGTTTTATCACCCATTAATTGTGCCGCGACTCCAATATGCTCGTTGAGCAGTGGGGATAAATCGGCATGCAGCAGATAGGTATTCGGTCGTACCGAAGCGTCCAGGTCCTGAAACTGGCTACGGTATGCGACGGCAATTTCACCTTCCTGATCCACACCCTGTGCCGCAGGATTAAACAGGCGCGGATCCCAGGTATAGTGGTTAAGAAAAGGGATCTGTTGTGCCTGGGTCGGCAGAGCAGCCAGCAAAAACAAGACAATCGGCAAGTATGGGTATATGCGCATTGTGGATTATTTTTTTCTGTAAACAGTTCAGCATCACGGACGACGCAGGATAGTCACGGCGCCGTTGATCTTTATTCCATCCGGTTGGTCAAGCACATAATAATACGTGCCATCCGGGTAATCATTCGCATTAAACCGCACCGCCAGCGAGCCTTCGAACACCCGGGCGCCATAGCGATTGAACAGGGTAAGTCGATATGCATCCGGGTTGAGGACAGTTTCCGGCACCACAATACCCCAATAATCCTGCACGCCATCGCCATTGGGAGTGATTATTTCCGGAAGGTAAATACCGGTTTTGCTGTTCGGGAGAACTTCCAGGAAGACATCCACCCGGTCGCTGGCACAACCTGCATTCAAGCCATACAAGGAAAATCCGACACTTCCCGGCGCCCGCATATCTGTCAAGGCAAATGTTTGGTCCAGTATCGGCCCCTGTCCGGAAGCAGGGATATTGCGCACATTTTTCACATCGGCCACCCAGGTGATCCGGTCCCCCGATGTGGTACAGTCCAGACTGGCCTGGTCGCCATTATTTACGGTCAGGTAATCCTGCGCGCAAAAAACCTCTGGAGGCAATACCCGGTAAATTATTTTGGTGGCAGATCCGGTACAACCGTTGTCTTCAGCTGTTACGGTAACGCTATAGCTGTTTATTCCGTCTGCTTCAGGGATCGCTGTAAAATTATTGTTCGTCGTATTGGAATCCCAAAGGTAAGTGGTCGGCTCCTGGGTCAGCGCGGTGAGCGTTATGCTTTCGCCGGCGCAAATAGTATCGCGTGCGCTGACAATCCGGATATCCGGCAGTGAAATATCCTGGGTCAGAAATACCGAGGCGGCCCCTTTACAGCCAATCGCCGTTGCCGTGGCGATCACAGTGTATTGGCCCGGGGCATCCGCCTTCAGTGCGGCCCCTGTTGACCCATCCGACCAGACGAACTCGAACGGTGAAGTTCCCGTTGAAAGACTTGCGGAAGCCTGGAGTTTGATCTCTGGATTCCGGCAATCCAGTTTTCCGATATCCGGATTCCGGCTGATCTCGACATTGACCGTTGGAACCACGCCCGGAATGACCTGTACACTCGCAGTGGCGGTACAACTATTATCGCTCCGGGTTACTTGCACGGTATATACGCCCGGGGCGGCAACAAGAGGACTGGCGGTAGTACCCCCACTGAGCAAAATTCCGGTGCCGGAAGCGGACCAGTCATACTGTATATTACCCGGACTGCCTGCGTTCCCCACAGTCAGACCGGTAATTTTTTGGGAGCAGGCCAGCATGGCCTGGGTATCCGGAATTATTTTCACGGTTGGCAGGAGCGGTGGATTGACCGCTACAAAATTGCTGGCAGAGCAGCCACCCGGGCCGGTCATGGAATACCGGTAGGTACCTGCCGTGGTAGTGACATAGGTACTTTTGGTAGCGCCGGCAATATCCTGATATGCCGTATCTATTAAAACGGCCCATTGCACTTTGAATCCATTATTTGGCACTTGTTGCCCGGTCAGAATGACGGAATCACCCGGGACACAAGTGAGCACTGCAGGATCGGGTTGGGTCGTAATGTCCACCGACAGGTTGGCATCCTTGTTATACGTCACAACAAACGCATAGGTAAGCGTGCAATTGGTGCAGGTACCATTGGGTGGCGCACAGGGATTTGCTGAAATGCTGAATTCGTATAAACCGTCGCCTAAATTACCCGCGCTGTTTGGCAGTGTAAAGGTATTGTTGCTCTTGTCGTAGGGCAGAATAATAGTGGTGGAACTCCTGTACGTCAAAAAGGCTGAAATGGGTGCGTTATCTTCAAAATACGTTTCCACTCCGGGTTGAAAATTCATGGCAAGGCTCAGATTTGCCACCGTTTTGTTACATGGAATGGAGATTGTATCGCCAGAGCTGGGCAACGAAATGTCCGGGGATGGGTTCAAAATTATCTTTGACAAACCGGGGTTGATATCAAAACAATTTTGTCCAATCAGTTCATCCAGAGGGGCTCCCAGGAGGCAAAATAACAATGCTCCCGGAAGGAGGGTCTTAATAACCAGATTCACAGTAGTGTATTTAAGTGTATCAGTAATGGGTCTTTAATTCAATAATCGGATTTTCCTTCCGCGTCTCTTTTTTCCCAAGCTTCAATCTGCCGGAGTTTCCGGAGATAAAGGAACCTTCGCCAGGCGTTCAAAAGAGGTTTATACGCGAAAAAGAGGATTAAAACGGCGGCAACGCCAAACAATGCCGCATAGACGTAATTCACCCGGTAAATATGGATGGCGCTTTCCGCGCGAAGCAACAGGGTACTAAAGTCGCTGTCATACACTTCCAGCGTATGCGCCCCCGTCTTACACAAACGACAGGAAGACTTGCTGATTGACCAGATCGTATCTGTCCGGTCCAGCACATACCGCTCTCTGGGCACCCGTTTATCCGAAAGGAATACGATAAAGGGCGGCGTCCCGCCTTCCAGACGGATCTGAAATGAATCCCGGTCCTCTCCGGCCAGGGTCACCCGGATCTTGTCAAAAGGCCGTAATTCGCGGGGCCGGTTGAACGGTGCGTTTTTCCCGATATCCGCAATCCGGATTGCATGCACCGTGTCGCCCAGGTCGCTGAGCGTCAGCTTGAATCTGCCGAATTCAGCAGGCGTCAGTTCCCAGTCCCAACCTTTTACGCTACTGGTGTCCACCACCGGATTTACCGCATAATTAAGGGTATAGGAGATTTGCCCTTTCTCTTTTGCCACCGGCAAACTCGTTCCCAAGGGGATATCCTTGATCGCTTTACCCACCAGGTCTGACTTTGGTTTTGCTGCAGCAAACTTATCCACGAATTCCATCAGGGCTTTGATCTTTTGGGTGGAGTCTCTAACCGCAGCGGCTGCCGTGAAGGCCGTAGATTCATCTTCAGGGATCGCATCGGGTAAGGGAGTAAGGGGAGGCTCCGGCTTTCTTTCCGGGATCTTTTCCACCGGACGTTGGGGAGCCGTAGCCTCCGGGGCAGTTGCAACCGTTGGCTTCGGAGCAACATCCGCAATGGCAAACCCCAGAACTGCGGGCTGGGCCTGGGCAATCACTTCCAACTGCCCGCTGGCCGTCCGTCTCCACACAACCGGGATGATGGTCAACCCGGCATTACCACCTCCGGACAGTTCAAAGCGCTGAAACAGGTGCAGACTTCTCGAGCGTTTTTCATTGTTTGAAGGGGAAATAATTCCACCGTTCTGGTTGAACCGAAAGCCCCAGAGGATATTTTCGTCAGAGGGGATAGAATCGTCCCGAAATTTAAAATATACCGCAAGGTCGAAGGCACTGTCGTCGGACCGGTTCAGGTTGTGCATCGTAGCTCCGCGGAACTCCACACCGTGGTGTTTTACCGTCCAAAAGACGTCTGCCCGGTAGTTCTTTCCATTTACCTGAAAGACCACCGGCTGCTGTGCCAATACGGCTCCAAGCGGAGAAAAAAGAAGTACAAGCGCCAAAAGGCGCAGGGCCAATGCGTGCTGGATCACGCCCTTGTCCCTAAACCTGTATAGCATTATTCGCACCAAAGAATGGATCGACATTAATACACCGTTTTTGAGATACCTGAACCCTGGGGGCAGGTTCAAATTTGAAGCGTCAGCGGCGAGTAAGGGGATTACCCCACCCTATTGGAGGCGGGAAAAAACATACCGGAAACCCGGGCGAACAAGTTTACACTTTTTCACGCAAGCATCCAAGACGTTATAAACAAAAACTATACCTGAATTGCGTTAGTACCTGTTTAACCTCGTTCCCAGCGGTTGTTATCTTCCACGGTGTCGGACAATAAGCGGTCGCCCAGCAAGACCTTTTGAACTGTTTTGCCGGACCCGACCGGAATAACAATGGTTCGTTCGCCTTTTTTCCAAACCTCGGCGGTACGCTGAAAACGCATGGAAGATCCATCGGTAAATACAATTTCGCCAAGCACCGACACGGGCATCGTCCCTGTATTTTCAATGATCACCCCCCTTTTATCCACGCCTTTAACAGCCAGATCAGGGTATCCCCAGTCAAAAAACCAGGGTTTCCAGAACCAGTTCAGGTTTTCTCCGGCTGCTTCGTTCCAGGTATTGAAGAAGTCAAAAGGTTGGGGATGTTTCCCCTTCCAGCGATTCATATATTCCACCATGCAGCGATGGAAGCGCTCATAGCCCATCATTTGGTACAGAGTCATATACGCAGCTTGCGGGCGGTTGTATGCGGCTACCCGGTAGGCTGATGTCAGCTCGCGCGACGGGGTCATGGGCGGCATGTCCATATCCGAACCTGCCATATCCGGGTAGTTGCGCAAGCGTCCGACGGGGTTCCCGGCCAATGAATCGGTGACCAGCACATCAAAGAAAGCAGCCCAGCCTTCATCCATCCAGGCGTAATAGTGCTCATTGATCCCCATCCTAAAAGGGACGTAGGTATGGGAGGACTCATGTACTGTCAGGCTGATCGGACTACGCGGATGGGTGCTTCCGTCGTTGCACATCATCGGAAACTCCATCCCACCCTGTCCGTTAAATACCGTCATGCGGGGATAGGGGTACGGATAACCCGGCAACCAACTCGACATCAGCGCCAGCGCATCGGCTGCAATCTGGGATACCGAATAATAATCCTCCGATTTGGGGTTGTAGGCAGCGGCCACCAGCGCCTCCCGGCCGGAAGCCGGATCGACCAGCGCCATACGGGCATCCCACAAATAATGGTCGCTGAAGGCAAAGGCGAAATCCGGCACCCCTTCAGCATCGTATTCGAAGGTATGCTTGTCGCTGCTTTTGAAAAAAGTCGCCCCGGCCGCAAAATCCTCCGGAGAAAATATCCGGACCACTTCATGGGAGCCCAGGGCTTGCTGGTAGCGTTTCAGATATTCCGGTTGGAGTATATCCCCGGCATTTTGCCACACACCGGTTGCCCACACCATACTGTTGGCCGGTACGGTAATGCGGACTGAGTAATTGGAAAAATCATTATACATTTCCTGCAATCCATTGTACGGAGCATCCGCCCAACCATGCAGATCGTCGTAAACCGCAACCTGTGGGTACCAATACGCCACAAACCAGGTGGACGAGTCGCAAATACACTCGCGTGGTGCGCGGCCTGCCGGTACGATATAGGACCAGGCTATATCCAGCGCAAGCGATTGCCCGGGCATCAGCGGCTTATCCAATGGAATATCCAGAAACGTGTTGAAGCGGCGAAAACGGGCAGGATCTACCCTGGAATCACCAACCTGCACCGATTGAATGGTCACCCCATCGGTAATATCCTCCGGCGACAGGTCATAGGCCCTTTGCCCGCTTTTCCGGAACAGATCATGCGCGAGTTTTAAGCGGATGATACTGAGGGTATCCGGACTCTGGTTGAAATACCGGATACCTTCCGTGCCGGAAAGAACACGGCCAGGCACATCCACCGCAACGTCAATCCGGTATTCCGCCCGGTTCTGCCAATAACCCGGTCCGGGCTTTCCGGTCATGGAGCGGGTTCCTTTGTCGTATGCCCGGCGGATGTTGCGGTGCATATACAAATCTTGGGTGTGCACCCGGAGCATGGGGAATAAAAACAGCAGTGAAAATAGTAATCGGGTCATTATCCAGGACATGAGTTTAAATGAGTAAAGGTATCAATGTAAGGCAGGGTAAACATTGTCCGATTTGTCGGTATCGGGCACGTAGGTGCTTCCCAGCAGAATTTTTTGGACCGTTTTACGGGTAGTAAACGTAATTCGCACTTCCCGGGGCTCTCTCTCCCAAACAGCAACCGAACGATGCAATTTTTGTTCGGAGCCATCCGAAAATTGTATGGTCAGGTCAATTGGCACGGGCTTGTTTCCTTTTGACACAACGGTGATGCACTTTCTCTTCCGTTTGTTTTTCACCTGCGCAATGGCCAGGTCTGGCACCCCCTCGTCAAAAAACCAGCGTTTCCAAAACCAGTTCAGGTTTACGCCCGATCCGGCGTTCATGCTGTAAAAAAAATCGTAGGGCATAGGGTGTTTGCCGTTCCAACTGCGAAGATAGTGATGCAGGCCTTTGAAAAAGCGCTCATCCCCCAACATATCCTTTACATATAAATATCCCAGGGCGGGTTTCGGGTAGGAGTTGGTAAAAAAAGGCAATCCTGACTGCTGGGTGGACAAAGTGGTGATTGGAAGATCCAACTCTGTTCCCGCCGTTTTTTCATACCGGTCCATTCCATAGTCATCGACAATAGATGAGTCGATCATTGGAGAGATCAGCCACTCGCCGATCGTCGCCCAGCCCTCGTCCATCCAGCCGTACTTGGTTTCATTGATCCCCATGTAAAACGGAAACATGGTGTGAAAGATCTCATGATCGGTCAGTTCAATGCTTTCTGCCCGATCTTCCACCGGATTATCATTCACCATCATGGGGTACTCCATTTGATCCAGCCCATCAAAAACAGTAATATGCGGATAAGGAAATGGCCACCTGGGAAACCGGGAACTCATGAAGTCCACGGTTTTCCGGGCATCCTCCACCACCGGCACATAGTCCTGGTGAGCCGGGTTGAACACGGCATCCACACGGGTGCGGCGACCGGTAGCCGGATCTACCGTCAGACTGGTGGCGTTCCAGACGTAATGGTTACTGATGGCAACGGCCACATCCGTGACCCATTGGGCAGAAAACCGGAAGGTATTTTCCGGACTTTGCGCAGTAATCCGGCCTTTTGCCAGATCTGCCGTATCAATGACAGCCAGGTATCCGTCTTCCCGCTCAGCCCTGGCCAAGCGTTCACAGTACTCCGGGGTAAACACCGCATCGCAATTCTGCAGGTCGCCTGTCGCCCATACGATGTAGTCTCGCGGGACGGTGACTGCCAGATTGAAATTGCAAAAGTCGTTGTAAAACTCCTGGTCGCCCAGGTAAGGATTCCGGTTCCAGCCGTCAATATCGTCGTACACCGCAATTCGCGGGAAAAAATAAGCGATGAACCAGGCCCCCTGATCTACCTCCCCGGTCCGGTTATGCGAGCCTTTATTCAGGATATAGGAATACTCCACGCTTATTTGCGCTGTCTTTCCGGGAAGCACAGCTGGGACGGCAACGCGCATATTCGTGCCGTTGACAAAGTACCGGGAGGCAGGCAATTCTGAACCGTTCAACATAATCCGCCCGATCTGAACCCCGTCCGATACGTCAGCCGGATCAATGCCCCGGTTTCTCGCCACACCTTTTTTGTAAAGGTTCGGATATAGTTTAAACCACATTTCCCGCAAGGTGTCCGGGCTTTGGTTATCGTATTCGATCGCAACCGTGCCCGATATTTTCCGGCTTGCCGGTTCAAAACGGATCCGGATATCATAATCCGCCGTATTTTGCCAATACTTTGGGCCCGGAGTTCCGTCAGGACTTCGGGTTCCTTTTACATAAGCCGCCTGTATGTTACGAGGCAAAGGCAGTTGGCCTGCAAGCGGGAAACCGCTCGAAACAAGCAGCATGAGGACAGAAATCAGGCGAAACATCTTTTGCATGGAACCGTGTTTGGGGCAAAGATCAAAAATTTCGACTTTTACCGCCTTTAAGTAGCGCGACTGAATTCCGGTTCATCAACAAAACACATCGCATGCGCAAGCATACCTCTCCTGGGTATTCCCTGATCTTTCGTTCCCTGGTCTTGCTGACCTGTGCCGTTTCCTGTGCCAATCCGCAGTGGCGCAAGGAAAAACTGGCCCCAGGGCTGGTTTGGCGGCACACGCACACAACACAGCTGTTTAAGTCACCGCAAAATATCCATGCGCTTCAAGTCGATCTGAATAAACGGCAATTGGAACTCGCCTTTGTAACGGACACGTTTTTGCCAACCAGCCAATTTGGAAAAGAAAACAAGGCCCTGGCTGCCGTGAACGCGGGGTTCTTCAAAATCAAGGAAGGCCGCGGCTCGGCAACCTACCTGCGGGTAAACGGCCAGACCATTGACAACCTGCCCACCCAGGATCATCCGCAGCTTCGCGGCGCACTGATCTTAAAGGGCGGAAGCAATGCCCGGGTGGAATATGCACAGCCCAATACGGTTTATAACGAAAGCCCTGCCGATGAAACGATACTCGTAACCGGGCCGGTATTACTACTGAACGGCGCCTTGCAGCCGCTCGACACCACATCGTCCTTTGTAACCCACCGGCATCCCCGCACCTGCGTTTGTACGCTAGACCGAAATCGAATCCTGCTCGTGACAGCCGATGGGCGCAATGATGAAGCATTGGGTCTCTCCTTATTTGAATTGGCCAAACTCCTGCAAATGCTGCATTGCCGGAATGCTATAAACCTCGACGGCGGCGGATCCACCACTATGTGGATAAAGGACAAACCGGGGAATGGCATAGTGAATTGCCCTTCCGACAACGGCAAATTTGATCACTTTGGCGAACGCCCCTGCGCCAATGCACTGATCGTGCACTGACTTTATTATCGCAATGAGCGAATTTTCCGCACTTAACTGCAAGGGTCGCCTACTGGACCTCTCTGTTCCCCGGGTCATGGGTATATTAAACGTGACTCCGGACTCCTTTTACGATGGTGGCCGGTTGAAATCCATTTCAGATGTAGTAAGACAGGCCGGCAGGATGCTCTCGGAAGGCGCAACATTGATCGACATCGGCGGCGCCTCCTCCCGGCCGGGCGCATCGGAATTATCGGAAGCAGAAGAGCAACAAAGGGTGCTGCCGGCAATAGAAGCCCTCGTGCAGCATTTTCCCGGCATTGTCCTCTCGGTCGATACCTGGCGAGCGGAAGTAGCCCGGGCCGCAGTGGAAGCCGGAGCGGCCATTGTAAACGATATTTCTGCCGGTCGATTGGATACCCGGTTATATGATACGGTTGCTGCCTTGGGCTGCCCCTACATACTCATGCACATGCAGGGGACGCCGCAAACCATGCAGTCCGCTCCGGAATACCGGGATGTCGTTCAGGACGTTTTGGATTTTTTTATCGCAGAGGTGGGAAAA
>CAYVDV010000167.1:0-10331 GCA_964450465.1 uncultured Saprospiraceae bacterium
GTGGGAATACAAAAAGATCCACGAATCGTTGGAATTCACGAAAGGGAATTATGACGCCGTTGCCAATTTGTACCCGGACAAACCGGTGGTTATCACGGAAGCCGGTTGGGCTACTTCTTCCAATGGGAGGGGAATTGATTCGGAAAATGTAAGCGAAGAAAATCAAAAAGTGTACTATGAGGATCTGATGGATTGGACCGAAAAAGATAACATTCTTACGTTCTTTTTTGAAGCATTTGATGAATCCTGGAAAGGCTCTCCCGAACCATTGGAACCCGAAAAACACTGGGGGCTTTTCTATATAGACCGGACTCCCAAAAAAGCGATGAGGGCTTTTGGTAAATAACTGAAAAACAGTAACTTAAATTAAAAATTTTTCCTATGAAATGCTTTACTTCTATTTTATTGCTACTTGTGGCTGCCATAGCACAGGCCCAGCCTACAACAAATGCTCCTACGCCGCCGCCGAGAAATGCTACGGACGTGATTTCTATTTATGGTGATACCTATACCAACATTTCCAGTGTTAATTATAATCCTGGTTGGGGGCAATCCGGCTCGGTAAATATTGCGTATGACCCGGGAACCGGCAATCTGGTTATGGCATATACCAACTTTAATTATCAGGGAACCGGCTTTGAGGCAAATCCGCAAAACGCTTCCGCCATGGAGTATGTCCATATTGACATTTGGACCAGCAACGCCACCGTTGTTAAATTTACCCCTATTGACAACAGCGGTATGGGGGCATCCGAGTTTTTGGTTGACGTTCCTTTAGTCGCCAACGGCTGGAGCAGCGTGGATTTGCCCAAAAGTGCTTTTACCGGCATGTCCTGGAATTCTGTGCATCAGTTGAAATTCGACGCGCAAGCCGGTGTTTCGCCTTGTGACATTTACCTGGACAATATCTATTTCTGGAAAAATCCCGTGGCTTCCGGAACCGACGCTACGTTGAGTGATTTGCAGGTTAATGGCGCGACCCTTGCCGGGTTTGTTCCCAGTGCGTATAGCTACTCCTATGGCGTGCCGGGAGGCGGCGCTGTTCCACAAATTACATTGGCAACCACCAATGATACTGCCGCCACGGTAACATCGATTACGCAGGCTTCCGGAATTCCCGGAGATGCTACCGTACTGGTAACCGCGGCAAATGGCATGACCACTGCAACCTATACCATCTCCTTTTTTTACAATTCCCCGGCCGTTCCGGCGCCTACGCCTACGAGCATGAACGTGATCTCTATGTTCAGCGATGCTTACACCAATGTTAAGGTCGATACCTGGAATACCAGCTGGAGCCAGGCAACCTATGTGGAAGATACCATTGCCGGAAATCCAACGAAAAAATACACCACTCTGGGATTCAATGGGATAGAGACCCAAACAGAGCCCATCAACGCCTCCGGAATGACGTATTTGCATGTGGATATCTGGACGCCCAACATCACCAAGCTCAATGTGAAGCTGGTCAGTTTCCTGGGCGATGGTTTCGGCGGAGCCAACGGCGACTCAGAGGCCAACCTGGACGTTTTTCCGACCTTGGGAGAATGGAACCAACTCCACATCCCGTTGGCTGATTTTACGGCTGCAGGGTTAAGCAGCCTGGACGATTTGAATCAATACATATTCACCAGTACGCCCTTCGGTCCAGGCATTTTATTCGTGGACAATATGTACTTTACAACCGAAACGGTGGGCATTGACGATGTGAATGATGCAACGCAAAAAGTTGTCTTGTATCCCAATCCGGCGGCATCCGGGGCTAATATTATGGTCTCCGCTGATGAAGTTGCCAAGGTTGAAATTTACAAGATGGACGGACAACTGGTAAGGACTGTGAAAACTTCTGCCGTAGACTTACAGGGACTTGACGCAGGCGCCTATATCGTCAAAATAACCGATGGCAAAGGGACTGTCCATGCCAAAAAGTTGCTCGTGAAATAACCACGACATACTTTTGATGTGCGTTGTTCGGCCATGAAAACCTGTTTTCATGGCCGAACTTACTTTAGGAAGGTTTGTTTAGATTCCATTGCCGTGGCGAGGGCATGACAAAACCAAATTTGTCGATTGTATCCCGGGGGCGGGACTCGAACAAGTTCTAACTGTTTCTGCGATGTTTATACCGTTGAAAAAAGCATTTACCTGCTATGCGTTTTTTTTGGGTGTTTCTGTTCTCTGTGCGCAAGAAATCTCTGAAAAAGGTGTTCCATGGATCGACAGTTATACTTCCGGACAATACAACAAGCACGGAAAAATATGGGATATCGCTTCTGCAAATAATGGCATTGTGTACATGGCGGGGGATGCAGGCTTGTTGGAGTACGATGGCAGGACCTGGAATCAATTTAAAGGAAGTACGGGCTACACACGGTCTTTACTGGTCCTGAACGATTCCCTCTTTTATTCCGGTTCTGATTTGGATTTTGGTGTTTGGGAAAGAGACCCGTATCAACAATTCGTCTACACATCCTTGTACCCTTTCAGTAAAGACCCAAACGAAGAAAACGAGGAGTTCTGGGATGTGCACCGCCTGGACGACAAGGTGATCTTTGTTTCTTTCAACAATATTTACCTGTACAAGAACAAACAGCTCACCAAAATTGCTGCACCCCATCGGTTTACAGGGAGCTTTCAGGGCAACGGAAAGATATACCTGGCAGATGAAAAGAATGGCTTGTTTGTTTTTAATGGAATGTCGCTAAAACCCCTGTTCAGTTATCCCCAGGATAAGCCTTTTCAAATTTCCGGTGTTTATGAGAATGCGGACGGGTTGCTGGTTGTTACCCAAAAAAACGGATTGTTCGCGTATCAGACAGGCGGGCTTAAGCCTGTTCAAAACGAGGTGTCGGGCTATTTACAAAAAGATCAGGTGTTCTGTACGACCGCTGTCGGCGAAGGCTATTATGCATTCGGAACCATACTCAACGGGCTATACATTACCGACCGCAATGGCAAGATCATTCAGCACATCAACAAACAAAAAGGGCTGCCAAACAATACTGTTTTGAGTATGCACTACAGCTCAAACGGATATCTTTGGCTGGGTATGGATTATGGCATTGCAGCGGTCCACTTGCACGACAGCTTAAGCTATTTTTTCGATTATAAAGGAGAGTTTGGTACGGCCTATACCGCATTGCTCAAAGATGGGGTATTTTATTTGGGCACCAACCAGGGATTGTACAAAGCAGAATGGCGGTATCTGGACAACGATGTCAATATTAAACCATTTACGTTGGTTCAAGGTTCTGAAGGGCAAGTTTGGGCATTGGACAATATCGGAGATGCGGTTTTTTGCGGGCATGACAAGGGGTTGTTTATTGTAAGTGGAAATAAGTTGCAACAAATCCACAACGAGCCCGGTGTTTGGACGATGGTGCCCTATAAAGACAACTATCTGCTTACCGGGAATTATAACGGAATTTCGGTTTTTAATAAACAGGGAAATACCTGTACTTTCCTGAAAAAAATAGATCTTATACTAGGCTCGTGCAATCAATTGATTGTTGAAAAAGACAGTATCTTCTGGGTGAATATTCCTAATTACGGATTGATCCGATTTGCGCTAAACAAAGACTTTTCCCCTGAAAACAGAATGATATTTCCTTCGAATATGTTTTTGGGGAATGCCCCGTATCTTCAAAAAGATGAAAAGGGGATCAGTCTTATCACCGATAAACAGTGCTATGTTTTTATTCAGAAAGAAAATAAATTTGTTGCACAAGAAATTGCCGGATTGCCCAATAATGTAATGGGTATTTTGGATGGAGTATATAAGCCGATTCAGATTAATGAACAATACCAATTCTATCCAATTTACAATGGTTTTGCCCTTAGTAATACGTCAATTACATCCGGGTTAAAAAACAGCGACTATTTGTTACTGGTCAGAAAAGTTGAAGCATTTAATAATAATGTCAGACAAAGAATATCCACGGATTCCATAATTCCATATTCACGAAATAACCTCCGCTTCGATTATATCGTTCCACAACAAAAGGATGTATTGTATCAATACCGGCTTGACAATTATTCGAAAGACTGGAGCCCATGGTCAGCCGACGCCTCGCTGGACTTTTTAAATTTAAGAGAAGGCAATTATACCTTGGAATTGCGCGCCAAAGTGCATGGCACAATCACCAATACTACGAAAGTTGCTTTTACGATCTCCCCGCCCTGGTATCGCACATGGTACGCTTACGCAGGATACCTGTTGTTGACCGTATTGCTGTTTTATCTCATCTGGCAATGGCAAAATTCCCGTTTGCGCAGACAAAAAAAACTGCTGCTAAAAAAAGAACAGGATTCATTGCGAAGACTTACCGAAAAATACGAACAGGAAGCATTGCTGTCGAAACAACAACAATTGGAATTTGAAAAAAACGTATTAAAACAGAAAGTAAAACAAAAAAATATAGAATTGGCGAAACAAGCCAAAGACAATAAAAGTAAAAACCATTTATTGCACATCCTTAAAGAAAAAATGGATAAAGTGCAAGATGATCCTGCTCTTGGAAAAACGTATTGGGCTGAAATGCGGAGATTGCTGGATTTATATTTGGAAAGTGATGACAAAGCCTTCGAAATACAAATCGATGAACTACACCAGGAATTTTTCCAAAAACTAAGAGCACAATTCCCCGACTTGTCTTTATACGATTTGCGCTTGTGTGCCTATCTTAAAATCGGATTGAATTCCAAAGAAATTTCTGAAATACTGAATGTGCTGCCATCCAGCATCAATGTAAGCCGTTCGCGTTTGCGAAAGAAACTCAACCTGCTGCATGATGAGGACCTGTATGGCTTCCTTAACCAGATACATTAAAACCGGAACACGGGCCAGGCTGGACGAAACTACATTTTAGATTTTTAAAGGGATAAAGTTGAACTTATCGCAATCGGTGTAAATTTGATGAAAATTACCCGCGGTTTGGGCAGGCATTGCCTTTCAAACCTTGTGCTTACCAATCCGATTAGCGTATTTTCACCGGTGTATGGCCAAATATCATATCCCTTTTCTCCCCCTGCTCCTCCTGTTCGCCTGTAACAGACCCGGCCAGGACAATACAGGGGCCGGCTCCCCGGCGCCTGCAAAACAGAACACGCTCGCCCCCCTTCGGGTGACGGACATAGGCGGGCTCCCCGACTCGCTTCAACCCAAAACCATCCTGCTGGACGGCAGGCCCAAGCCCCTGACCGTGGTGGTGCCCAAAGCGAGCGGCGGCTCTTTTGCGCGCAAAGCGGATATCGGCAACACGGGAAAGCGCATAACGGCGCCGCCGGCAATTGTAGTTCCCCCGGTATTGCAGGATGAAGACGGGAGGCCGATCACGGATGCGAACGGCCAGCCTTTCATACTCGGAGAAGGGGGCATTTCCAATTTTGTCACCTACACCTCCGATGACGGCCTTGCGCTGGACGATATCCTTTCGTCCTGTATGGACCATGCCGGCAACCTGTGGTTTGGCACCGATGGCGGCGGGGTGAGCCGCTATGATGGCAAAGCATTTACGTCTTTTTCAACGAACCAGGGTCTGTCGCACAATTCGGTACTGGCTATCCTGGAAGACAGGCACCACAATATGTGGTTTGGCACCGGCGGCGGCGGCGTAAGCCGCTACGACGGTAAAACTTTCACGACATTCAATGAAGAACAGGGTCTGGCACATCATACCGTCATGACCATTGCGGAAGACAGGCAGGGGAATCTGTGGTTTGGCAACAGTAGTGGCGGCGTAAACCGCTTCGACGGAACGAGCTTCACCACCTTTACCACCGATCAGGGACTCGCCTATAATTCTGTCCGAAGTATTGTGGAAGATCGAAAAGGGAATCTGTGGTTTGGCACCAGCCGCGGTGTGAGCCGCTACGATGGAACGAACTTCACGACCTTTACTACCCGCCAGGGACTGGCTGATGACTATGTCCGGAGTATTGCAGAAGACCGGCAAGGGAACCTGTGGTTTGGGACGAAAGCCGGTGTGAGCCGCTACGACGGAACGAGATTCACCACCTTTACCACCCGCCAGGGGCTGGCTGATAATTATGTCCGGAGTATTGCAGAAGACCATGAGGGTAAGCTCTGGTTTGGAACTTCAGTCGGCGTGAGCTGCTACGACGGAACGACCTTCACCTCGTTTACCGACGGCCAGGGCCTGGCTAATAATCTTGTTTTAACCATCACTGCGGACAAGTCCGGCAATCTTTGGTTTGGCACCAGCAGGGGTGGGATAAGCCGTTATGCGAGTAGTGCCTTTATGTCTTTTACCACCCGGCAGGGACTGGCAGACAACAAGGTGCTGACCATTGCGGAAGATCACCACGGAAACTTATGGTTTGGTACGGTCAGTGGAGGTGCAAGCTGCTATGATGGCAAGGCCTTCACCTCTTTTTCCACCGGGCAGGGAATGGTGGATTATGGCATCACAGCCATTACCGAAGATCATCGGGGCAATCTTTGGTTTGGTACCAGTTACGGCCTTAGTCGTTATGACGGCGAAGCCTTCACCACCTTTACCACCGATCAGGGCCTACCGGATAATTCGATCCGATGCATTGCAGAGGACCCGCAGGGTAATCTCTGGTTTGGTACGAATAAAGGCGGCGCGAGTTGCTTCGATGGCAAGTCTTTTACCACCTATACCACAACACAGGGCCTGACCCACAATAAAGTGCTGACCATTATGGTCGACCGAAGCGGCAACCTGTGGATTGGTACCGGTGGTGGCGGGGTGAGTTGCTATAATGGCAAAACCTTCACCAATATTACCACCGATCAGGGCCTGGCCGATAATTATGTCCGGAGCATCGTGGAAGACCCGCAGGGCAACCTGTGGTTCGGAACCTATGGCGGAGGCGTAAGCTTGTTGCCTGCACAAGCCAGGGAGGCCCTGTTCCGTTCGGATACTGCCGGAACGCCGGCAGGCCTGTTCCGGAACTTCACCACCATAGATGGACTTCCGGATAATTTTATCACACAAGTGACGCTGGGGGCGGACGGTCTGCTCTATGCCGGAACTAATTTCGGTTTCTGTGAAATTTTCTTTCAGGACGGCCAATGGAAGGTGGGACGGGTCTTCAATTCCCTGACCGGCTATCCCGTAAAGGATGTGAATGTAGGGCAAAACTGTATGCTGAAAGACAGCAAGGGAAAGATATGGATCGGCACAGGTTCCAGCAAAACGGCACTGGTTCGGTTTGACCCGAAGGCCTTGCGCAACGATAAGCAGCCGCCCGTAGTCATGCTCCAAAATGTGCAGATAAACGAGACTCCCGTACCCTGGTACAGCCTCAGGCAGCCCGGCTCACCAGCGTACCCTGACAGTGCAACCCTTGCCCAGCAGGAAATGATGGCTCTGGGGAAAGTATTGTCGGAACAGGAACGCGATAGTATGCAACAAAAATATGCGGGCATACGATTTGACACAATCCCTCCTTTTTATCCGCTTCCGGAAAATCTGGTGCTTCCCTACCGGCACAACAGCATCAGTTTTGATTTTGTGGCCCTCGAAACAGGTGTGAATGCCTCGGTGCGTTACCAATACATCCTCGAAGGCTACAACAAGGGATGGAGCCCCGAAACGGAAAAGACATCGGCCGTATTTGGCAATATCCGGGAAGGCAAACACACGTTCAAAGTGAAGGCTAAAAGCCGGGGAGCTGTTTGGAGTGACCCCGTGACCTACACATTCACCGTGCTCCCTCCCTGGTGGCGGACCTGGTGGGCATACGGCGCCTACGCGCTCCTGTTCCTGTTTGTTCTGGGCGTTTTTACCAAATGGCGGGAAAGGGCCCTTCTGGCGCGGCAAAGAGTGCTGGAAGAAACGGTGGCCGAACGAACAGCGGAACTACTGGCAGAGAAGCTCGAAGTGGAAAAAGAAAAACATCGCAGCGATGAATTGTTGCTCAACATTCTGCCCGAAGAAGTGGCTAAGGAGCTGAAGGCCAAGGGGAGCTCGGATGCAAAACAGTTTAATGCGGTCACCGTGATGTTCACTGACTTTAAAGGATTCACGCAAATTTCGGAGAAACTATCACCGGCTGAGCTGGTTGCGGAAATCCATTTTTTCTTCAAGGCTTTTGACGAGATCATCACGAAATACAACATCGAAAAAATAAAAACCATTGGCGACAGCTACATGTGTGCCGGTGGTTTGCCCGTAGCCAATGAAACCAATGCCATCGATGTGGTGAGCGCCGCGCTGGAAATACAGGAATTCATGAAGACTCACCAGCGGCGCAGTAAAGAGGAAGGCAGGGAACCGTTTGAAATCCGTATCGGCGTACACACCGGTCCGGTGGTCGCAGGCATTGTCGGCGTAAAAAAATTCGCGTACGATATTTGGGGCGACACGGTGAACATCGCTTCCCGCATGGAATCGAGCGGCGAAACCGGAAAAGTAAACATCAGCGGAAGTACCTATGCCCTGGTGGCGGCAAAATTCCGGTGCAGGCACCGCGGAAAAATTGAGGCGAAGGGCAAAGGCGGGATCGATATGTATTTTGTGGAAGGCGCGCTATAGCATGCGCTTCCGAAAAAACCAGCCAGCCTGCATACCAGGCCCCTCTATTTTGACAAAATGGCACTGCGGGCTGCCTTAGCCCTTGTAATTTTACCGGCATAAATCTTTCGCAAAACAGGAGTACGATGTCAAACGAAGTTGACCAATACATCAGCGGCTTTCCCGAAACGGTTCAGGCTATTCTCGAGCAAATACGGGCCACCATAAAACAAGTGGCGCCGGAGGCCGAAGAAACGATCAAATACGGCATACCCACCTTCGTGCTGCATGGCAATCTGGTCCATTACGCCGGCTTTAAAAAGCATATCGGTTTTTATCCGGTTCCTACTGGGTTGGAGGCCTTCAAGGAAGAACTCTCGGGATACAAAACGGGTAAAGGTTCGGTGCAGTTTCCACTGGACCAACCAATGCCCCTTGATCTGATCGTGCGGATCGTGCGCTTTCGGATCAGCGAGAACCTGGCCAAAACAAAATAGCGGAAGCCTGCCGCCGGGCTCCCCTGCTACCGTGTCACACTGACGCTCCCTGTTTTTTCAATCTCCAGTTCCCGGCCGCAATACAGGGCCCGTATCTTCAGCATCCACACAAATACGCCCGGATCGGCGGCTTTTCCGCGTATATCGCCCGCCCAGCCTTCGCCGGTATTTTGGGATCGGAAAAGGAGCGAGCCCCAACGGTCGTATAGTTCCAGCCGGTAATCCAATACTGTCAGTTCATCGGAAAGCAGGGGTTGGAACACGGCATTTTCCGGTTTGCTGGCGCCTGGCATAAATACGTTGGGTACATAAACCAGTTCGCTGCCGTCGCCGCCATTCTCCCAATATACCTCAGCGGTTTTGCGGACAGTAGCACAGACATTGCTGACTTCCAGCCAAACTGGGCCGGGAGCGGTTGCTGTGGTTTGTGTCGTGGTCGCACCGTTCCACCAGAGGAAATCCAGGCCATCCGGATTTCCGTTCAGGACCGGTTGCAGCAGCACGGTGTTTTGGTCGCAAGGGATATAGGTGGCCTGTGGAAGGTCGAAGTCCGGCCCGGCCAGTTCCCCGATCACAAAGGGTTTTTGGCTTATACAGCCGGTGTTGTCCCGGATCCAAAGGGTATAGTCGCCTGCGGGCAGGCCGGCAAAATGCTGGTCCGGCTGGAAACTCAGACCGTCGAGGGAATAGCTTAACGGCGCTGTCCCTCCGCTGGCGTTGAGGATGGTCATGCTTCCGGGCGAGATGCCGGCACAGGCATCCGTTGTTTGTACGGTCATTTGCACAGCCGTTGCCGCTGAAACCACGATCAGCAGGGTAGAGTCGCAGCCGGCCGTGTTTTGCAAAAGGAATTCCTGTGAACCACCGGCGGGGATAAGCGTGCCGTTGTAATCATACGTCTCGCCCGGGCACACGGTTACGTTCAGGACGGCCGTGGAAGCCTGGCATTCTGCAACGTTGACCGTCAGGATGGAATCGCAGCCGGCTGCATTTTGCAGGATAAATTGTTGTGAGCTCCCGGCAGGGATAAGCGTGCCGTTGTAATCATAACTCTCACCTGCACAGGCGCTGACCATGATCGTTTCGAAACTTGGTTGCAGTTCCTCGACGACAACCGTTAGCACTGAATCGCAGCCCGCTGCGTTTTGCAGGATAAATTGCTGCGAGGTACCGGCGGCGATGAGTGTGCCGTTGTAATCAAAACTCTCGCCAACACAGGCGCCAACATCCAGCGTTCCATTGGAAACGGGAAGTATGCCCACGTTTACCGTTAGAACGGAATCGCAGCCTGCGGCGTTTTGGAGGGTAAACTGCTGGGTGCTGCCGGCCG
>CAYVDV010000168.1:0-10304 GCA_964450465.1 uncultured Saprospiraceae bacterium
GTGCCGGTGTATTTGTTTTGGGAACAAAAAAAGGAGAAAGGAGGGTGAGGTTGCGAAAACTGGTAAAAACTCGGCTCCTTTGGGTGTTGTTCGGGGTATTCCTGTTGATGAATATTTCCGCTTGTTTCCATGCGTATAAGTTCACGCATTTTGCCAGTGCAAGTGTTGAGAAGACCAAAAGTATCCGGCAATTAAACGTCTTGGAGAAATTATCCGCCTTGGTTTTCGGCATCAATAACCCCAGACCAAAGAACACAGCAATACCGGAACGTCCATTTGAAACAATACTATTGCAGAGCAGCAAAAAGTTGGAAGGCTGGCTGGTCAGGGTACCGGAGAGCAAAGGAACCGTTATTCTGTTCCACGGATACAGTGGCAACAAATCCCTGATGCTGGACAAGGCCGCTGTATTTAACCACTTGGGATATAATACATTGCTGGTAGATTTCAACGGCACCGGCGGTTCAGAAGGCAACGAAACCACACTCGGCTATAATGAAGCACGGGATGTTAAGGTCTGCCTTGACTATATAGGCAGGCAAGGCGAACAAAACATAGTACTCTTCGGCACCTCCATGGGTGCTGCGGCGATCTTGCGCGCGGCAAAAGCGTATCACATCAAACCGGAATCGGCCATACTGGAGTGTCCTTTTGGTTCGATGTACACGACCACTTGTGCACGGTTCAGACAAATGAGTGTGCCCTGTTTCCCGATGGCAGGATTGTTGGTCTTTTGGGGAGGCTCCCTGAACGGGTTCTGGGCATTTTCACATAATCCCGCCGAATATGCGAGGTCTGTTTCCTTTCCCGTATTACTCTTGTACGGAGAACAGGACAAGGAAGTGAGCCGGGCTGAAACGGAAGCTATTTTTTCCAATTTGGGCGGGCCCAAAATACTCAAAACCTACGCCGATGCAGGGCATGAAAACTACCTGAAGAAGTATAAAACCGAATGGACGGAGGATATTTCCGGATTTCTTGCTTCAACCAGGAGGTAGAAACCGCCTTCCTTCCGGATGGATTTTCATTATTCCCCTTTTGCGGCTATTTTTGTGAACATTCCTAACCTTGCACAACGTAGCTATGACCAAAACCACTATCTCCTTTGCGCTTCTCCTCTCCACCCTCGCCCCGGCACTTCCGGCCCAAACCACCAATGTGATCAGCACCGGGAGCAGCTATGCCAAATTTGCCTATTACAAACTTTCGGACGGCAGCAGCCAGCAAGTAGCCAACGATGCCTGGGATATCGCTTTCTCGAACCTCGGCCCTCAAATCGCCGGGATCTTTATCAATGAAAGTACCACCTCTTCGATGGGACAAACCATTCCGGGTGTGGAGGCCTACGATCCCTATGTGTTTGATTTCAATGAAAACATCAACCCCGGCGATATCCTTCCGGAATTTCAACTGTTCAATCCCGAAGTATCCTGGGCGGAAGGCGCCTTCAACACGCCGGCCGACACAACAGACCCCCTCGATTACGGCTGGGGCGCCTACAACGCCGCACAGGCCAAATTCACAGGCTACCGCGTGTTCGCCATTAAACTGCGCAACGGGGAATTCAGGAAGATCATCTTCGATGAATACGACGGTACAAAATTCAGTTTCCGCGTAGCCAAACTGGACGGCAGCAGCATGAGCAGCCACACGGTGAACACGGCTTTTGGCAACGGCAGCCCAGTCGTGTATTTTTCACTGGGCCCGAACGGCGCCAACGTGGTTACGCCCACCGGCTGGGATCTCGTTTACTGCCGCTATTTCGACCTGCTGGACGCCGGCGGGGACCTGGTTCAATACCCCGTAACCGGTATTCTTTCCGCCGACAGCGTGGAAGCAGCCCGCGCCACGCAGGTCGATCCGGTAACGGTAAATTATATGGATTACCTGGACTCGTTCAGTACCCGCCTCAATGTGATCAACCACGACTGGAAGTTTTTCAACCTTACTACCGGCTGGTACGTGTCGAACGACCGGGCCTATTTTGTCAAAACCCCGCAAAACGACCTGTACAAACTGGTATTCACCGCGTTTGGTGGCGCCACAAACGGCAATGCCACCGTGCAGCGCACTTTCCTCGGCACGCTTTCAGCGGCGCCCGAACTCCCCGACGGCATCGGAGACGTACTGGTGTACCCCAATCCCGTCGCGGACCAGCTATATATCTCCTTCACTGCCAGGAACGCCGCTCCGCTGACCCTGCAATTGCTTAACAACGCCGGTCAAACCGTGTGGGCAGGCAAGTCCCGGACCCAAACGGGCCTGAATGTCCTGGAGATAAACCAACTGCCGGCACTTCCCGCAGGAGTTTACCGGCTGAATGTCCACTTGCCGGATGGACAATTTTCGCGTTGTGTCGTAGTCGGCAATTGATATTTTTCCACCGATCCTGTGCTGGCCGGCCATGCTGTGAAACAAGGCCGTGGCGCGATCACAGCTGCTGCCCGTTCAGAATATTCTCGAACAGTTCCTGCCGGCCGCTCCGGATAGCGGGCTCGCCGGCTTCTGCTGCCAGCCTGGCCAGATCCGCAAGGCTGAGCTTGCCATCTTCAAAATCTTTCCCCTGACCTGCGTCAAACGAGGCGTAGCGCCCGGCCCGCAGTTTCAGGTAGGGTGAATGTTGCAGGATCGCATCGGCAGCCAGCAGCGCCCGGGCAAAAGCGTCCATGCCGCCGATATGGGCGTAGAAGATATCTTCCAGATCCGTGGAGTTGCGGCGGGTCTTGGCGTCGAAGTTTATGCCGCCGCCCTGCAGACCGCCGGCTTCCAGGAAAACCAGCATGGCCTCGGTCAGTTCGTACACATCCACGGGGAACTGATCGGTGTCCCAGCCGTTCTGGTTATCGCCGCGATTGGCGTCCATGCTGCCGAGCATGCCGGCATTGGCGGCTACCTGCATTTCATGCTGCATGGTATGCTGGGCGAGAGTAGCGTGGTTGAATTCCAGGTTCAGTTTGAAATCATCGGCCAGGCCGTATTCGCGGATAAACCCGATACAGGTGGCCGCATCGAAATCGTACTGGTGTTTGCTGGGCTCCATGGGCTTCGGCTCGATGAAAAAGGTGCCCTTGAAACCCTGTGCCCGGGCGTAGTCTTTGGCCAGATGCAGAAAACGGGCGAGGTGATCGAGTTCCCGTTTCATATCGGTGTTGAGCAGCGACATATAGCCTTCGCGGCCGCCCCAGAACACATAGTTTTCGCCGCCCAGTTTGATCGTGGCGTCGAGGGCGTTTTTCACCTGGGCGCCTGCGTAAGCGACGACGTTAAAATCCGGGTTGGTAGCGGCGCCGTTCATATACCGGGGGTGAGAAAACAGGTTGGCCGTGCCCCACAGCAGGCGAACACCCGATGCTTTTTGTTTTTCACGTGCATAGTCGGTAATGGTTTCCAGCCGCTTCGCGCTTTCGGCCAGCGTGGCGCCTTCCGCCACCAGATCGTAATCGTGGAAGCAATAGTAGGGCACACCCAGTTTGGTGATAAACTCGAACCCGGCATCCAATTTGTCCTTTGCCTGCTGGATCGGATCGTTAGCCTGCAACCAGGGAAATTGTTTGGTGGGTGCGCCGAAGGGGTCGCCACCCGTTCCGCAGAACGTATGCCACCAGCAAACGGCAAACCGGAAATGCTCCTTCATGGTTTTGCCGGCTACGACGCGATTTTCGTCGTACCAGCGGAAAGCAAGCGGGTTGTCGGTATTGCGGCCTTCAAAGCGGATCTTGCCGGTAAATTTGAAGTATTCGGTCGAACCGGTTGTCACGGTTATCGGGTTGGTATTTGTCTGTGCCATAATGAGTAGTTGTCAGAACATGTCTTTTCAAGTCAAAATGTAACGTTGAAAAGGCAAATTTGAAAGGTTTCTAGTACACATCCCCCTCCCGCGTCACCTTGTATCCGCGCTGCTCCACCGCTTTTATTTCATTCGCATCCCAGAGCATGGGATTGGTATGGTTGAAGTGGATGAAATGTACCCGTGCTTTTTCGGCTGGAGTCAGGGCGTCAAACAGGCGCATGGATTCTTCCATGAACGGATGCGGGATTTCCGCCATGTCGCGCTTCAATTCGCCGTTCCGGTAAAAGGTGGCATCCAGGAAGGCCATATCTGCATTTTTGATTTCCTGTACGATATCCCGGTCCCATTTTTCCCATTTGTCGATATCGGGAATGAACAGGATCCGGCGTCCCGCGGCTTCTATCCGGTAGCCGGCAGTTTCAGAGTACTCATCGCGGTGGGGTACCTTGAACGGCGTGACCCGGATGTCCGGCGCCAGGATCGCGGCCGAATCGGCCTGCAACGGCCGGAGTTCGATGTTATGCAGGTTGACCAACTGGCTCCAGGGGCCATTGGTTTCCAGGAATGTTTTCATACGGGGCAACGCGAACACCGGCACCGCTTCGGCGCCCTGGGCTTCGCGCCCCAGGTACATCAGGCCGGTGTAATGACCGATATGGGCATGCGTGAGGAATATTCCGTCGGGAGCATTCTTTTCCGGCATACCGGCTGCCGTGCGCAGGCGTTGCCATTGGCCGGTGTATTCGGGCGTGGCTTCGAACAGCCAGACCTGCCGGGCACGGCGATCGATCAGCGCCAGGCAGGTGGGCGTGCGTTTGGGCTGCCGGCCCGTCCAATACAACTTGCAACAGGCTTTGCTGCAGTTGACGTGCGGATAACCGCCGTCCTGTGCGACACCCAATACGAGCAGCGACACATCGGGGAGCGATGGTTTGGGAATCGACAGGCAGGCCGTAAGGCCAAAAAAAAGAAAGAGTATTGACCGGTACATCATTGCAGTTTCTTCCCGTAAAACAAGCCGCAACCCGTATGTCCCGTATTGCCCATGGGGCCAGGAAGCGGCTCGAATTGCAGGCGCTGATAAAGGCGGTTGGCCTCCTGCATGGAGGCGATGGTCTCGATGTACATATACCGGAATCCGCGGCTCCGGGCTTCGGACTCGAGTTGTTCCACGATCCGGCGGCCCATGCCCCTGCCGCGGGCTTCCGGGAGGAAATACATTTTTTTCAATTCGCAAGTGTCGGGATCGCCACCCTGCAAGGGGGCAATGCCCGCACAGCCAAGCAGATGGCCATCGGCATTTTCCAGTACAAGGAAACAGGAACGCGGGTTGTTATAGGCGTCAAACATGGCATCCACCTCGGGATCCATGATGGAGAAGCCCTCCCCAACGGCGCCATATTCCGTCATCACCGTCCGGATGATGTTGGCTACCCCCGGGTTATCCTCCGGGCGGATGGGGCGCAGCTGCAGTGTCGTGTTTTGATGCGGCATAGCAGCGACGAAGATACCGCTCCTTATTTCTTTTTCTTTTGAAAAACGTCGATAAACGTTTCCGTCAGACCTTTCTCCGTCAGGAAATCCAGGAGCTCGAGTGCCTGATCTCCGCCTTTCTTCGCGTGATGCAGCAGGGTAAACCCATGCGGTCCGATGGAAGAAAGCAGCTCGGGAAAGCGCTCCAGCATCGGTTTTACGATAGCCGTTTCACCCAGCATGGTGAGGGCAAAAATATCCGCGCGGGCGCCTTTTTCCAGCAGGTAAAGGGCCGTCTCGCGAAGCCCCATGTGGCCGGCGGCGCCCAGGGCCGTTTCAAAATCGCCGTCGCCCCAGTCCCAGGCGGCGTTCAGCACCAGCGGATGCGCATCGACAATGGCTTTAAGACAATCGAAATCACTGTGCGCCACGCGGACGAATTCTTCCACGACAGCGGCATCCATCGGGCCGGCAGGGCGATTGAACGGAGCGGCAAACATGGAATGCGAAAAAGGTGAAAGGCCCAGGGAAACGCCAAATGCGGCGGCCCGACCGAGAAAAATTCTGCGGTTGTGTTGCATGACAGGAGTACGCCGGGGTTGAAGAGCCGGCTTGTCGTCAAAAATGACGGAAACCCACGGAAATCGCCGTTGTTTTCTGCCAACGAAGCAATTCCTGCCCCATAGGGCCGATATTTACAGCAAAAAACATGACAGCAACCGGTTTTCCCATCGCCCTTGCCCAAATCGCGCCGGTATGGCTGTACCGCGAGCCTACCCTGGAAAAAATGCTGGACTATGTCCGCCAGGCTGCCGCACAGGGCTGCCGGCTGGTCGCCTTTGGGGAGGCCCTGCTGCCCGGCTATCCGTTCTGGCTGGAACTAACGGACGGCGCGCGTTTCAACAGCAAGATCCAAAAAGAACTGTTTGCCCACTATGCCGGACAGGCGGTACAGATCGAAGCCGGTCATCTGGACGCCCTTTGTGCGACGGCGAAAAAACACCGGATCGCGGTGCTGGCGGGCATTGTGGAACGACCCGCTGACCGGGGCAGTCACAGCCTGTACTGTTCGCTGGTGTATATTGACGCCGGCGGCGCCATAGTCAATGTCCACCGCAAACTCATGCCCACCTACGAAGAACGGCTCGTGTGGGCTATCGGCGACGGGCACGGCCTGCGCACTTTCCCTCTCGGGCCGTTCACCCTGGGTGCGCTCAACTGCTGGGAAAACTGGATGCCGCTGCCCCGGGCAGCCCTCTACGCCCAGGGCGAAGACCTGCACCTGGCCCTCTGGCCCGGCAACCTGCGTAACACGGAACTCCTGACGCGCTGCCTGGCGCAGGAAGGGCGGTCTTATGTGTTGTCGGTCAGCGGGCTGCTGCGCCGTTCGGATATTCCGGAAGGTCTGCCGCACCGGGATCTCCTTCTGGCCAACGCTCCGGAATTGCTCGCCGACGGCGGCACCTGCGCAGCAGGACCCGACGGAACCTGGCTGCTGGAGCCGCAGGTGGGAAGGGAAGGTCTTTTTGTGCTCACACCCGACCCGGGCCGCATTCTGGAAGAACGGCAAAATTTCGATCCATCCGGGCATTACGCCCGGCCGGATGTGTTGCAGTTGTGGGTAAACCGCGAACGGCAGGCGATTCTTTTTACCGGCAGATGAGCGCATGCCCACACTACCGGATGTTTTTTGGGCAAATGATTACATTATGTGCATACCTTTACGCACATATTTCCGTATTGCACATCAACTAATCAAATCATGAAAAGTACCCGACTTCTTTCCACGGCATTTCCAACGTATGCTCTTTCCTGCATTTTCAGTGTCGTTTTTTGCATTTTTCTTCACGCCCTGGCACCAACGCAGGCCATTGGCCAATGCGCCGGCTACAAGATAGACGTACCCAATGCCTGTACCTGCGATGGCCCCAACGGCCGTTCTCCTGTTACCATTAAGGTCACGGCCGCTGCGGCCCAAACCTGGACAGTGAAAGCCCTGAATGGCTTGTACGATCCGATGAACCCTTCTCTATTTATCAGTATCGGCACTCCCCTGACCGATGCGGGCGGCGGTATGTACACCCTCGATGCGCTTCGCCTTAACACCGATGGCTACTGGATACAGGTAACCAACGGCGCCTGCGACCTGGACATCCGGGTGGGCAATCCCAATCCCGTCCCTTGCGCCGCCGGCCTGCTCACCGTTTCCGTCGACCCTGACGGCACACCCGATACCGGCGATGAATATACCCTCTATGTATTTCCTACCGATAACAGTGCGGGTATACTGTGGGGTCCTGAAACAGATATTCCGGGACTGGATAATAAAGCCAATAATGCAGATGCCAGTGCCGACTTTGACGGTATGGGCAATACGCAAAAGATTGTGGCTGCATTGGGCGACAATGGCGGAACGCCTTACGCCGCCAAACTTTGTGCCGATCTGGTGTACAACGGCTGCGACGACTGGTACCTGCCTGCTGCAGGCGAACTCAATGCCATGTATCAGCAACTTGGACCGGGTGGAATGAACGGGTTTGTAAGCTTTACGAATTGGAGCTCAACTGAGCACAACGGCTCGTTCGCCTGGAGAAGGTCGTTCGCTGATGGCCTCCAGGACTATGTCTATAAGTCCGTCAGCTACGATGCATGTCGTTGCGTAAGGAAATAAACGCATTATTATTTCTTCGGCACCCCGTTTCGGATTGCAAATCCTCACCTGCAAGTGGTACGCTTGCTCTACATTTCTTGTGGCACTTTCGCCACTCTGGGACTCACGAGCGCCCCGGCGGGCCGGTATTCTGTTTGAAATATCATTAAAAAATTCAAATAGCCAAAATACCGGTCCGCCCTGCTGGGCGAAGTCTTCAGACTCGCCCCGATGTCAAGCGGACTTCGTCCGCATTTGTCAATTCTTTAGATGGAGGACAAAGTCCAAATAATACGGCTTTCGAGTCCGAAGACTCGAAAGAGCAAAGGGCTTCCTTAGTTCATGGTTACGCCTGTTTACCGCTTCGTCCGGAAAAACGCCTTCATCAGCCGCGCAGCATCTTCTTCCAGCACGCCGAGTTCCAGTTTGGTCTTCGGGTGCAGCAGTTGTTTCCCGCCAAACTGCATGAAGCCTTTCTTGTCATCGGAAGCGCCGTACACGATACGGCCGATCTGCGCCCAGGCAAGGGCTCCGGCGCACATCACACAGGGCTCCAGGGTGACGTACAAGGTGCAGTCGGGCAGGTATTTGCTGCCCAGGTGCGTGGAGGCAGCGGTGAGCGCGAGTATCTCGGCATGGGCAGTCACATCGGTGAGTTGTTCGGTCTGGTTGTGCGCGCGGGCAATGATCCGGTTTTCACACACAATGACCGCACCCACCGGGATCTCGCCGGCTTCGTAGGCTTTCTGTGCCTCGGCCAGCGCCTGCTGCATAAAATAGGTATCAGAATGGACGGAAAGCATATTTGAACGGGCGAATTTGAGGAAAAAACCGGTAATTTTAGTTGCACACCCGCTAACTTGGAAATATTGGGACGCAGAAAGATGCAAAATCGCAGTTGTAAAATTTTTTGCCGGCGATCCTTGGGCTTTTTCCCCGGCGATTAAGACCTTTGCGCATGGAAACAAAGAATGGACAGCCGAAATTCATTGGCGAATCACTCACCTTCGACGACGTACTGCTCGTCCCCGCTTACAGCGAAGTTCTTCCCCGCGAAGTAGATATTTCCTCGCAATTTACCCGAGGCATTCGATTGAACGTACCTATCGCCTCTGCGGCTATGGATACGGTGACGGATAAAAATCTGGCTATCGCCATTGCCCGGCAGGGCGGTATCGGGATCATCCACAAAAACATGAGCATCATCGAGCAGGCCGACCAGGTGCGGGCCGTCAAACGCTCGGAAGCAGGCATGATCATCGACCCCGTCACCCTGCACGCCGACGCTACGGTAGCCCATGCCCTGGACCTGATGCGGCGCTACAGCATCGGCGGAATCCCGATTACCGATAAACGCGGCAAACTCGTCGGCATCCTGACCAACCGCGACCTCCGCTTCGAGACCGACCATACGCGTTTGGTGCGCAGCCTGATGACCAAGCGCAACCTCGTCACGGCTCCGCAAGGCACCACCCTGCTGCAGGCACGCCAGACGCTCCAGCAATACAAGATCGAGAAACTGCCGGTGGTGGACGACAAATTTCACCTGGTGGGCCTGATCACGTATAAAGATATCATGAAGGGGGTCAACTTCCCGAACGCCTGCAAGGATCCCCTGGGTCGCTTGGTCGTCGGCGCCGCCGTGGGCGTCACCACCGACATGCTCGAACGCGTGGAAGCGCTGGTAAAAGCGGGTGTGGACGTCGTGACAGTCGATACGGCGCACGGTCATTCCCGCGGCGTGCTGGATGCGGTCCGCCTGTTGAAAAATACATTCCCCGAACTCCAGGTCATCGGCGGCAACGTGGCCACCGGAGAGGGCGCCAAAGCGCTGGTGGATGCCGGCGCCGACGGGGTGAAGGTCGGTGTGGGACCCGGCAGCATCTGCACCACCCGTGTTGTGGCCGGAGTTGGCGTAGCGCAATTGTCGGCGATTTTTCACGCCGCCCAGGCTATCAAAGGCTCCGGAGTACCGATCATCGGCGACGGCGGTATCCGCTACACCGGCGATATTGTGAAAGCGCTGGCTGCCGGCGCCGGCGCGATCATGGCCGGCTCGCTCTTTGCCGGTGTGGAAGAAGCGCCGGGCGAGACGATCATTTTCGACGGCCGTAAATTCAAGACCTACCGCGGCATGGGCAGCCTCGGCGCTATGAGCCAGGGTTCCAAGGACCGCTATTTCCAGGATGTGGAGGACGATCTGAAAAAACTGGTGCCCGAAGGGATCGAAGGCCGCGTGCCTTACAAAGGCTCGGTGGCTGAAGTGATGACCCAATACGTTGGCGGCCTCCGGGCCGGCATGGGCTACTGCGGCTCGGCTACCGTACCGATCCTGCAGGAAAAAGCACAGTTCATCAAGATCACCAACGCCGGCATGATCGAAAGCCACCC
>CAYVDV010000169.1:0-10295 GCA_964450465.1 uncultured Saprospiraceae bacterium
CAGCAAGGCGGCGGCTTGCTGGGGAATATCCTGGGCGGTATTTTTGGAAAATAAATATACCGGATGTGCATACAAAAGCGGCTCCGCCTTGATGGTGGAGCCGCTTTTTTTATCCGGAATAGATGAAGAACAATTACTTTGTCTGCACCATCTTCCGCACCGCGCTATCGGTAGCCGTTTCAATCCGGTAATACAGCACCCCGTTCGCCGGCGCCAAAGCGCGATCGAGCGTAAAGGCATTGTAGCCTTTGCCGAAGGCGCCTTTTTGCGTGTACACCGTGCGACCCGTTTCGTCAAAGACCGTCAGCAGCGCTTCCGTTGCCTCCGGCAGGAAGAAGCCGATCTGCGTCTTGCTCACCCACGGGTTCGGCTGGTTCTGATACAGTTCGAAGCCAAGACCCGTCACCGTCGATCCGCCGTCGCTGTTGAAGCGCAAGGCGATGGACATTAGGTCATTATCGCCATTAAGGTCATTCTTATACGCTTCGGCCCTTGTGATCCGGCTGGATACTTTCAGCATCTGGCTGAGGGTACCGTTAGCCTTTGCACGGAAGGTGACGGCAAATTCACCGTTTACGCGCTCGTTGTCGAACGATGTGGTCAGGCAGTGCTCACCATTGAAGACACCGAAGTTCCCGGATTGCATTTCAGCGCCCGGTATTACATCGACAACTTCCAGATCCGGGAAGTAGAGGGTAAACTGGTAGCCACTTACGCGTTCCGCAGCGCGGAAGCTGAGGGTAAACACTTCACCAGCCTTCACTATTTCAGTCCCGTTAGAAGTTGAGTTAACATCAAACAACAGGGCGCTTTCCGTACGCTCGTCACTGCTGACGGCGCTACTGGTAATGGCGTTGCCGTTCACGTCGCCCACTTTTACCGCTACGAATTCGCCATTGTTATATGTGATCTGCTGATCGGGCAGCGATTTTGTTTCCGGGAAAATTTCCTGGAACGGATTGAACGGATTCGGGAAGGCATAACTCTGGTCCACAAAGCGCCAGGAGGTGTTGTTCGGCAGGTCCGTGTAGATCCCCAGGATCAGTTTGCGCAGTTCCACCACGTCGAAGGTCGTGATGGAGCGGCTGTTGTTGGCATCCGCAGCGATCATCTTATACGGGCTGCTGAGCGGTTCCAGGCCCAGGATATGCTTGTTGATCAGCACCAGGTCAAAGGTTGAAACCCCATTGAGCGGATCGTTGTCCTTCAGCGGTGTGATCGTCAGGTTAGCCCCTGCAGGCACGCCATAGAACGCAAACTGTCCCTGGTCGTCCGTCAGATCGTATTGGTTGATCGCGGAGAGGGTAGGATGGGTCCCGGTCAGTTTGACGTCGGCGTCCTGCAATCCCTTTTGCTGATCGGTTTTCAATACCCCGGTGATCACGATGTTATTGTCGTTGCACATGCTGTTCTGGTCCTGTACGATCACATAGGTCTGGCAATAATCTGCATTGCCGGCCTTGTCCATCGCCCAGAGTTCTACTTGTTGTGAACCCAGTTCGTTGCAGTCAAAGGTCACGCTGGTCTGCGGTGTGCCATCGGGGTTGAGCGGGAATCCGTTTCCGGTACCGGCTTTGCGGATGGCGATTACCAGTTGATCGGCCGGCGTGCAATTGTCATCGGCATATTGCAGGAAGTCAGACGCCCACAGGGTAACCATCTTTGTAGGCATCAGGTTGACGCTGAGGCCATTCAGACACACCACGGTCGGCGCTTTGCAGTCTTTCACGACAAAGGTGTATTCGCATACCGTTTCGTTGCCGCAGCCGTCTTCCACGATCCATTTTATCTTGTGCGTACCGTAAGGCAGTTCCGGGATTGCGTAGTTGCCCGGCTGTTGCAGGGTATTCCAGCGCACCGAGCCCGTTTTTTTCACCCCGCTTACCGTTGTCTGCAGGGCAAAGCCATACTTCTGGTTCGGCAATACCGGCCGGCCGTCGAAGGCGCGCGGCGTGCCGCCGCTAAAGTTCGGAGTGGCGGCGTTGCCAAAATTGACGTTGTTGTAGCCCGGCAGGTTTGTGCTGGAAATCACGGTTTCCATGGTACCGTCGCCGTCCAGATCCAGGAAGAGCAGATAGCGGATATTGATATTGGCGCCCGAGCAAAGGTCGGAAGCGGTGACGGACAGGTCCGTCGGGCCTTCGCAAAGATTGTGGCTGCCGATGGTATTATCGTACCAGTAGGATTCATTCCACAGGTAAGCATCATTTGCTGTGACATCGCATACCTCGAGCGGGCTGGCCGGACAGTCTTCCACCAGCGGATCCTGGGTGTCGATCACCTTGATGATCTGCTTGTATTTATAGCAGTTCACCGAACTGATATTCGGTACGGTGATTTGCTGACCGGTAGCATATTCGGTATAAGTACCGCCGTGGTAGAACACCGAGTAGTTGGTATTGGACGGATCGCTCGGGTTGACCTTTACACTCGTCGGCTGCCAGGGCGCCGGGGTACCGTTGGCCGATACGATCGGGCCGGGCAGGTTCGCGGGATGGTTCACCGTTGCGTTCGGATTCGGGTTTGGCACTACCGTGCAGCCCGCATTCGGGTTGTAGGTACACCAGTTAATGATCGTCCAGGTGCGTTCGATCTTATAGCAGGCGTCAGGCACCACGGTGAATACTTCGTCCTCATGGGAAACGCCAAGCAATTCGCAGTCCTCGCCATACACAACCGGCTCGCCAAAATTGCCGGTGCCGTCGCAGACCGTTACAATGGCGTCGTTCGGGAATTTCACAAAGTAATCCTGCTCATACTCCACCACGATACGTTGGGTACACTGGGTACTCAAGCCCTGGCAGTCGAAGGCCCGGAAGCTGCGGCTGATAGTGCCTTTGTTACAAACCGTGTCGAACAGGGCATAACTCACGCTGCTGGTCACGGTATCCACGCAGCAGTTGTCACCTGCCTTGGCATAGCCGTAAGCCCAGAACGTCGGGTCGAAGTTTTCACAGGAAACCGTGACGTTGGCCGGCGGCACACAGGTCGGTTTGAGTTTGTCTTCAACAAATACCTGTACCATGCAATCGTTGGAATGTGCTTCCTGTAGAGTGGTAGATACCGCCCCGGACTGTATGCTCACATCGTACACCCGGAGGATCACGCGGACGGTTTTGCCAATATCGCTGCAGCAGAATTTCACTTGATCATAGAACTGGCCGTTTGACTGACAGCCGTTGGAGTCCATCCGGCGGGCCTTGAAGGAAACCGCGCTGCAGTTGTCGTAAGAACCATCGTCAAAGGTTTGTGCAAAAATGTAGCTGGTACCATCGATACCCAGGCCTACATTGGTAAACTCGTCGCAGGCAGCCACCGGCGGCGTATTGTCGGCTACCGTCAGGCGGAAGCTGCAGGTTGCCGTGTTACCGCAATTGTCCTCCACCTCGTATATCGCGGTGTGGGTACCAAGCGGGATGCACGGTGTATAGCCGTAAACCGCCATGGTATCCGGGTCCCAGTGGTTATTGCCGGCAAAGTCCGTCAGAGTACCATTCAGGTCGTAGGTCTCCATGACCATATTGGTCACGTTATTGTAGGTGATGATCCGGGCCGTAGCGGCATTCACGCGCGAGCAGTTATCCGAGACGATCACATCCGGCAGGTCTGTCATGACGCAACAACCGGTGGGATCTGTACTGACAGTCAGATTGGCCGGACAGGAAATCGCGGGGCCTTTGTCGTCCAGCACCTTGATCACCTGAATGAAGTACAAGGGGTTGGTGCTGGGCGGAATTGGCGTCGTGGGCAGGCACCAGTCGTAAACCGTCCAGGTGCGCAGGATCTTGTAGGTGCCGTCGCACACGGGCAGGACCTGATCGGTATAGGCTGTTTGCATTTCGCAATTGCCTACTTCCGGATACAGGGGCCAGTTTTGGCCAAAGGCCGTCAGGTAGGGCGCTCCGGTCGCGGAAGGATCGGTGTTCACATTGCCGGCACAGTTAATGGTCACATCATCCGGAAACAGGACATCACTTACGTGTTTGCGGTCCAGGTAGATATTCTGAACACATGTGCCTTTATTGCCGCTGGCGTCAACAGCCGTCCAGGTCCGGCGAATGCGCGCGCTGTATGCCTGATCGCAATCCAGATCAAACCAGTCATCCACATACGAAAGAGCATACTGGCTGCAGTTTTCCACTACTGCCGGATAAACGTTCTGGATTTTCAGCACGTTTTGCAGGAAAGCGGGCTCGTAGTTGGTTACGGCACAGATCAGGTTGATATTCGTACAGGTCAGTTCCGGCGGCAATTTGTCTTCCACCGTAATCTGCCCCCAACAGGTGTTACCGCTCACCAGATGTTTCACTGTTGCCTTAAGGGTCTGACCGATGTTGGCGCCGGTAACGGTATTCCCATAGTTGGGCGTGCCGTTCAGCCCGGTGATTGTTACGGTATAGTCATCAAAGCAGAAATAAGAACCTTCCAGGATCATATCCGGCGTCACCTCCGCAGTGCAATCTTCGTCCAACGAAATCTGCACCAGGTCGTTGCAAACCACGGTGCTGGGGGTTGCTACGACAAGCACAATTTTTTGTACCGATTGGATACAGCCGGGATCGTCCGGGCCGGCGGCTTTCGGTGTGCCGCCATCCACCGTGTATTCGATCACATACTGGCCCACGCCCGCGCCGGGGTCAAATACCGTAGCGGGGGAGCCGTTTATGGTGAATTCGGCGCTAACGATGTTTCCATCGCCGGGGTCGCCCGTCAGGGGCACCGGATCGGAGTACAGGCAGAACGGACCGCTCAGGTCCGAGGTGATCACCGGGTTGGGATAGCTGCAGGAGTTGCCGATCGTCAGCACTTCCCCGCTTTCGCTGGTCACGGTGATGGAATACCCCTGAGCATCTACATGAATGCCGCTCAGGTAATAATCGCCGCTGTTGAGCGGGTTTTCTACAAATACCGTTCCTGCGGGCAGGGGGGTCGGCGCAGAAGGCGGATTGGGGCTGGCAGCCGAGAAAAATCCAGTGGCGGAGGTTACTGTCCAGGTTTTTCCGGCCAATGATTCGATCTTCAGCGTTTCGCCAAACTGGCCGTTGCTCAGGGTAGTGGCATTGTTCTTACAAATGCAGGGATCGTCGATCAGGATCTTCGGCGTACAACGCACAAAGGGATTGACGGTGACCTGTGCGGTACAGGTCGAAGTATTGCCGCAGTCGTCGCTGGCAGAAATGACCACCGGCACGGTGGTGCCCTGCTGGGCGCAGGTGAAGGTCAACGGGCCTGCGGGTGTTACTGTAAGTGAATTGGTGGCCGTGCAATTGTCGCCGAGTGACTGGATCAGGGAAGCCACATTTACCTGTGCCGTTCCGAAGATCGTAAGGTCAACCGTCAGGTTCTGGCAAACCAGGGTTGGCGCCTGGGTATCGTTGATCGAAATCGTTTGTATTGCTGTAGTGGAGTTGCCGCAGTCGTCGGTGGCTGTCCATTGACGCACAATGGTCGCGCTGTTCGGGCAATTACCCGGTGTGACCGTTTCACCGTTATAAACCAGGGTAACATTGGGGTCACATACATCCGTCACGGTAGGCGTGCCGAGCGGCGGGATATTGGCATTGCACTGCTGGGTGACGCTGGCCGGTACAAACGTAAATACGGGCGGAGCCGTATCGGCAATAGTAAGCACCTGCACATGCGAGGTGCTGTTGCCGCAATTATCGGATACCGACCAGGTGCGGGTGATCGTGCTGGTGTTCGGGCAGTTGCCAGGAACGCTGCTTTCGCTAAAGGTCACCACCAGGCCACCGGGCACAGCAACAAAGCTTTGGCCGGTATTGATAGTGCCCGGAGTAGCGGGAGCGGGAGCGTTCCAGCTGAAGTTCGCGTAAACATTACCGCTGCCTGTGAGGCTAAGCGATGTACCCACCGCGTTCGAGCCGTCTTCCAGTACACCGATATCGGTAGAAAGCATACCGTTGGCCGGGCCACCTACGGCTGTAAACGTACCTTCATAACTCAGGAACTGGATCACCATGCCGCCATGCACCAGTGCCAGGCCGTCGGGTGCGCCGTTCTGAAGACCATTTACCGGGTAGGGAAATACCACTGCCCCAAAGCCGTTGCTCTCATTATCAATGATCCCCGCCAGGGGCATGGAACCATAAGTGCCCCCACCGGAGCCATTGTACAGGAAAATGCTGTATTCGGACAGGTCTGTTCCGGCTGTTCCGGCTACCTCAACGAACTCATCGACATCTGCTCCGACATTGTCATAGTGAATTTCATTGATCCAAACCACCGGATCAGGCGTGCCGTCGTCACAATTATCCACAGCGATCAGGCTTGCCGCAGGCGGCACCGGATCATTGCAAGTGAGCGTCACGTCCTGCGGAAGCGGCGGAGCGAAGCTGGGCGGCGTATTGTCTTCAACGCTGATGGTTTGGGTGTACACCGTACTGTTGCCACAAGCATCCGTAGCTGTGTACGTGCGCATGATCGTCATTTCACCGTTACAGTTACCCATCATCATGGTCTCTTCCAGGGTTGCTTGGATCGTGCCCGGCAAAGACGCGATGCTTTGGCCGGCATTCAGGCTTCCTGCCGAGGATGCAATGGGGCCGACCCAGGTAAAGTCGTCGTATAGCTGACCACTGCCGGTCAGTTGAAGTGAAGTGCCGGTAGCATTGGTGCCGTCTTCAAAGACACCGATATCAATAGAAGTCATGCCGGCCGCCGGGCCGTTGGTTGCCATGAATGTACCCTCGTAGCTCAGGAATTGAAGGACTGTGTTGGGTAATTTAATCAAGGCCATCCCATCCGGCGATCCGTTTTGTACGCCATTGACCGGATAGGGGAAGGACACGGCGCCAAAGCCGCCTGCCTCATTGTCGATCAGGCCGGTGAGCGTCATGACGTCATACGTCACACCGCCATTTCCATTGTATAGTACAATCTGGTATTGCGACAAGTCCAGGCCTGCGGTGCCGGCTACTTCAATAAATTCGCCGACATCGGTACCCGCGTTGTCGTAGTGTATCTCATTGATAAAAATAACTGCCGGCACAGACCCTGGGTCACAGTTGTCGGAAGCCGTAACATTGTCCGGCAAGGGAAGCGGAGCGTCGCAACTCACCGTCATATTTGCCGGAAGCGGCAGGTTGAATACCGGCGCTACGCCATCTACTACCGTAATCGTTTGGACGTGCACCGTGCTGTTGCCATTGGCATCGCTGGCGGTCCAGGTACGGGTAATAAGCGGTTCAAAAGCGCAGGTAACGGAAGTGGCGACCTCTGAAAAAGTCACCACAGGCGCCGGGTCGCAATTATCGGTCGCCGTAAGTACCGCTGCCGGTGGTACCGGATCACTGCAGCTGATCGTGAGGTTGACCGGCAGGGTTTCATTAAACACTGGAGCTTCCGTATCCGTGCCGGCCTGTACCGTGGCAGACACCGTCGCCCCTGTGCAGTCGCTTCCGGTTACCGTGATCGTGTACGCTGCAGGTGCGAGATTGGTAAAAAGCGGGCTGCTTTGCGGGCCATTGCCAATATTGTATTGAAACGGTGGAACACCGCCGGTAGCAACAACTTCAATACTTCCATTTGTGGCGCCGCAGGTTGCATTAGCCACAATTGTCGAAAGGTTGGGGCATCCGCAATTCGTAGCGGCATTTAACGTAAAAGAGCCCGTAACCGTGCATCCGCTATTGTCCGTAACGGTCACAGCATAATCCCCTGCACTGAGGCCACTCTGGTCTTCCTGGCCCTGCACAATGCCGCTACCGCCGTTGGAGGCCGACCAGTTATAGGAATACGGCATGGTGCCGCCGGTTACCGTGATATTAATGATACCGTCATTTCCGGCACAGGTCGGATCCGAACTCGTGGCGGCAAGAGAAGGACACGATACCACCGTACCTGCAATAAGCAAGTCATTGTCTGCCGCCACGACAGAAGTGCCGATCCGGAAAGTACCGCTGGCAGCAGGGTTGCTCGTTGCATTGGCGGCTGATCCATACCCGTACAGGCGGAACGTGATCGTACCGGTAAGGTTTGACAGACTGACCGGTATCGTATTCAAAACAGAGGCCGTCGTGATTGGTATGGTACCCAGGTCTGTGGAAAAACCATCGACACTGCTGCGCAGCGTGGCCGTATTCGGGCCGGTGTTTGAACTGCGGACAACGACACCTACGCTGGTTACCGAGGCGATCCCGCCAGCCGTAACCGGCAGGGTAAATTCGTAATAATCGTTGTTGGCAATGGCCTCCGCCAGCGAAGTTGGCGTAGCGGAACTGAACCAACCGGAAGAGCTCATGGAACCTCCCGCCGAAGCGGCCACAAGGCCTGCTCCCCGGCTGAGCAAACCGACGTCAATGCCGGCAGCCGTAGAAGTAGCGTTGTTGGAGACCTGGTTACCGGGTTGGGAACTTAATTCCCAGGCTTCAATCTGGGCAAAACTTACCCAATGCGAGCAGATGGAAAGAAGAAGCAGTAAAATTCTTTTCATGACGATTAATTATCAGGAACCATAAATGACGCAACGCCGCAGGCAAACGCGCCATAGGCGTACACACCAGATCACATCTCGGGATGATGACCATTTGGATGCAAGCACAGTCCTGACTTTTTAAAGGGATGTCGCCCGGCGTAATCCGTGCGCGAAGGGAATGGCACTGCAGGAAACCAAATAAGTCATGAGATTATCATACTCGGATTATTCAATACTAGAGCAAAAGTAAGACCATAAGATGGAATACGGGAAGCTTGCTTTAGAAATGTCGAAAAATTAATCTACCAAAAGAAAACCGCCCCGTCCCTTTCCCAAATAAGCGGGGAGGAACGAGGCGGCTCGTATTATCGGCAATCAATCAGATCGCCTTACTTCGTCTGAATCATCTTCTTAACGGCACTGTCCGTGCTCGTTTCGAGTTTGTAGTAGAGTACACCAGTTGTGTTCACCAGAGCGCGGTCGATAGCGAAGGCATTGTAACCTTTGCTGAATGCGCCTTTTTGTGTGTACACCGTGCGACCCGTTTCGTCGAAGACCGTCAGCGTAGCTTCTGTTGCCTCAGGCAGGAAGAAGCCGATCTGCGTCTTAGTCATCCACGGGTTCGGTTGGTTCTGATACAACTCGAAGCCCAGACCCGTTACAGTCGATCCGCCGTCGCCGTTGAAGCGCAGGGCAATGGATTGACGATCGCGGTTCATGTTGTATGCTTCAGCCTTCGTGATCCGGCTGGATACTTTCAGCATTTGGCTGAGCGTACCGCTGGCCTTCGCACGGAAGGTAATAGCGAACTCACCGTTTACGCGCTCGTTGTCGAACGAAGTGGTCAGGCTGTGGTCGCCGTTGAAGATACCGAAGTTCTCGAGTTTCATCTCAGCACCCGGTGTCACTTCTGTTACTTCCAGGTTCGGGAAGTACAGGGTGAACTGGTAACCGATTGCGCGTTCTGCAGCGCGGAAGTTCACCGTGAAGGTTTCGCCGGCTTTCACCGCGCGATCCTGTACGTCGAACAGCAGCGTGCCGTCCGTGCGATCATCCGAGCTAACCAGGCTGCTGGTTACAGCATTCAGGTTAACGTCACCCACTTTCACCGCTACGAAGTCCTCACCCATCATGCTGTTCTGCATGGCAGCGATTTGCTTCGTTTCGGGGAAGATCGTCTGGAACGGATTCAGTTGATTCGGGAAAGTGAAGCCCTTGTCAACGAAGCGCCAGGAGGTGTTGTTCGGCAGTTCCGTGTAGATACCGAGGATCAGTTTACGCAGTTCAACGATGTCGAACGTGGTGATCGAGCGGCTGTTGTTAGCATCCGCAGCAATCATCTTGTACGGGCTGTTGAGCGGTTCCAGACCCAGGATGTGCTTGTTGATGAGCACCAGGTCGAAGGTCGATACGCCGTTGAGCGGATCGTTATCCTTCGTCGGAGTCACCGTGTAGTCACCCAGGTATGGTACGCCTGCGAACAGGTACTGACCACCCTGATCGGAATTTTCGAACATGTTGGTCGGCGGCAGAGCAGGATGCGAGCCATCGAGTTCAATGTTAGCATCTTCCAGACCCTTCTCGACTTCTGTTTTCAGGGCACCAGCCACAACACCGAAGTTGTTCGAGCAGTAGCCGTTGTTGTCCTGAACAATCACATAAGTCTCGCAGTAGTCGGCGTTGCCGGCCTTATCGATCGACCAGAGTTCAACCAGTTGGGTACCGAGTTCGGTGCAATCGAACGTTACGCTCGTTACCGGCGTGCCGTCGGGGTTGAGCGGGAAGCCCGTGCCCGTGCCCGATTTACGGATACCAATTACCAGTTGGTTGCTCGGTGTGCAGTTGTCTTCCGTGTACTGGA
>CAYVDV010000170.1:0-10285 GCA_964450465.1 uncultured Saprospiraceae bacterium
CGTACTCGAATTTATTGACCATGAAATTTACGTAAAGGAAAAGTCCGCTGCCCGGTGACATATCCCGTCCATCGGCCGTTGGTTCCCGGGCGACCGTTGGTTTCCGGGCGACCGCGAGGGTCGCCCCTACGGCCGTCTGCTGTTCTTGCAGTTCCCCGAACTTCCTTTACCTTTGTACCGCCCCGCCAGTAAACCGTATTTCAGACCATGCCAAATATTCTCGAAAGTCAGGATATCCGCGCCCTGGGCAGCAACCTGGAGTTGCTCGCCCGCCAGGTAGTAGAAGGATTTATTGTTGGGCTGCACCGCAGTCCGTTTCACGGGTTTTCCGTAGAATTTGCCGAGCACCGGCTGTATAACACCGGAGAGGGTACCCGCAACATCGACTGGAAGGTGTACGCCCGCACCGACAAGCTCTTCATCAAGCGTTTTGAAGAAGAAACGAACCTGCGCTGCCAGATCGTTGTGGATGCTTCCTCGACCATGTACTACCCCTGGGACGACAAGAACCCCCAGAAGTTCAAATACCAGAACAAGTTTTGTTTTGCCGCCCAGTCGGCAGCGGCGCTCATGTACGCGCTTAAAAAACAACGCGATGCCTTTGGGCTCACGCTGTTTGACGATGATGTCCGGGTAAGCACCAACTGCAAATCCACCACCCAGCATTACCAGCAATTGCTGGCCTATCTGGCGGACAAGATCGAAAACCCGGAATTGAATCATGCAACAGACGTGGCGAGTTGCCTGCACCAGGTGGCAGACGCTATCCACCGGCGTTCCCTGGTGGTCATTTTTACCGATGTGATGGAGCGCCGGGAAGGGGCCGATCAGTTGTTTGCAGCCCTGCAACACCTTAAGCACAATAAACACGAGGTCATCCTGTTTCACGTAACCGACAAGTCCAAAGAGCTGGATTTTGAATTTGAAAACCGCCCCTATGTCTTTGTCGATATGGAAACGGGCGATCAGGTGCGCCTGCAGCCCAGTCAGGTTAAAGAATATTACACCCAACAGGTGGCTGCATTTACGGAGGAACTGAAAATGCGCTGCCTGCAATACAAGATCGACTTTGTGGAAGCCGATATTAACAAGGGCTTTGTACCGATCCTGCAAACCTGGATGGTCAAGCGCTCGCGGATGGGGTAAAAGATTACGATTTACGATTTACAATTAACACTATGACAAAGCCCGAATGGATCCGGCTGGCAGATATTTCCACGGAAGCGCCGGATGGCTGGAAAGAAAAGGCAACCGAAGAGGAGACCAAGGATCTGGTCAAACGGCTCGGCGACCTGCAACAACTCCTTTACGCCGAGGGCAAACACTCGGTGCTGGTCGTGCTGCAAGGCATGGATGGCAGCGGGAAGGACGGCGCCGTACACAAAGTATTCGATGCCTGCCGGATAACCGGGCTTACGCTGACGGCGTTTAAAAGGCCCACGGAAGAGGAATTCGCGCATGATTTCCTCTGGCGGGTACACAAGGTGGCGCCCCAAAAAGGCATGATCGCCATTTTCAACCGCAGCCATTATGAGGACATCCTTATCCAGCGCGTACACGGCTGGATCGATGAGCAGCGGGTAGAGCAGCGTATGAAGGCCATCAATGCCTTTGAGGAACTGCTGGTCTTCGATAACAACACGCACATCTTCAAGTTTTACCTCCATATCTCCAAGGACGAACAGGAAAAACAATTGCGCCAGCGCATGGAGGACCCGGAAAAATACTGGAAGCACAATCCAGGCGACTGGAAGGAACGCGAGCTTTGGGACAAGTACATGGACGCGTACGAATACGCTATTAACCACAGTTCCGTACCCTGGTATATCTGCCCGGTGGACAATCGCTGGTACCGTGATTATTTTATCGCCAAAACCCTGGTGGACTACCTGGAAAAGGTCCACATGAAAATGCCGCCCCTGGCCACGGAGTAACTGAAAATGGATAAAGTACGGATCGACAAATGGCTCTGGAGCGTCCGGATCTTCAAAAGCCGGACCATTGCCACGGACGCCTGCAAATCCGGCAAGGTCCGCATTGCCGGCGAGCCGGTCAAAGCCTCTTATCTGCTTCAGGTTGGCGAGGAAGTAACCGTTAAAAAAGAAGGCTTTAATTTTCAGTTCCGCGCGCTGCAACTCATCGAAAAACGCGTCGGGGCTCCTATTGCGGTAACCTGCTACGAAAATATCACCCCGGAAGAGGAGTTGAACAAGTACAATGCCTGGTTCCTCAACAGCCAGGGAAACACAGAACAACGCGAAAAAGGGGCAGGGCGGCCGACAAAGAAAGAACGCCGGGAAATTGAGAAATTCAAGTCCTGAGGCTTATGGTCAGAACAAGAATACCCCTGCCTCCCGCAGCCAGGCATTTCGTGCGTTTATTGCCGGTCTTAATTTGCTTGTTGTGGTGCTCCTGCCAATCCGTTTTGTTTTTGCTCTACGGCATTAAAAAACCGCGTCCGGTATCCGGCCGGGAAATAGTACGCAAGGCGCTTGAATTGGGTATTGATACAAATTATTTGCTCTGCATCCGCCCGGAGTATTATCCGGTCGTCATTAATGATATTGGATCTTTCCCCAATGCCCGTATCTATGATATGGCCGGCAACCGCTACAATTACCGCAATACACCGGATGAATGTAAATCAAGCGCGGCCGGATTTATCCGGGATTTGCGACCAGGTTCAACCTATCCTGTTCAACCAGACAGCTCGTTTTTCAGACTTCCTGTTCAGTTGGAGGGGCTCTGTGGCGGCGAATTTAAGCCAGAAGCCTTATCGGATGCGGATTTCCACCTTTTCCTGTACTGGGGAACATTTTTGGGGAAGTTAAACCGGGAGTATGTACTTAAATGGATGGAGCTTGCCCGGGAAAACCGCAATGCCCGGATACATTTATGGTTTGTCTCCTGTGATATCCGTACGGAATGGGGTGAGGACATCTGGAAGAGCTGGCAGCCGGCCACAGTACCCCGGTAGCCCAAAGAACCTCAAGATAACGCTGACCACCAGTTCCGGCGCGGCTGTTCCGAAATCTGCTACGGTAGGTCCAATGACCAATGGCGAAATCCCCGCGGCCACCGCCCCATTGTTCCCCTTCGATGCTATACTCATCCGGCTGGCAGGAGAGTATTTTGATTTCATTGTTGTATTGTTTGGCGAGGTTGTACGCGGTTGCCTGCACACCGCCGAGTTCACTGCCGGATAGTTTTCCGGACCGGCAGGTATCGGCGATGAGGAGTACCCTGGATTTGTTTTGGATAGAGAGGGTGGAAACCACGTCGTTCAGAACCCGGTCGTTTTCCGCGGCAACTTCCCAAAGCCAAACAAGCATAATTGCGAATTGGGCGGCGGTAGCTTTCTCGTTGATCAATACTTTCAAGTGATCCTGGTCGAGCGAGCCACCAGCGGGCGAGCGCAGAAAATTGGCAAATGCCTCTGCATCCCGATCCGCGAAACGGAGGTCGGGGATACCTTCATCCTGGTAGTTGGATACCTCTTTGCTGTGCGTGAAGGACCAGAGCACTACACAGAAAAAATGCCAGAGTCGCTGTAACAAGTAGTCGTTTTTTCATGTGGCCTGAAGTTTAGCGCATGTTGGAGGGACGAACTTATCCATTTTTCACTTGGCATTCCATTTGTTCAAAAGTACTACAACAATTCGGGGTAGCCCGGATAAGTGTCAGAATTTCTTCTCATCCATTATTCTGAGGCCTGTTGCTCTTTCTGTTGAACTATTCTGTACCGACTTGCTCCCTTTTTGTCCGGCCACAGGGTATAATAGGGTACAACTTAAATTACTTGATCGTCTTCGGCCCGAACTGCAGCCCGATCGTCAGGCCAATGCGCGCCATTACGCTGAATCGCGCTTCCTTGCGCCGGAGCAGGATATTGGTGAAGGTGAAGCTGCCTGTTTCGTAGTCCGGGTTGCCGCGTTCGAACAGGTTATAGGAGCCTCCGAGGCTAAAGTATACGTCAGCTGCCAGCAGGCGGCGGTTGGTATGAAATCCGGTATTATAGAGCAGGATGTACCGGTTTTCCCGGGGCCGGAACTCGGCTTCGCCCAGGTAATTGTTTTGTTCATCGAACACCTGCGACCGGACCAGGTCGAACTTCCGGAGGTTGTACCCGAACAGCGCACCCATATAAGGCCGCGCGCCTGGTCGCCCCTGCCGGCTGATACCGCTGATGGCGAGGTGGGAGTAGTAGCCGTCCCAGCGGACGCGTTCGTCAGAGGCGCCGCTGACACCTTTGAGTTGCTGGTCGAGCAGGCGGTCGCGGCGGTCGCTGATTGCCTGATAGGAACCTTCGATCAGCAGGCGTCGGGTTTGGATGGCGCCCACCAAGCCCCAGTCGGTGCGAAAGAGCGGCAGCACGTAGGCGCCCACATACAGGCCGCCTTCGCGGTTGGCGGCGCGTTCAAGCCGGCGCTGGTGGCGACGGCAGTCCTCCGTTTTTTTGTCAAATGCCTGCCCCCGGGCCTTGTCGCCGGCCTGGAGATAAAGCCGGGCCAGGGTAGCCAGCCCTTCACAATCGTCGGCGGGGGTAAGCGCGGCCAGCTGATCGAGAGCAAGCCCGGTAGTTTGAACATCGCGGGCGGCAATAGCCATTCCGGCTGTTTCCTCAGCGAAGTTCCGGTTGCGGTAACCAGCCTTCAGGGCGCTGGCGGCGAACCCGAGTGCGGCCTCTTTTTGTTTGGCTTTTTCCAGCAGGCGGCTGGCCCGTGCCCACACAGCCCCGCCTTCAGCAAGACCGGGCTGGGCTTCCAGGATTCCCTGAATAGCCGCAGCGCTTTCCCCGGGGAGCGCAGCAAGTCCGCTCCGCTCTTCCTCGCTCAGGTCGGTGTAGGCTTCCAGGGCATCCAGGGCGGCATCGCGTTGTTCGCGATCCTGCTCGCCCAGTGCGATTTTCATCTGTAGCAGCATCCTGTTGTTGCGGGCTTTGGCCTGCATGGAGAGATACTCGTTGGCATTGGCCTTGCGCGCATATGGGAGGGCCGCAGTGTAGTCTTTTTGCTGGTAGAGGAGGGTGCAGAAAGTGGCATTGAATTGTGCCTGCAGCGGCGCAAAGTCGGCCCAGTTGATCTCATACAGTTGGCCTTCGTAGCGGTAGCGGACGGGAAAACGCTCGCGGGTAAAACTGTTTATGCCAGTCTCGGCCTGGCGGCAGGCGGTCAGGGCTTCCGGCACCCGGCCTTTCAGGTCCAGCATTGCGACCTTTTCATATAGGAAAACGCTTTTGAAATACCGGGCCGCTTCGCTCAGCGCCGGGTCAGCGCTTTGGCCTGGCAGGGCGAGCTGCGAAAGCCCGGATTCAACCTGTTCAACTACATATTGCAGGTCGCCGTCCGTAATCGTAGCAGCACTCAGTTTTCCGGTCATGCTGTGGAGTTGGTTGTATTGGCGCACGGCAGTTTCAAGGGATTTCTCTTCGGCAGTCTGGGAATAGGCGCACCCAGCGCCCAATGCGAAGAACAGTGCGAGTAAAAGGCTCTTTCTCATGGCAAACAAATATTGATTGGCAAAAAAAATGGCTGCCCCTGGGTTAGGACAGCCATTCGAGATTTTCACAGTAGGGTGATCATACTCAGGGTATGGCAGGCGATTCCTGCTGTTGGATTGCTTTCAGTTCTGTACCGTCAGCTCCTTTTTTCGGCTGCATCACCTGCTGGTAGATCACATAACCTAAAACCAGGTGTACCAGTAAAATAAAAACTGCGGTCAACGGGTAGTTTGAGCGTTTGGAAGGGGAGTCAGTACGTTGCATAGGATAACAAATTTTGATTATACCGGGGAAAGGCCAAAAAGTGCGCCAATTCTGCAATGTACCACAAAAAGGTTAAAAAAAAGTTTTTGGGGCACGGCGGTCAGCAAATGGGGGGATTTGCATAATCGCCTGACAATCAGGGGATATTAACCGCCTTGGGTCGGGGGGCAGGGCTGGTTTTTTCTATCTGTTGCTGCGACGTTAACGGGTTGTTAATGCGCTTTTCCGTGGTGGCAAAATATAAGGCGGCGCCCAGTACGATATGCAATCCGATGGCGAGCACGAGGGCGGAGTGTTTTCTGCGGGTGGCGTTTCGTTCCTCGAAAGTGTACATGGCGGATACGTTTTTAAGCGGTTTTGCGATCGTTTTTTTCAAAACGAGTTGCAACAGCCGTTTAGTTTCCCGCCGGCCTTAAAAAACATTTAAAATTTTCTTAAAATGTTGTTAGAGCCTGCCGGGTGATCCCCGCTCCTGTCCTCCCCGTCCGGCAAGGGCATCAATCGCGGTTACAACGAAAGCAGTCCCTCCGGGAGATCCATCAAAACCCGCTTTCCGGCATCGTCCACCGACCGGATAAAGGCCGGATTCAGGGGGATCAGTACTTCCCGGCCCTGGTAATGCACGAGCGCCATTTCCTGTTGCGGCAGGTCGAAGACGTCCTCCACCGGGCCGATTTCGCCGGCGCTCTCATCCACGATCAGGTATCCCGCCAGGTGGCCGTATTGCAGTCCTTCGCCCTCGGGCTCTACAATTTCAGGCACTTCGCTGGCCGGTAAAAACACCCCTTTCGACTGCAACAGCAGTGCATCTTCGCGTACGTTGATATCCTCAAATTTTACGATAAGATCGCCGCCGCCGCGGGCATGCTCGATGAAGAAGGGCTGTTTGGTGCCCCGGACCTCCAGGAACACCCGGTCCGAATCGAGGAAGAGCTCTTCGTAGGGCTCCTCAATGAATACCTTGAGTTCGCCGCCGATCCCATGCGTTTTTTTCGTGTATCCGATTTGTGCGTATTCCATGCGCTGTCGTGTTTCAGGTTTGGGTTTAATTGAAGCCGGTGATGATCTGCCGGAGGATGTAGCCGGTTTGGGCCTTGTCTGTCCAGGGTTTGCTGAGGCAATCGGGTGGGGGAGGCGCCTGATTGCAGTATTGGGAATCGAGGATCCATTGTTCGCGCCAGACCAGCCCGATGTGCTTGGCATATTTACTGCGCGACAAGCGGCGTTCGATGGCGTTGGTTTCATCCACTTCCGTAACCACAAGTACCGAATCGAAGGCGAAGGGACCGATAAAAGCCGGAATGTCGAGCGAGTCCACTTCATAGCGCCAGTTGACGAAGGGGCGGATGCGTTCGCCGGCGACTTCCACTTCCTGGTACTGGTCGATCCAGAGGTTGCCATCCCAGCGGCTAAACCGGGTGAAGGGGAACACGAGTTTCAGAAAGCGCAAATTGTTTTCGGTTCGGATGGCCTGTGTTTCGGTTCGGATGGCGGCATAACTTTGTTTGAACTGCCAGGGCAGGGTATCGCTCGGGCGTTCATACCGTTCGATCCGGTACGCCAGGGCGCCGGTATTATCGCGAAGGGTGTCCGCTATTTCCTCACGCACCAGGGTATGCGTACTGTCGCGGAGGGTACTGCCGCCCGGACCGAAGTCGTACACGATACTGTCAGTGGCGTATTCCACGTATTTACCGGTCTCCAGGGGAAAATAGGCATGTTGCGCCATCCGGTCAACCGGCTCGTAGGGCGCCTGCGGCAATTCGGTGCAGGCGCCGAGCAAACAACAGCCTGCTGCCGCATAAAATATGATATGGGTACGGAGCGGATATGTCACCGGTTCTTTCATTGTTACCAAAGGGAATTTCAGCAATAAAAAAGCCGTCTTTCGGGCGCCCAATTTTTGCCTCCGGGGCATCAATTTCGGCCAGTAAAGACGGCTTTTAAACAGATGAGCGGGATACGAGACTCGAACTCGCGACTTCCAGCTTGGGAAGCTAGCGCTCTACCAACTGAGCTAATCCCGCTAATGGTGCGCAAAAGTACAACGTCTGTAGCATGGTGGCAACATTTTTTTAGGGAATGCGTGAGGCAGTACGACTTTTTGGGCGGGCAACAGCGCATTCCTGTTTTTCCGAGTAGGATAACTACTGCATTTCCTAATACCTTTACGCCGGAAGGAGCATCGTCAGCGACGTGCTTCTTTTGTCGCAGGCGCGAATTTTGGTATAAACGGAGGATTTGCGTTCTCCGGATTAATTAACAAATCAGCAATGAAAAAAGTAGTTACATTCGGTGAGATCATGCTTCGCCTAACCCCTCCCGGGTATTTACGCTTTTCACAGGCCAGTGCCTTCGATGTGGTTTATGGCGGCGGTGAAAGCAATGTTGCGGTTTCTTTGGCCAACTACGGTGTCCCCGTAGAGTTTGTAACCCGCCTTCCGGCAAATGATATCGGCGAATGTGCCCTGATGGAAATGCGGAAACGCGGCGTGGGCACCCGGCACATCGCCCGGGGAGGCGAACGGCTGGGCATCTATTTTCTGGAAATGGGCGCTGTCAGCCGCGGCAGTAAAGTCGTGTATGATCGCGCGCACTCCAGCATGGCCGATATCCAGGCGGGCATGATCGACTGGGAAGCGGTATTCCAGGATGCAGGATGGTTCCACTGGACAGGTATTACACCAGCCATTTCCCAGGGCGCCGCAGATGCCTGCCTCGAAGCCATTCAAACGGCCAACCGAATGGGCGTCACCGTCTCTACCGACCTGAACTATCGCAAGAACCTGTGGAAATATGGCAAAAAGCCCGGCGATATCATGCCGGCGCTGGTTGCCGGATGCGATGTCATTCTGGGCAATGAGGAAGATGCGGAAAAACACTTTGGCCTTCATCCGGAAGGCGTGGACGTCACCCAGGGACACTCCGTGGATGCCCAATCCTATCTTTCCGTATTAAAACAACTCATGGAGATGTTTCCCCGGGCAAAAAAAGTCATAACCACCCTGCGCGGCAGCATTAACGCCTCCCATAATACCTGGTCGGGCGTGCTGTACGACGGCAAGCAACTGTATGAAGCCCCAACCTACGACATTACCCACATCGTGGACCGGGTCGGTGGCGGCGACAGTTTTATGGGCGGTCTGATCTATGGCCTGCTCACTTGGCCGGATGACGATCAGAAAGCGCTGAACTTCGCCGTGGCGGCTTCCTGCCTGAAACACACCATCTATGGCGACGCCAACCTGGCCACCGTCGATGAAGTAAAAAAGCTGATGTCCGGAGATGCCAGCGGCCGGGTTGCCCGGTAATTCAAAATAAGCATGTTATAAAACAAGTTGAAATGGCACGATTTACCAGAATACAAGTCGCCCAGAAAATGGCGGAACAAGGCATGGTTCCCTTGTTTTACCACGGCGACGTTGAACTTTGCCAAAAAATATTGACCGCCTGCTACAACGGCGGCGCCCGCTTGCTGGAGTTTACCAATAGGGGCGACTATGCCCATGAGGTATTCACAGCGCTCAATAAATATTGTGCAAAACACCTGCCTGAAATGATCATGGGCGTCGGTTCGGTCACCGATGCGGGGACTGCTTCGTTGTACATCCAGCTGGGCGCAAATTTTATCGTCACCCCTGCGCTGCGCGAGGATATTGCCATTGTTTGCAACCGCAAGAAGATCCTTTTTGCACCGGGTTGCTGCTCCCTGACGGAAATATGCCGCGCCGAAGAACTGGGCGTTGAAGTCGTCAAGCTATTCCCCGGCGATGTGTACGGACCCGGCTTTATTAAAGCCGTAAAAGGGCCGCAGCCCTGGACGAATATCATGCCCACCGGCGGCGTGTCCCCGGATTACGACAATTTGAAAAAGTGGCTGGACGCCGGGGCCTATTGCGTCGGCATGGGGTCGCAATTGATGGCAAAAGACGCGGCCGGGAACTACGACCTGGAAAAAATCGAGCAGTTAACCCGCGATTCCCTGGGGTATATTCAGAAAATCCGATCCGGATCGAACTAAAATACTCCGGGAAAACCCCCTATTTTGAAACAGTTAACAAGTGGGCGGCACAACTGGCACAGGTTTTGACATGATTCCGGAAAATCTTAATCTTTAGTTGTTTTATCCTAATCTCATGAGTAGTCGACCGCAGCATACGTACCAAGGCCAGCCAATCACAGATATTGGTCTGGAATTGATGCAAAATGCACCGAATCCATTTATTGAAATGACCCTCCTGTGGTTCAACCTGCCGGAAAACACGGATGTTACCCTCCGGATCTTCAACAGCCAGGGCCAGGAAGTCCATACCCGGGTGGGTTCCTTTGAAAAAGGCGAAAATCATATCATCCTCCGCCGTTCCGATCTTCTGGAGCCCGGCATGTATGCTTACCAACTGGAAAGCGCCTTCGGCATCGCCAGCCGGAAACTGATGATGTATTAAAGTTTTGAGTTTTGAGTTTTGAGTTTTGAGTTGGTTCACCTTCCCGGGGTAGAGCAACTGGTGGAAAATTTTGACC
>CAYVDV010000171.1:0-10202 GCA_964450465.1 uncultured Saprospiraceae bacterium
TATTGGGCGGCTTCATGCCAAAATCGGTCATCTTCAGCGACTGGGAGACTGACAGCTGCATATCGCCACTGGGCAGCAACTTGCCGCTTGCGGTAACTTTTACCGGTTTGGTTTTCCCGGCCATGGAAAGATTTCCGGATGCGTTGATGATAACTGCCTTATTCGCATCTGTTTTCACCTTTTCGCTGCTGAAAGTGTACGTGATGTACGGATTCTTGTCGGACTGGAAGGTATCATACGTCTTGTTATCCATTACTTTCCCTTCCTTGCTTTTGATCCCTTCCACCGCAATTTTCACTTCCACATCCCGGACTGTTTCAATGGCGCCGTTCACGGTTTGAAATGCGCCTTTACAGGCTATTTTGGTGATTTGCGACTCCCAGGGGTGCAGGGTGGAGGAACCCTCTATGGTGCCCTTTGCCGATTTCACGGAAAAATTTGCGACTTCGACGACCGGCGCCGCTTCCGGCGCCTGTGGTTTCGGTTCCGTCCGGGTTGTCGCTTCCGGGGCTTTAGGCTTGGGTTCTGCCTTTGCAACCGCTTCGGGAGCAGGCGCTTCGGGCTGTGGCGCGTCCGGAATTGCTACCTCAGGCGCAGGGGGTTCCGCTTTGCTTGTCGCCTCCGGCACGGGTGCTTTCGGGGCCTGCTTTTTCCCGGGTGCAGCGGCTACGGGCGCAGCAGGTTTCTTATCTGCCGCCGGCGCCGGCGCACTTTGTTCCGCTTCCGCGGCCTGGATTTCTGTCGCCGGAGCAGCTGTCGTATCTGCTGTGGCAATTTTCGGCTCTATCGCAGTGGTATCCGGTGTTTGTGGTCCGGAGGTTTCCTTTTTGTCCCCGGAGGATGTGTTGCATTGCAAAAGCGTCAGGGAAAAGATAAACAAAGCGGTACTCCACAGGGCGAATCTGCGCCCTTGTCGTGGTAAATCAAATGCCTTTTTCATAATAGGATGTGGTTATGGGTGAATAGCCAAGCAGGTAAAGACCTTCGGGGCAAGTATTTTTTATTAAACGAATTGGGAAATGCCTTTATTGGATAGATAGCACAAGTGCTATTTTTCCGGAACAGGAAGTGCAGTCAGGGAATCAGCCAATTGTTCATTGCCGCGCTGGATGGTATCGACAGGGGTGCCGTTTTGGTCCCAGCGGCGCCAGGCGCCGATCTCGCGGTTGGCGAAGCGGACGCCCTGTTGCCGCAACTGGCCGTTGCAGTAGCGCCAGGTGCAGGGGCCGTAGAATTTGTTTTTAAACAGGATGCCTTCGAAGGCTGTGGCGCCGTTGGGGCAGATCTCGCGGCGCCATTCAAACTTTCCGTCGGGGGTGAAAAGCGACAGGCCCTGGAGCTGGCCGTTGCGGTCGTACCATTCTTCCCGGAAAACGTGTCCGCGGTGAATGAACGTCCGGTGGCTGAATGCGCTGTCGGCCAGGAATTCAAGGTGTGTGGTGTCGGCCTTATGCCCGGCCGATTGTTCAATGCTGGCGCTTACGGACGCATACCACTCCGACGGATCAGGCGTTTGCTCCCGGCAACGGACCAGCAACAAAAGGATCCCGCAATACAGGAAAAAACAACGGATGGCGCGCATGATGCAGTGAAGGTAATGGAATTGGCCCGTCTTTTTAAAGGGAGACTTTAAGAGACTTCTACAATAATTTTATCCTTTTTTTCCCCATGCAACGAATATACCAGTTGTTGCAACGAATTGACAAGCGCTTAGGCCAGGCCGGCCTGTAGTTTTGTGCCCGACCTTTTTCTCAAAAACCTGAAACCACCTGAAAGCAAACCCCGTCAATGTGCACAGATCCCTGCTTAGTCAGGGCATGCCAGCTAATTCCGGTTTTTCGCAAACTACTTTCCGCCCGATATAAAAAAGTACCGTCATGGAAGATTTGAAACCACGCCTTATCATACCTTCTGGTCATGTTGACATGATAGAAGCAGCTGTTATTTCACCGGACAACCAGTTGGTCTTATCCGGTAGCAGCGATGGGACGGCAAAGCTCTGGAATATAAATGGCCGCTTGTTGGACACCTATCGTGGGGGAGAGCAGGTTAATGCTGTTTGTTTTTCGAATGATAATTCCAAAGCGTTGATTTCCTTTCGGAATGATGCTTTGTTTCTGCAAAATTTGAAAACAGGCGAAACCGTATATTCAAAAAAGATTCCGAATTTACAAGCCGCTCATTTTTCGAAAGACGACTCCCAAATAGTAGTGGTATTATCGGAAGAGATAGTCATCCTCGATTCATCCAATGGCGAACCATTGTTTCATACTATTCTTTTTACAGGTTGTTCTGGCATTGTGGAGGCAGCTTGTTCCAATAACAAAACCAGGGTTTTTGTGTACACCGGGAACGGTGAAATAACTATAGTGGACCCCAATACCGGTGTAAAAAACACGCCAATTCCGACATTTGGTGTCAGCCCCCAGAGTGCCATGGCCGTTTCTCCCGACGGGAATAAAGTTGTAATGATCGGGAAAGACGCTAATAATGTACTCGGAGGGCATTTAATAGAAATCCCGGGCGGGCAAAAGCATTCGTTTTCTGTTGATGATGTATGCCATGAAAACGGCATGATCGCGGTAAGGTTTCTGCCGGACGGCTCCCGGTTTATGGCAGTATTTGGCATCAGCCAGAAAATGATCTCCTGGAATGCCGCAGACTGTTCGCGTATCGGAAATCCGGTTTCACAAGATACCGGGTTAGAAGATGGTTTTTATACATTTTCTATTTCTGATGACGCATCTACCCTGGTTGGCTTTGGCGGAAATGCATTGGATGATGTGATCAGGATAATGGACACATCATCCGGTTTGATCACACAGAAGATATCGGGGGCTACGCACACTGTTTACGGGTCGAAGATGAGTGCCGACAGGAAAAGGCTGGCTGTTTTGATTGATTTAAGGAGTTCGAGGCAGAATAATGTCAAGGTATTGGACCTGAATAACGAACTGCCCGTCCGGAACTTCAATGGGGGTGATGGGGTATTCGACATCTCACCGGATGGCTCCAAAATTGTTTTTGGGGGGAGAGGCAATGGCCTCCGGGTTTATGATATTGGATCCGGTAAATTGTTTTTCGAGGAATTTTCACCCCAGGATTCGGCTTTTCCCGACGTAGCGTTTTCCCCTGATTCCAAAATGATCGCTACAGCATCCCGGGATAAAACCGCCCGGTTATTTGATAGTTCCAAAGGTGACTTGTATAAATCGCTCAGCTACAAGGAGCGCATACAATCAGTGGTATTCTCTGCGGACGGACGTAAATTGCTGACGGTGACTACCTTGCCTGGAATCATCCAGGTTTTGGATGTCCAAACCGGAATACAGGAATTGACTTTGCAGCACCAGTATGTTGGATCTGCTGTTTTCTCCTCAGACATCCCTTCCTCCAAAATCCTTAGCGCCGGGGAAAACGGAGAAGCCGTCCTTTGGGATGCGCAAACGGGCGATATAATTCGCCGGTTCCAGGTAAACAGTGGAAATAAGGATGAAAAGCGCATTCAATTTGTTGCATTTGCTGAAAATGATTCAAAAATCATCACAGGACATTATAAAGCGGGCTTCAAAATTTGGGATGCATCTACCGGGGAATTACTGGGTACCTTTGATGGCCACATATATGCGGGAGAGGTTGCCGTGCCCCGGTCCTTCAGCATCACCCAAAGGGACACAACCAAAGTAATATCTACAAGAGGAGATGCCAGCGTTCATATTTGGGATATCCATTCCAGGCAGATACTCGGCACTTTGTATTTTCTGGGCGAGGTGGATTGGGCCGTCCTTACCCCTTCCGGCGTATTCGATGCCTCACCCGGCGCTATGAAAATGATGCATTACGCGGTGGGCCTGGAAGTCGTTGAACTGGATCAGCTCAAGGAACGCTACTGGCAGCCGGGTCTGCTTTCCCTCCTGCTGAATTTTGAGGATGGGGAAATAATGGACATTGAACGCCTGGAAAAGGTTGAGATGTACCCGGCAGTCCGCCTTCTGGAAGTTAAAAACGATCAATTGACCGTGCAACTCGAGGCGCGCAGCGGCGGCATTGGTAAAACGAGCCTGTACATCGGCCCCTGCGAAGTCCTTGCGGATATTGATCCCGAACGCAAGCCGGCATTTACGGTTGACCTTAGCCGTTTTAACCAGTATTATGTCGATGGGCCAAACACTATAGCTATCCGGGTGCATAACCAGGCCGGCTGGCTGAAAAGTCCTGAATATACGAGGACCTATACCTTTGCCGGCAACGGAAACCGAAGAGCCACGCAGGCCTTGCATGCGCTTTTTGTCGGCACCTCCAGATATAGCAACCCCAGCCTTTCCCTGTCTTATCCCGACCAGGACGCTACCTATCTGAGTGAAGCAGTTGATATTGTCGCAAAAAAGCTCTTCGATGGCGGGGTGCATATCAAGTTGCTGACCACCGAAAACCCGGCGGCTGTTTCCAGCAAAGCCAACATCCAAAAAGGATTTGAAGAGCTGGCGGCAAAAGCGCAGCCGCAGGATGTGTTGCTCGTCTATTTTTCCGGCCATGGCGCCAATTACGGTACCGGTGAGCACGGCCAGTTTTATTACCTCACCAGGGAAGTGACCAGCGGCAACCTCGACGACGCCGAAGTTCGCAATACCAAAACCATATCTTCGGAAGAACTCACCACCTGGATCAACAAGATCCCTGCCCGGAAACAGGTCCTGATCTTTGACACCTGCCACTCCGGCAAACTCCTGGATGCCCTGAAAAGCAAAAGCGCCCTCGACACCACCCGCGAAAGAGCCCTGGAGCGCATGAAAGACCGCACGGGTACCTATGTACTGGCCGGCAGCTCCGCCGACAAGGTCAGCTACGAAGCATCCAACTACGGCCACGGCCTGCTGACCTATACGCTGCTGCAGGGCATGAAAGGCTTTTTTGTCAAATGGGAGCCCAAAGACGGCAAACCTACGGTAGATGTTTCCACGCTGCTGATGTCCACCCGGGAGCGGGTGCCCGATCTGGCCGCCGAACTGAACGTCACCCAGGTGCCGGTGCTCCGCGTCCCCCAGCATGGCGAAAGTTTTGCCATCGGTATTTCCGACAAGGAAGAACAGGAGCAAATCAAATTAGTGTCGCCCGTACCCGTTTTTGTGCGGAGTAATTTCATGAATGAAGACAGCTATTTTGATGATATCGATCTGTCGGAGGCCATGGACCAGCATATCGCCGAAGCTTTTTCGAAAGGCCGCGGCGCCAGAGCGCTTTTTGTCAGTATAAAACGCTTTCCAAACGCCTATACCGTCCGGGGGATTTACAAAAAAACACCCGGCGGCTATGAAGTGAAAGGAAAGATCTACAAGGACAATGCGAATACCGATTGCATGGGAGATTTCCACCTCAAGGGGAAAGGTGTGGAAGACCTTGTGCCCCGGATCGGGTTTGAAGCAGAGCGTTTCGTTTTGGATGTTGACGATTTGACCCCTAAAGAACGGGAGGATCTGGCAGCAAAAACACTCTCTGCCCTCCAGGAGATCGAGACCGCCAAAGGCCCGGAAAGCAAACTGGTGGGCTATGATGCATTGTTCTTAGGGGAGCCTGTCCCACTCCCCATACTGACCGAAGTGCAAAAAAAGGACACCGCACGGCTCCTGAATGACGGCGACAAATATGTATTGGACTACCAGTATTACAGCGTCGTGCAAAGCAAATCCAGGCGTTTCCCCTATTTTGCAGCCTGTAATCTGAACGGCGCCGAGTTTGTTCAATGCGCGCGCAAGGGCACTTTTATTCTCGATAACCGGATCGCCCCGGAACACCAATGGGGCGACGAATTGTACAAATACAAATACAAAGAGGACGAAAAAGAAACACGGGAAAGAAAGGACAAGGAAACCGGGGCGATCACCCGGGTGGAAGTTCCCGTTTCGCATCGCTTTACCAACTTTCTGGACCGTGGCCACATGACCAAACGGGAAGATACCCAGTGGGTCGAAGGGGCCGGGAACAACCCCAAGCACCCCAGCGCAGCGATAGCGGAACGCGGCGCCCGGCTGACCTTCTTTTTCACCAACGCCGTCCCGCAGGTAGGCCGGTTCAACCGGGGCGCCTGGAAAAAACTGGAAGATTTTATCATGGAAGAGGCCGCGGACCGAAAAAAGGGCGATGGCGCAAAATACAGGGTTTGTATCTTCACCGGACCCGTTCTGGATCAGAAAGACCCGGAAGTCACCATTGAAATTGAAGCGAACAATACCACCACTCCGGCACAAGTGAAAATCCCGGTCTTGTTCTGGAAGATCGTGTACTTCAAAAAAGGAAACCAGCTGTATTCGGTGGGTTTTGTGATGGGGCAGGAGGATTTGTTCCGGGGCACGTATAAAGACCTGACCGGATTGGAGGCGAAAGGCGCGGGATCGGAATTCATCCTGAAGGACACAGAACTTGAAGTTGCCCAGGTGAGTATTTCTTATATTGAGCAACTGACCGGCATGAAATTTCACCCGGCAGTGGATCCGCATAAAGACAAACCGGCTTCACCGATCATTTACCAGATGCATCCGGCTGCCAAAGGCGCCGGAGCGGAGGGCGGCGGACCTACCTACAGTATGCAGGGATTGAATTTAGGATAAACCGGTAAATTAAGAGCATGTTGGGGATTTTCTCACCGGACCAAAAATGGTTCTTTTTCCGCCATTTTTCACCTTTTTTCAGTCACGTAACCCCTGTTATGCTCCTTCAAAAACGTGAAAACTGACGAAAAAAGCCCTCATTTTTGCCTCCGACAGAAAATCCCCAACATGCTCTAACACGGACCATCAACGTAAAACAATATCCAATGGCAAAAAACATCATCATCTGTTGCGACGGCACCAGCAACGACTTTGGCGACCTCCCCTCCAATGTCGTTAAATTATTTTCTGTCTTCGACAGAACTCCCGACCGGCAGGTCGTGTATTACGACCCCGGGGTGGGCACGCCCAGCACCTACGATGCGTTCAACCCGATCACTAAAAACGTGAAGTACGTCTTTGGCCAAAGCTTCGGCTATGGCTTGAGCGACAATATCATGGAAGCGTATAAGTTCCTCATGCAAACCTATGAGGAAGGCGATCTGCTCTTTTTCTTCGGGTTCAGCCGGGGGGCATATACCGTGCGTGCCCTGGCGGGATTGATCGACACCTGCGGGTTGCTTTACGCCAACTGCCAGAACCTGGTGCCGGAGGCAATGCGGATCTACCATGACCGGGAAAAAAAGGATATCGCCGCCCGATTTAAAAAAACATTCGGTCGCGCATGTTCGATCCATTTTCTCGGTGTGTGGGACACCGTTTCCTCCGTCGGTTGGGTGTACAACCCGGTAACCCTGCAGGCTACCAGCACCAACCGGAGCGTGCACTATGTCCGGCATGCGATTGCCATCGACGAGCGCCGGGCTTTTTTCCGGCAAAACCTGTGGGGCAAACTGAAAGAAAAAGATGATGTCATCAAACAGGATGTCAAACAGGTTTGGTTTGCCGGCGTACATTCCGATGTCGGCGGCTCCTATCCGCTGGCGGAGAGCGGACTCAGCAATATCGCATTGGAATGGATGCTGCTGGAAGCGCAGGAAAAAGGTATGTTGATCAACGCCGCCAAAGCGAAAGAGGTGGTGACCATCAAGGACCTCCCCGAGCCGCATTTGCAGGACCAGCACGAGTCCCTGGCCGGCTTCTGGTATGTGGCGGAAATTTGGATGAAAATAGTGCGGATGAAAAAAGGCGTGGACGCCAGTGGAAAAGACATTTGGGTTTCCCGCCCTTATTTCAATTTAGGCCGCTTCCGGTTTATGGATGATAAATACAAGCATACCCTGCACGAATCTGTATTGCTTCGGCTGCAGCAGCGCAAAGACTACCGGCCGAAGAACCTGATGGGAATTTGCAGCGATATAAACGCTGTGCCTGAGTATTTTCACATTGAAAAATGGAACCGTTTGTAGTGACAGCAACGACAGGTTCGCTTGCAACGCGTCTTTAGTTTGAAAAACAAGCTGCCATGAGTGAATTCACCATCCTTTCCAATATTGACCGCATTGCGGCCATGACAGACCCCGTTCGCCGGAATTTTCAAATTACCCAGAGCTATTACGAACTCTCGCAGGTGATCGCAAAGCGAACCGGCCCCGGCGCCAACTGGTGCACCTTTGCCACCTGGGCTTCCCGGCAAGCGGGCCAGACCATCCGCAAAGAAGACCTGGCCAAGGCGCTGGATGAACACCTTGCTGCCATCCCTGCGCTCAGTCAGGCTATTTTGGACATTGCAAAGGGCGTACTTGCAAAAGGCGCCGCGATGGATAAAACAGCCCTGACCAAACTCGTATGGGATACTGCCGACCCCCGGGCTGCCATGGACCGGGCCAGTGCCGCCGTTAGCCTCGGCAATCAAAAAGTGTTTGCGGAAATAGCCCGGGAGTTTGCCCGGTTTCTGGATGCCTGCGGAAACGACAGCGCCTTCGATGCCGATAACATCAACCGCTTTTGCAACACCCTCAAACCCGGAGACCCGCCCGATGGCCAACGCTATTTAAAACAGGCCTTTTACCGCTATTACCAGGCTTTTTTTGAACCGGATCCAAAGAAAAAAGCCGAACTTATGTTGCTGGCCAATATTGAGATCGGTTTCCACGAACAGACCCGCCTGCAACCTGAAATCGCCGCCGCCATGGAGGCCTCGGTGGCGGATCCCGCCCAATTCAAGGAAAACCTTCTCCGGACCATCTTTCCCAGACAAAGCTGGGTGCTTTCCGTGGGGGCTGTTTTCCGGAAATTCTTCAATATGCCCACACCCCTGGATGTTGCCATCGGCAGGTTCGCCGCCGAAGCCCGGAAGCAGGTGCGCCTGTTTCTCTCTGCACACATGATGGAACTCGACTTCCCCAAAGGAGTTCTTCTGCACCTCGGCAAGGATTTGAAGGCCAATTTCCCGCCCAGTTTGCAAAAACTGACGAATCCCGACCTGATCGCCTTGCTGCAAAAAATTGACCCGACAGCCGATAGCCTGGCGGATACCGGCGCTACCGATTGGGCCAATCTCGGGGACCGGCTTCATTTTATCGCCGATATGTTCCGCTGCTACCACGAAAACGCCGATCTGTTGTCGCCGCCCTTCGAGCCTGCTGCCACGCCGAAAACTGCCGGAACATAAGGGCATGCGTACAGACAGTCGCGCTGCTGTCCTATTGTTTTTTTCGAATTCTCCCTATCTTGTTCGGGCAATATGCATCGCCTCCTGCTCATGTCCCTCCTTTCACTCCTTTTGGGTTGTGGCCAACGTTCCGGCAGCCGCGACCAATACGCCGATGTTCCGCTTTTTCCGCAAACGGACAATCCCGCCTGCCGGGTGGAACCGGTGGCTGTGGACACGGACTTTTTCGCACAGGCGTTTATCCTGTCCCCGGACAGGCAACAGGTATTCGTGCTGACATTCGGCATGGCCGGCACCCCGGAGCACATGCCGTACCGGGTGCAGCGGCTCGACACCGGAGGCGGGGCGCAAGTAAGCCGCGAACTTCCGGATTGTATTTGGACGGACTATCCCCGTTGCTGGTGGGAAAGGGACGGTCAGCTGTCGGTATTGCTTACCGATGGCATTAAAACCTTTGATCCGGTCGATCTGCGGGTGGCGAAGGAATGGCGCCGGGTAGATTTCCACAATTTTATGTCCCAAAAAGAACGGGACAAACGGACCTTCGACGAGCAGGTCAGCGCCTACCGGGACGCCCTGGAAAACGCCGCCCGGGAAAGCCGTTCCGGTGTCGTCCGGAGTGTAGCAGACCTTCATCTTTTGCTGCTGGATTTTGACCGCAGGCCTGCGGAGGCATGGGTGATCCCGGATGCGGAGGAAGCCGCTCCGTTTGCCGGCCGTTTCGGCCAGCTCGAGATTCCGGTAAAACCTACACCAGCCGGAAAGGACGATTTGGCGGTTGATGGGAAAGCCCGCCTTGGCAGCCTGGTCCGAAAGGTACTCGACTATAAAATTAACTACCCCAATATCCGGAACATCGAAGAGCAGGTCCTGGCGCTTACGGCTGGCCGGCAAACCGCCCGCTTCAAGTGTACCAACAAGGACGGGGGCAGCCTTGCGGTCAGCACTGCCGACAACGGCTCCCTCACCACGCAGGACGGCGCCAGTTGGTTGCTGTACGAACGGCAACTCTACCGGATTACCTGGGATCAATAAAAGTATGT
>CAYVDV010000172.1:0-10182 GCA_964450465.1 uncultured Saprospiraceae bacterium
GCCCAAGGGCGGACCGACATTCAGATCGATCACTGTGGGCGAATATGAAGCGGTTATCCAGCCCGACCCAAAGGGGTTGTTGATCGTCATGGAAGTGCCCGGGGAAAGCATGCAAAGGGCAATGCCGTCAAAATAACCGGCAGCGTAGTTGTTGTACAGGTTAATCGCATAGCAGCATTTGCCGTTTGCATTCGATTGCGCCTGTACATTTTTTACGCCGATATTATCGCAGGGATCGCAATCCGGGATTGGAATGCAATACGTTGTGTCGAGCGAACAACACAACGTCGTGTCAACCTTCTCCGGTATGTCATCGTGTGCCACCAGTTTGAAGCAGAACTTCTGATTCGCAATGGCGGGTCCGGACAGGACGAAAGTGTACGTTCGGCATTCCCCGGGCTGGATCGGGTTGGCCGTTTCATCGATAGCATTCGGCGTTACGATAATTCCGGGCGGGCTCGTGGGTTGGATCACCACATACGATACGGCAAAACCGGCATCCACCGGATTACACAGCGTCATGGTATATACCGTTTCCTTACCCTTACAGTAAATGGAGTCCGATTGCAGATACAGACAACCCGGCTCCACCGGGCAATCGAAGATCAGGGTATCGGAACACACGACCTTCAGATCAAAGTCATACCAGTCGAAAATGACGGTCTGGGGACTGTTTTGGATATTGGTGAAACAGAACTTCAGGAATCCGTTCAGGGTTTGCCCGGGTAGCGGGCTTCCCGTTTGGCTATGCACCAGACCAATTGAATTGGCTGTGATGGAATATACTGCCAGCGAATCGTCCAGGCTGCCGAGATCGAAATTGAAGTCGGCATCGCTCGTATAGATCGACAAGCCGTATATGCCGCCGTAGTTGTTGGTATAGTTGAGCGTCCAGCAGCATTTCTCCTCCTCAGCCGGTGTTGCGGATACGCTGAGCTGGTCGCAGCTGCAATCGATCACTGTCAGCATAAGCGAGTCGGAGGTAAGGCTGCAGCCGTATTGCGTGGTGCCTGTCAGGCTGTAGGTGCCGCTTTGGGTGACAATGAGGCACTGGTTGTTGGCGCCGGGGATGGGCGACCCGTTGAGATTCCACTGGTAGGCAAACAACCCGTCAGGACCACAGATCGTATCCGGGTCGCAGGATTTGTAGCAACCGGAAGGCACCAGACAAAGATCGGGCAGGGGGTGTATGGTGGCCGAAGCCGAGTGCTTGCAACCCGTAAGCGTATCTGTTCCGACGGCGGTGTAAATCCCCGCCTGCAAAACAGTGATGGAAGGTCCTGATCCGCCGTTACTCCAGCTGTACACAACGTTGGGCTGTACCGGTACTACCGTGAGTATGGCCGGCGTACCCTCGCAGGAATCGGGGGAAATCGCTATTGTGAACGAGGGCGATACCGCCAGTGACACGGCGAACGGAGCTGAAGTCGCCGAACAGCCGTTGGCATCGGTCACTACGACGGAATAATTCGGCAACAGGTTGTAGTCGCACACGCTAAGTGTTTGACCATTGGCGCCCGGAATCGGCGCGTTGGCATTATCCAGCCATTGATAGGTATAACCAAAACCGCCGGAGGCACTCAGCGTGATGCAGCCGGCATCGCAAATAACATGTGGCCCGGAAATCGTCGCTACCGGTAGCGGCAGCACCGTCACTGTAACCGAGTCCGGTACCATTGTACAACCATTGGCGTCGGTCACAATGACCGTGTAGGTTCCGGACGTATTCACCGTAATCGATTGGGTGCTCGCATTGGTTGACCACAGGTAGGTGTATCCGGTCCCTGCGGGGGCAGTCAGGGTGACCGCGGTGCCGGCGCAAACGGTCAGGTCCGGCGACCACGCAATGGTGTCCTGAGGCGGCTTGGGATACACCGTCAGGGGCAGCGTCACGGTGTTGGTACAGCCCAGGTTATTCACTACGGTGAGCGACACAGAATACGTATTCGGCAACAGGTAGGCGTGCGAGGGGTTCTGGCTGCCGTTGGTAGCGCCGTCGTTGAAATTCCAGAGCCAGGAAATTATATTCGAACCGCTTGCCGTGAAATTAACCGGGACGCCGACACAGGCCGGCGAAGGCGCAGCCGATACTACCGGTGTGGGAGGTCCCGGTACGGTAACTATTAATGAATAGGTCGATATACACCCGGCGGCGTTCGTTACCGTGAGGTTGACCGTGTAAGTGCCTCCGCTTGCATAGGTATGGGTCGGATTTTGCAGGGTAGAAGTGCCGCTGTCGCCAAACGACCATTGCCAGGAAACCGGTCCCTGCCCGGCCAGGAAAGTCGTCAGGTCGGAAAAAGAAACCGTTTGGCAACTCACGTTGGCAGCGAACTTAGCCACCATCGGCACGCATGCCGATCCCGATGCTGTTACCGTACAGGGCGGGCCGCCGCCAACGCGGGGTACCAGGGCCGTCACCACCACCGGGAAACACCCGGCTTGCGTATAGGTATGCGTGGGGCTTGTCAGGGTGCCGGAGTTGGTGTTGCTGCCCGGGTCTCCAAAATTCCAGCCCGTAATGGTAACATTTGCCGTGTTGAACACGACAAAGTTGACCACATTGCAGGCGGGCGTCAGGTTTATAGGTAAGAAGGAAAGGAAATAGGACTGCGGATTGCAGCCGCCCCCACCGCCGCCGCAGGTTTGCTGCACTACCGTGATCGTGTTGGACTGTTTGGTGCAGCCGCTGGCATCCGTCACCACTACCCAGTAATTAAAGGTGGCCGCTACATTCGTATTGGTGTGAATAAACGTACTTGAGGTGGGTGGCGTTGCCTGGGCTACGCCGTTGCAGTACCAGGCATAGGTGTATCCCGTGCCGGTAAGCGCTGAAAGGGTCACCGTGTTACTGTTCGGCGGGTTGATGCACAAAGTCGTGGCGTTGCCCGTGCTGATCGAGGCTACCGGCCCCGGGGCGGGCACAGCCTGGTAGGTCACGGCCGCTGTACAGCCATTGGCGTCGGTAGTCGTGACCACATAGTTGCCGGCTGCATTTATGGAGATGGTCTGGGTCGTGGGGCCGGTGGACCAGGCATAGGCTGTAAATCCGCTTCCGGCATTCAGCGTGACTGTAGCGCCCGGACAAAGCACCCCCGTCTGGGTAATTACCGGTACTACGGGCGCCTGCAGCACGATCGGCAAGGTGGCAACCAGACTGTCGTTGCACAGGTAGACTTTGAGTTGCAGCACAGCCGAGCCCGGGGTGTTGTTCCACTGGATCTGGGCATTCGGCGTGCCCTGCCCACCCGTTACGCTGCCCGCGGAGGCTGGTATGACCATCCAGACATAGGTCGCATCGGGGTGCTGAGCCGGTCCGGAAGTGTAATTTTTAACGCTGTTGGTACATCCCTGCGGACCGCTGATGCTCAGGGGGCCATTCAGTTTTTTGGCGAAAACAGGGAGTTGAATGGTGTCGGATGCGCAGTTTGGGGCGCTGAGGCTGAACTGCTGCAAGGCCAGCCCATAGGGACCGCTGTTGTTCCAGGTTACCATGACCGGATTTCCCGTGAAAAAGGCGGGAGTGCCGCCGGTGACCGTCCAGTTGAAACCCATGCCGCTTTGGGCGCTCTGCCCAAAGTAGGTATAGGTTTGGCCCGGGCAAAATTCTGCCGGGCCGTTTATTCCGGTTGGCTTGGGTGTTTGTACGACCTGGATCACCTTCACAACCTGGTTGTTGCAATACGAAGTGGAGTTATTGGGCACGGCTGTTACAGTGTAGGTGCCGGGCACAGTCCAGTTCACGTTGATAAGATTGGTGCCCTGGCCGGAAAAAGTCGCGGCAGGTGTAATCGTCCAGGTATAATTAGGCGAGGGAGTTGCTGTTGCAAAAAACGAAGAGCTGGTATTGACGCAGACCGTGGAAGGCATCGGTCCGAATACTTCGAACTCCGGTCTGATCTGCACGGTCAGCGCTGCCGATCCGGCGCAATCCTCCGGGTCGTGCCCCGGCAGGCCGCCGAGAAAACCGCTGCTGTAGTTCAGTTGAATGATCCCGGGCCCCGGGGCAGTTCCCCACTGGATTACCACGGTATTGGTACCCTGACCGGACAGGATTGTGCCGCCCGAGACCATCCAGTTATACACCACGCTGAGCCATTTGGGCACCGTGTAGGTGGCTACGGCATTTTCGCAAACAGCCGTCAGGCCATTAATCCCGACGGTGGGCGATATGATCGGCACCAGCACCGAAACCGGTTGGTCGCAGTAAGCGCTGTCGCAATTGGAGATCTGAAGGGAAATCGTTCCGGTGGGGCCGTTGCCCCATTGTACGCAAATAGTATCGTTGCCCTGCCCGCTAAAGGGTAGGGGAAGGCCGTTTTCGTCAAGCACTGTCCAAAGGTAGGTGCCGCAGTTGGTGGCATCGGTCCAGTACTTCGTGCTGTCGCCGGCGCAAAGGGTGGAGATGCAGTAAATATTGGGGCCTGGCAGCGAGTCGATAAACACGTCGAGTGTGGCGGTGTCGGCGCAGCAGCAAAGCGGGTTTCCCTGGGCGTCGTAGTTGTTCTTTGTGACGATCAACGTAACGGTGTAGGTTCCCGGCCCGGCATACTGATGCGTGGGTTGGAACATATTCGAGGTATTGCCGTCGCCAAAATTCCAGAAGAAGGTGCTCCCGCCTATGGAGTTGTTGATAAAACTGATTGGGCTGTTCAGGCACACGGAATCGGCCGAAGCCTGAAATGCGGCTACCGGGCCGTCCAGGATATCCACGCAAATGGTAACAACCGTCGTTTCGCCGTTGCCGTTGGTGATGCTCAGCGTAATGGACCCGCTGCCTGCCGCACCCCAGGATACCAGGATCTCGGCGGGATTGGCGCCAGGGGCATAACTTCCTCCGGTAACCGACCAGCTGTAGCTACTGGCCGTATCGTACGGTACGTAATAAGTTGCCAGGGAATGCTCGCAGGCAAAAGCACAGCCCGGGTGGTCGGGATTGCCGCCCGCGGGATCCATGCCGGAGGGCAGGTAATCATTCAGATTGACAAAAAAACAATCCGGCTTGGGGCATTTTACAATGATCTTGATCGTAGCCGCACAGCGGGATGGCGGCTGACATATTTCATAGCGGTATTTCAGGATGTGTTCGCCGCAGCAGGGGCCTGCCCCGGGCTTAAAGAACAGCTCGCCCTCGGGGCTTAGCCCGAAACAATCGGAAGGACCGGTCAGGAAAACAGGGCTGAAAATTCCCGACGACAGCGAGTCGTTGCTCATGACATTATACAGGAGCGTATCGCCTGCCATAATGCAGATCGAATCATCCACCGCCACAATTTCGCCCTGCTGGGCTCTGGCAGTATAGGCAAACAGGAAAATCAGGAGACCGGGAAACAGGGTAAACACCGATTTCATAGGACATCGTTTTTAAATGATCGACAACAGGGGTACTGTTACAGGGAAACTGCACAGACGCTTGTCGCAACTGCGCAGTTTAGAAAGGCAAAATAAAATTCTGGAATCAAATGAATGTTTCCATTGTCTGCTTAGGGTATCTTCGAAAGGACAAACAAATATACCCCCGTTTCAGGAAAAAAGGATAGATTCCTGAAAATAAACCTGTCAGCCAGTTTACAATTCCTCAAAAAGTATCATATGATCGCACAACTCCCAATGACCCCCAATGACCCCTAATGACCCCCAATGACCCTTAATGACCCCCAATGACCCCCAATGACCCTTAATGACCCTTAATACCCTCCACTCTCCTCTTCCCCCATTTTGCTGATCAGCACCTTGTCGATCTTGCTTTTGTCCATATCCACGATTTCGAAGCGATATCCTTCGGAGTCAAAGTAGTCGCCGGCGCGGGGGATTTCGCTGAGTTTGTAGAGAATGTAGCCGGCGAGGGTGGCGTAGTCGCTGTCTTCGAGGTCGAACTCCTTGAGGCTGACGGTTTCGCGGAGTTCATCGATAGGGATGCCGCCTTCCACCAGGAGGCTGCCGTCTTCGCGGGTGATGATAGCCGGGGCTTCGATGTCATCGATGTCGGGCAGGGCGCCAAAGATATTTTCCGTCAGATCGTGCAGGGTGATGATGCCCTGAATGGAGCCATATTCATCGACCACGATGGCGAAGTAGTTGCGCTCTTTGCGGAAGCGCTCGAGTATCTTGAGCGCATTCATCGTTTCGGGTACGTACAGGGGCGGGGTGATGATCTCGCGGAGCTCGAAGTGCTTATCGTGGCAGTTGTCGATGTAGTCGCGCAGTTTGAGCACTCCGAGTATGTTTTCAATGGAGCCGTCGCACACGAGAAATTTGGTATAGCCGCTTTCGCGGATCACCCGGTCGGTTTCTTCCGCCGGGGCGTGGATATCCAGCCATTCCACATCGTTGCGGTGGGTCATGATGGTGTAGGCATCGCGGTCTGCAAAGCGGAGGATGTTTTGGATGAACTCGCTTTCCTTTTGTTCGAGCACGCCCTGCTGGTTGGCCATTTTCACCATCAGTTTGATCTCTTCTTCGGAGATATGCTGTTCTTCGCTTGGCCGGATGAACAGCAGGCGCATAAAGAGTTTGGTGGACCAGCTCAGGAAAGAGGAGATCGGCCCCGTCATGCGGGTTACTATATCCATGACCGGTGCCAGGCTCAGGGCCAGCCGGTCGGCATGCTGGATAGCAATATACTTGGGTGCCAGTTCGCCGATCACCAGCGAAAGATAGGTAATGAGCGTGACGACAATAGAGATCGAGAGTTGCTCGGCATAGGGCGCCAGCGTTGGTATTTTGACGAGGAGCGGAGCAAGTTGTTCGCCGATCTTTACGCCGCCGTATGCACCTTCGATGATGCTGATGAGGGTAATGCCGATCTGCATGGCCGACAGATAATTGTCGATATTATCCAGCAGATGGACAGCAATGATCGCGTTGCGGTTTCCCTTGGCGCTTTCGCTTTCCAGCCTGGCCCTTTTGGCGGTGATCAGGGCTATTTCGCCCAGCACCAAAAAGCCGTGCAGGACGATCAAAACGAGAATTATGGCTATTTCCATGAAATGAGGCTGCAAAAGTACCGCAAAACCCCGTATTCTTGCGGGGTTTTTCGCGGGTTGCCTGAAAGGTTGTTAAAAAACGTTAAAACAGAAAATTTTTTTTGTTTGCACACAATAACTGCCTACATTTGGGTTCTCAAAACAGTTCATCACCACTCTTCATCAGTTCAAAATATTCTTTGCTTATCGGCTAAAACTTGTACACCACTTAAATGCTCTTAGTTTAACTGGGGAAACAGCAAACAAATCCTTCTTTGCTCATGCAAGTTATGCCGATGATCAACGATCATGAACTGATCGCACGTTATGTTGATGGTGATGAACAAGCCTTCGAGGTCCTCCTCCACCGCTATAAGGCCAAGATCTACACCTCTATTTATCTTTTTGTCAAAGACCAGGCACTCGCGGAAGATATCTTCCAGGAAGTCTTTATCAAGATAATTGATACCCTGCGCAGGGGTAAATACAACCACGAAGGCAAGTTCGTGCAGTGGGCCATGCGCATCGCGTACAACATGTGCGTTGACTACCACCGCCGCAACAAACGCCGCTCCCATATCAACCCCACCGAAGAATTTGACATTTTTGATGTCCTGCGCCTTAGTGACGACGGCCCCGACACCGAAATGATGCGCAGCGAGATGCATACCCGCATCCGCCGCCTGGTGGATGCCCTGCCTCCCGAACAACGCGAAGTGGTCATCCTGCGGCACTACGCCGACATGAGCTTCAAGGAAATTGCCTCGCTCACCCGCGTGAGCATCAACACCGCCCTCGGCCGCATGCGCTATGCGCTGATCAACATCCGCAAGATGATGGCCGAACGGGAAGTGGTGCTGCAGTAGTCCTCCTTTTGCTGATCAGCCCAGCCATGCGCTCCGTGCAATGCGATTGTACGGAGCGCATGGTATTAACACGAACTTAATCCTGTCGCCCGCATCAAATCCGCTACCTTTGCTCCGGATTTATTCAAAACCGATCTGTCAGGATGGAAAAGGCGCGTATCAGCATTGTCATCCCAACCAAAAACGAGGGGAAATACATCGGTCCAACCATCGAACAATTCCGCCCCTTTCTCGATACGTTTGGACTCGAGATCATTGTCTCCGATGCGAACAGTACGGACGGTACTGCTGAAACGGTGTTACAATACCGGCAATCCTGGGGAGAACGCGTAAAACTGGTACAGGCCACAGGCAAGCAGAACATTGCCATAGGCCGTAACCTCGGAGCCGCCCAGGCCACAGGCGATATTCTGTTTCACACCGATGCCGATGTGCATATTCCCGATATCGAGCGCCTTTTTACCCGTATCCTTTCCGTTTTTGAAACGCCCGGCGTAGTCGCAGCCACCACACCGATCTGGGTTTATCCTGAAGAAGCCATTCTGACGGACAAGATCTATCACGTGCTGATGAATCTGGTGGTCCGGCTCTCCTTCTCCGCAGGCGTTTACCTTGGCAAAGGCGAATGCCAGTTTGTGCGACGCAGTGTGTTTGAACGCATCGGAGGCTATAACGAAAAGATCGTGGCCGGGGAGGATTGCAACCTGTTCTACCGATTGCATAAGGAAGGCCGCATCGCGTACCTCTACCGCATGAAAGTGCACCATTCGCCCCGGCGTTTCCGCGAATACGGGTATATCCGGGTGAGTCTGATCTATTTCCGCGAAGGACTTTCCCTGCTGTTCCTGCGCAAGTCGTATGTGGAAGAGTGGAAGCCGATACGGTAGGATTATTGGGGTCATTGGAGTCATTAGGGTCATTAGGGGCATTGGGAATCTCTAGCCTCTGCCGCTGACTTGTACCATTTCCCGCAGTTCCGCATTAAAACCCGCGGCTTTTTGCAAATCTTCCAGATTTAAATGCATCCGGTAGCGCCAGTAGTGCTTCGGATTAGCCGGAATATTGATGCGCTCGTCGTGCGGATTTTCCCGGCGCAGGCCGCCATCCATCCCCAGCAGGTCCTGGAGTTGGAAGATCGCCCACATGGACGGTGCATGTAAATGCTGGGCCAGCAGCGCGCGGTTGATCCAGGGTTCGCAGAAATAGGGCGCAGTACCTTCATAGCCCAGTATTTCATTGAAAAACCGCTGGGTTACCTGTCGGTCTTCCTCCCACCAGCCGCGCAGGGTGCTCATATCGTGCGTCGATGGCGTAACCACCGACAGGTAGGGCGCGTCCTTGGGATGGAAAAATGCCGTACCGGTCTTCTTCGGCATGCGCTGGATCTCCAGGCTCAGGATGGCAAGCTCCGCCATGACGTCGGGTACGCAATGCGGCACCATGCCCAGGTCCTCACCGCAAACCAGCATGTTGGTGGCCGCTTTCAACGCAGGCAGTTTCTCCATGGCTTCCTGCTGCCAAAAATCATCCTGCCGGCGGAAAAAATAGTTGATATACAGGGCCTGCATCGGCTCCTTCACCGCCTCCGGCAAATACTGGAACGAGAGGGTCTTTTCCATGCCGATACGGAAAGCATATTGCCTGCTGCTGGCGCCATCCGGGGTGACGTCGATCAGGACGACGTTGGAAAGCAGGGAAAAAAGGCCTTGTTTGACCTCGTCTGCAAACAGCGGCTGATCCAAGGCGGATTGAGGCTGTCCGGCAGCCTGTTTTTTTCTGGAAGTACTGCGGGCCGGCTGCACAACAGGCGCGGGCAGCGCGGAAAAATAAGCCTCCACTTGCCGTTGCGTGCTAAAACCCGATTTAAAGGCATACTGACTGACTCCCGACCAGGGCCCGCCATCGGGAGCCCGGTCCAGAAAGTGCCCGCGCACGGCATCGGCCTGTTCGCCGAATAACTGGTGTAAAATAGCGTCGTTGATAAAAGGCTGGCAAAGGCGTTCGCGGTCAAATCCGATTCCGGCATCGTGAAACTCCGCTTCCGTGACCGGAATAGCCGGTACAAAGTAGCCCAGTATGCCTTCCACGGCATCCATGGGAATGCTCCAGATACGGAAGAACCCGAGAATGTGATCGATGCGGAAGGCGTCGAAATAGAGGCTCATCTGGTGGAAGCGCTGGCGCCACCAGGCAAAGCCGTCGGCTTTCATGCGTTCCCAATTATAGGTTGGGAAACCCCAGTTCTGGCCGTTCACGGCGAAATCATCCGGCGGCGCCCCGGCCTGTGTGTCCATGTTGTAGAGTTCGGGCGCCACCCAGGCATCGCAGCTGTAGCGGTAGATGCCGATCGG
>CAYVDV010000173.1:0-3516 GCA_964450465.1 uncultured Saprospiraceae bacterium
CGTCGTTGTCAAATACTTCGAAGTAGTAGGAGATCTCGTCGCCGGGCTCGATATCCAGGTCGCGGATGTTCCAGTTATATTCGTACTGGATCTGTTTTCCGGTCGGTTTGGACAATTTGGTGGTATTGAGCGGCATTTGGCCGCCTTTGGCTTTTTTAACCTGATAATTGAACGTAAGGTTGAGAATGCCGTAGTCATCGGATGCATCGCCGGCAAAAAAGAGCATGCGGCGGTTGGTGCTGTCGCGGAATTCTTCCACACCGATCTGCGGGTGCAGGTCGGGGATGACGGTGATGGAATAGGTCACCGAGTCTGCATTGGGCAGTTGGGCATTGCTGAGATAGATCTTGTATGGTTCGTCCTTCAAGGCACGGCGGCTGAAGGAGAAGAGTTCGTCATCAAAGCGTTTGGAGGCGGCCTCTGCATCGTTGCCGAAGCGAAGGTTTAGGGCATCGGTGTACTGGGCATTGAACACCCAGTTGATGTTGGTGCCCTGTGGCAGCACGAGATCCCCGACGTTGGCCATTTCTTCAGCCGGGCGGCCGATGTATTCGGGGAATTTGAGTTTGACGTCGAACGACAGGATATTGGGCCGGCGCACCACTTTCAGGGTATAATCATCACTTTCGATGCCGGCGGCGAACAGTTTGAATTCGATATCTTTCTGTACGTTGCTGAACGTGTAGGAGAACTGGCCGGCGGCATCCTTGCTAAGCCGGTACTGCACATTGCCGATTTCAATAAACATCTCGTTGGGCAAGGCCTGACCTTCTGCGCGAGCCTGAAGTACAAAGTCGGAGAACTGGATTGCCTTCAGTTCATTGGTATTTACGACAAAACGGAATGGCGCGGGTTTTTCAAATTTTTGCGTGCTGTTCAGCAAACGCATGGTCCCTTCCCGAAGAATATTTGGTGCGCCAAGGAACAGGAAAAGCAGCAGCAACACTGGTGGCAGGGCATAACGGAGGTATTTCCGGTTGCGCTGAAGGTCAATCGCGGCCTTGAACGGCACCAGCCTGATCTCATCGCTTTTTTGATTGATCGATGCGTTGATCAGCTCGGCATAGATCGCGTTGCCGGAGGCTTGTTGTTTCAGCTGAAGGATATTCAGCAGTTTGTCCTGCACATCGGTAAAGTGGTTGCCAATGATCTGGGCGGCCTGTTCGTGGCTGATCACCTTGCCCAAATGAAAATAGTGCATTAACGGCAAGGCGACCCACTTATAGAGCGCTGCACCGGAGAGCAGCACGAAGCTCCAGAGCATAGCAGTGCGCACACCCGTACCGAAGTAGAAATAATACTCCAGTACATTGAGCAGGATAAACAGACCCAATACGGAACCTACGGTGTACAGGGAACCGCGCAGGAGCTGGTTGATGTAGAATTTGCGGATAAAACCATCGAGTTTTTCGATGAGCAGACTGTAATTGTCGCGTTGCATATGGAACGGGCGCTTAACTTTTATGAGTGTCGAATGACAAAAATGCAGGGAAAACCGTATTAAAACGAATTTATCGGCAAAAGGGTCCGGAATTAACGGTTTTTAACGCAAATGAATGCCTCACTGTCGTTTATACTTTTCTTCAAACCGCCGGTAGAGCACTTTTTGTTTGTTGTCCAGACTGATCTCCCGGCCCTGGATAAACGCTGCCGTCACCTGGTTGGTTCGCATATCCAGCGCGTCGCCTTCACTGAGGAATAGTGTGGCGTCTTTACCGACTTCCAGCGAGCCCATTGTAGTTCCGAGGCCCATGATAGCTGCCGGGCTGAGTGTAATAGCCTGTACGGCTGCTTCATAGGGCAGCCCAAAACCTACGGCCTGACCGGCCTGGAAGGGCAGGTTGCGTTGCCGCCAGCCGCCGTCGCCGGTGAGGACAAAGGGAATTCCGGCTTCGTGCAGGGCTGTCGCCGTTTTAAACGGCTGGTCCACGTCTTCATCCGTGCGGGAGGGGAGGCGTTGTGTTTGGTCGAGGATGACCGGCACCTGGTGTTCTTTCAGAAACCCGGTAATCATCCAGGCATCGGCGGCGCCGACGAGTACCGGGCGTACGCCGTATTGCTCCGCAAACAGCACGGCTTCCTGCATCGTTTTGGCATTGCCGGTGTGAATGTAAAGGTTTTGGCTTTTATCGAACAGGCCGCGCATGGCTTCAAAGCGCGGGTTTTTTACCTCGGGTGCCGCTTTTTGGCTGTAGGCTTTTGCTTCGCCAAAATACCGGCGAAGTTCATCCACGGCGCCGTCGTACTGGTTGTCTTCGGGCTGGGAAGAATCTTGTCCGGGCCGGAAAAAGCGGCGGCGGGGTTGTGCGGAGGGCCAGTTGAGGTGAATGCCGTCGTCGGCGCGCACGGCGGCGTCTTCCCAGTTCCAGGCGTCGAGCTGGACGACGGACGAGGAGCCGGATATAGCGCCGCTGTTCGGCACGATCTGCGCGAGCAGTACGCCGTTGCTGCGGACGGTGGGTATGACGTCGGAGTCGGTATTGTAGGCGATCAGCGCCCGGGCATTGGGGTTCAGATTACCTATTTCTGCAGCATCCTGGGTGGCGCGCACCGCTTCGATCTCCACCAGTCCCAGGCGGGATTCGGCTGCAATGAAGCCGGGATATACATGTTTGCCTGTTGCGTCAAATATGCGGGTGAATTTCGAGCGGTCCAGGCGGATGGTGGCAGCATCGGCCACCAGCGTGAGTTTTCCACCTTCGAATGCGATGGCGCTGTTGGGCAATACCTGGCCATTGCCCAAATGGGCGGTGGCGCCGAGGATCAGTACGGCGCCTTTCTGCGGAGGTGCAGGCGTAGGGGGTTGCGCTTCCAGGGAGGCAAATAAAAAGAGAGCGATAAACGACAGGATAGTAGTACGCAGCATAACGTCAAAAATAATGGTTTTGACATAAAAAAACACCGCTACAGCAGGTCAGTTCGCTGTAGCGGTGCGCAAGATCGTATTTTCCTGAAACTTTTCAGACGCTTTTTACGGATAGCCCGGGCTGAACATCTGTTCTCTTGTTAGCGTCCGGCATCAGGAGCCTGCGCGACGAGATGGCGGACAAGTTTCCAGCCGTCGGCCTCCTTTTGACACACCGAGGAATAGGTGCCGGAAACATCTATGCCATCTCCGCTTTTAAGGGAGGCCTTCAGATGGTACGTACCCGTAAGCGATGCATAGTCACCCGGGAGTGGCAGAATATCCCCGATCGTAATCGTAATTTCACGACTGGAGGTAGCCTCGAATTCGCGTTGGAAATATTCCTCCACACCTCCAGTCCCTGTCACTACGTTGCCATCCGAACTGGTTACCACCACTTCGCTGGAATAATATTTCAACAGCGCGCCGAGATCCCCGTTATTGTAGGCGTTTTGCCAACCCGTGATCATCGCGTTCATTTCGGCTTTCATTTGCTTGGTTTGCGCGATAACCTGGGCTTGGGAGAAAAGCCCCATCAGTAAAAGAAGTAGAATGGATACTTTGATACCTGTTTTCATTTTGTAACAATTTTTGTGAAAAACAATTGTGTA
>CAYVDV010000173.1:3616-10122 GCA_964450465.1 uncultured Saprospiraceae bacterium
ATACTTTGATACCTGTTTTCATTTTGTAACAATTTTTGTGAAAAACAATTGTGTAATCAGGGCCAGTTGGGATTAGTTATCAGGCTGCTTACGATCGTCTCGGGAAGCGCCAATGCGCATTAATACTATTTCACGGCACAGGTTATCAGTAAGTTTCCTTCCAGCCAGCCTTCCAGCACATCGCCGGGCTGTACGGGCCCGACACCGGCTGGTGTCCCGGTGAAGATCAAATCACCTTTTTGCAGGGTAAAGTACTTTGAAATATGCACAATGAGGGTATCAAAGGAAAAAATAAGGTCGCGTGTGTGGCCATCCTGCACCACCTGTCCGTTCTTCTTGAGTTGGAAATGAATATCCTTCGGGTTGGGCAACTCTTCGAGCGGAACCCATTTGCTGACGGGCGCTGAGTGGTCAAAACCCTTGGCGATTTCCCAGGGGTGGCCTTTCTGCTTGAGCTTGTCCTGCAGGTCGCGCGCGGTGAAGTCGATACCGAAAGCGACGGCGTCGTAGTAACGCGAAGCGAACTCGGGCTGTACGGCACGGCCGTTCTTGCATACCCGGAGCACAATCTCGCCTTCATGGTGAAGGTCCCGCGTAAAATCCGGATAAAAAAACGGTTTGTTATTGACCACCAGCGCGGTAGGCGGTTTCATGAAGATAAGCGGCTCGGCAGGAACCGGGTTGTTCAGTTCCTTGGCGTGATCAATGTAGTTGCGGCCGATGCAAAAGATTTTCATGTGGCGAATATATGACAATTGTGATAGCAAGTAAAAAAGATAAAAGGCAGTCCATCCCGTGAAATGAATCAATGGCGCCGTTCAGGAATTTCGTGCCACAGGCGTGCTTGTTGATGGATTCCAAATGGATCGCCTCTCTGGTCCCGGGCACCAGGTTCATCAAGCTGCCCTATCTTTGCCCCCAAACCAATTCTGATGGTACCTGTTTTTGAATCATTGAATCTTAGTCCTCCCCTGCGAAATGCCCTGAGCGACCTGGGGTTGACGGAACCTACCCCCATCCAGCAAAACGCTTTTTCGGTGATCACATCGGGCCGTGATGTGATCGGCATTGCTCAAACGGGCACCGGTAAAACCTACGCGTATTTGCTGCCTATCCTGCGCCAGCTGAAGTTTTCCAACCAAAAAGACCCGCGTGTGCTCATCCTTGTGCCTACCCGCGAATTGGCCATCCAGGTGGCCGGCGAGATCGAAAAACTGGCGGCTTACATGACAGTGCGCACGATGGCCGTGTACGGCGGGGTCAATATCAATACGCAGAAACTGGCGGTACAGGCCGGGCTGGATATTATCGTCGGCACGCCCGGTCGCCTGCTCGATCTCGTACTGAGCCGCTATTTGTTGCTCTCTTCGGTGCGCCAACTGGTCATAGACGAAGTGGACGAGATGCTCAACCTGGGCTTCCGGGTACAACTGACCGGCCTGCTCGACCGCCTGCCCCGACGCCGCCAAAACCTCTTGTTCTCGGCGACGATGACGGAGGATGTGGACGACCTGATCGAACTGTTTTTCAACGGACCTGTAACCATTGAAGTCACACGGATGGGTACGCCGTTGGAAAAAATTCGGCAGAGCGCCTACCGCGTGCCCAATTTTTACACCAAACTCAACCTGCTTGAATACCTGCTGGCTACCGACGGCTCCATGAGCAAAGTGCTCATTTTTTGTGCAAGCAAGCGAATGGCAGACCGTGTGCAAGAACGGCTTGAAGAGCAGTTTCCAGACCAGTTCAGCATCATTCACTCCAACAAATCGCAAAATTTCCGCATAAATGCCGTGCAAAAATTCGAGGACGGTTCCCTGCGCGGCCTGATCACCACCGACCTGCTCGCGCGCGGCCTCGATGTGACCGACGTGACGCACGTCATCAATCTGGACACGCCGGACACTCCCGAAGCCTATATTCACCGCATCGGTCGTACGGGCCGGGCCGACAGCGAGGGCGCGTCTGTCACCTTCGTCACCGAAGCCGAAATCCCCTGCCAGACAGCAATTGAAACGCTGATGGGCAAGGAAATCCCCTTGCTCCCGCTGCCTCCGGATCTCGTCATCTCGGACGAGCTGACCCCGGAGGAAAACCAGCCGGAACCCATGACAAACTACCTGCCTTCGCCTTCGCTGAAACACTCGCAGGGCGCTTTTCATGAAAAAAAGGCCAAAAACCAAAAAGTGAATCTGGGCAACAGGCGGATAAACAAGAAAAAGAAAAAGTACAGCAAGCCAATCAAAAAATCTCCCCGAAAAAAAGGCAGGTAGCGACTTCTGATCAGCGTCCTTTTTAACACAGCACCTCTAAAATTCCTCCCCGAATGCAAAATCGGGCTTTCGTTCTGTCCAGCGCCCGCGGGTAAAATCGGGGAAAGCTTGCGGGCTGCTGCCGGTGGCAATGGATGCTTCGCTCAAGGGGGTGATTGCCAGCCAGGTAGCGGCATCGTACACATCGATCTGAGGCGCGCTGTTGCGCTTGGCGCTTTCCACGAAGTGGTGGAATACGAAGAAGTCCATGCCGCCGTGCCCTGCAGTTTTGGCGTCGGCGCCGTAGCGGCGCCAGAGCGGGTGGTCGAAGCGGTCGAGCCAGCCCTGGGCTTCTTCCCAGTTGTGCGGCTTGGTTTGGCCTTCGAGCAACAGGCTTTTATTGACGTCCATCCAGATGCCTTTGGTACCCTGTACGCGGAAGCCCAGCGAGTAGGGGCGGGGCAGACCGGTATCATGGGAGAGCAGTACGGTTTCGCCGTTGGAAGTTTTAAGGATGGTGGTCACCACATCGCCGAGGTTAAAGCCAATGGCGGCATTGGGGTGATTCGGGCCGCCTTTGGGGTGGTTTACGATATATTCGTGCAGGCCCCGGGCTTTTGAAGCCGTAGAGGTGAGGTGCAGAAACCGATTACCGCGGTTGATATTGGCCATCATGGCCACCGGCCCCACACCGTGCGTGGGGTAAAGGTCGCCGTTGCGGTGGATGGCGTGTTTTGTGCGCCATTTGGCTTCGGAGAACCCTTTTTCACCAAATTCAACACCGGAATTGTACGGCGTGGCGCCATCGTTAAACTTTACCCCGCGGAGATCGTGCTGGTAGCCGCCTTCGAGGTGCATGAGTTCGCCGAAGAGGCCTTCGCGCACCATCTGGAGCACGGCCATGACATCGCGGCGGTAGCATACATTTTCGAGGAACATCAGGTGGGCGCCGGTTTCTTCATGGGTATTGACCAGTTGCCAGCACTCGTCGAGCGAGAATCCGCCGCATACTTCCGTGCCGACGTACTTGCCGGCTTTCATGGCGGCTACGCACTGCTGGGTGTGCCATTCCCAGGGGGAGGCAATCACCACGGCATCTACATTGGGGTCTTCGAGCAGGCGCAAATAATCGAAGTTACCCTGGTCGTACACAGCGGGTTTTTTCCGCCCGCTTTGGTCGATCATTTTCAGGCAATCGGCCACCATGCGGGCATCCGGGTCTGCGATAGCCACGACTTCGCAATCGTCGCGGCGCAGCGCCAGGTCCACGTGGTTTTGGCCGCGCAGGCCCACGCCGATAAAGCCGAGGTTGATACGGGTGCGAAGGGTAGTGGGGTTAGGGCGCAGTTGTTGCGCGGTAGCGATCGTAGGAATGCCGAGTGCTGCGCCGGCAAGCGCAGTGTTCCGGAGGAAGGAACGGCGGTCGAGTTTGGCCATAGGTGCAGTTTTTGGGGCTAATATAGAGTCCTCTGCTCCAATCTTCCTACTGTTGAATTTAATAGGCCCCAAAGTACCGCCGCAAAAACCACTCTACCGAGAGCAGAACAGCCAGCAACAGAAAGATCCACTTGAGATTGATCAGCGGATTGGTTTTGGTGCTCTGGTAAATTACCGGCTTGACATTGCCTTTGGCCTTGATCCGCTCCGCAATGCTGGCCAGATTGGCTGCATACACCGTCTCGCCGCCGTACTGGTGACTCAGTTGCCGAAGCACGGCATGGTTGGCTGTTGTTTCGAAGAGCTCCAGCTGGATGGGTTGCACGCTGAACCGGCCTTCATACACAAGACTTTGGTTGTTGAAATTGGTAGTGGCGCGGAAGGTGTAATTGCCGGTAGGGAAAATACCGGCGTTCAGGGTGTAGGCGTTACCCAGTTTATTGAAAGTGTATAGAAACTCCTTGCCCTGCGGGTTCCGGACCGACATGGCCACGTCCGGCACATTGGTCAGCTCGTAGTTGTCGTTATACAGTTCTGCTCCGAAGGTAACCGGCTCATTTTCATTGAAGATGTTCCGGTCCAGCGTGACCCGGAATTTCCGTTTATCTTCTTTCAGCGTGAGGTATTGTACGGTTTTACCCACCAGTTCTTCGAAGATATCGTGGCTGTTGTGCTGCAGGTAATCGAACAGGCGCCATTTCCAAAGTCCTTCGCCGAGAAACAGGCCGGTTTTAATGCCGTTGGCCTCGCCGATGGCGAGCAAAGGCTGGTCGGTGTCCACCTTGCCTATGCGTTTCCAAAGCACCACCTGGGCCTGCGGGGTGGCGGAAAAATTGCCAAAAGCGCTGGTCAGGGGGTTGAATTTGGCCAGTTCTTCCGCCATGTCAGGGCTCAGTGTGAAGGAGGCAAACTGCGGCGAAACCTTTGCCTGTACATCGTCGCTTTGCTGCGCATTGCTCTGTACGCTGACCAGGCTTTGCGCGCGGGCCAGGGCATTGTAGTTGGTTTGCATGCCGGCAATGAACAGGCGGGGTATTTTCTTATTGTTCAGGGTGTTCAGGATGCCTGAAATATCGTTGGTACTGGAAGGCAGGTTGTGCAAAACGACAAAGTCGAACTTCGTCACGTCAATGCCCGGGTCGCTCACATAGGCGATGGCAACCTGGTAGTTCTGGTTCCGTTCCAGGGTTTGGCGGAGGGCAGCGAGGTCGGGGTGGGGGCTGTTGGCCAGAAGCAGGATCTTCTGCCGGGCATCCAGCACATCAATAAAGATCTCGCGGACGTTATTGCTTGCCGAGGCTTCCCCGCTCACTTTGGCCAGCTGGATGCGATACTGCGCCACGCCGGGCTGATCGGCTTCCAGCAGGACTTCCCGGGTACTGAAAAAATCATTGCCGGTGATGTTCACGGGGAATGTCTGCAGGGTGCGGACCTGTTCGCCTTCGACCCGGCTTACCGTCAGTACGCTCTGGTTGCCGGCGCAATTCATGGCGGCCACATCGATCTGGATCGAGAATTTGTCGCCCAGGTAGGCGATCTTATTGTGAAATACCCGCTTTATGAGCAGATCCTTTTTTGCCGTGGTGTCGCCAAGCGCTATGGTGTACACCGGGGCGGCGATCTGGGCGCCCGAATACGCGGGATTACTGCCTTCGTTGTAAATACCGTCGGATGCCATGATCACGGCACCCAGGTTTTGCGCACCGTAGCGGTCATACACGTCGCGCAGCGCCAGCGACAGATTGCTTACCTTGTCCGGAAATTCAAAATTCACGCCTTCGCGGACAGTATTACCAAAAGACAGTTCATGGACTTCATAGTCCTCGTTCAGGGCGTCGCGCAGGCTTTGCCAGTCTTGTTTGTACTGTTCCAATGCCGGGCCCTGCAGCGCGGTTCCGATACTCTCGGAGGCATCCTGGGCGAGCACCACTACCGGTTTTTTGGTTTCCGTGAGAATGCTTTTCAAAAGGGGAGATAACAACAGGGCACTGAGAATCGTTACGGTAAGCCAGCGCAGTACGCCCAGCCAGCGGTGCAGGTTGGGCGCCTGCTCGCGAAAAGTCGTGTCGCGGTAATACAACAAGAGCGCATAGCCGAGGCCAAGCAGGGCACACAAGATCAGAAACCAGGCAGGATATTGAAACGAAAGATTGGACATTGCGGCTGTTGTTCATTGAAACCCGGTCCTCCCTGCAATGGAAAAGCGGGGCAGGCGGCAGGGTAATGGATTTAAGGACGCAAAGTTGGGGAATTTGTTGCGAACAGACGAAGAATACAAAAAGTTGCCTGCCGGTAAATTGGGCCAATTTGTCCAAAAAAGGCGCTAAGGCGGAAAAAACGATACTTTTGCCTCAAATAACGACAACCTGAATTTCAGACCAACACCATAGCAATGATCCGGTTTTCAACCGTTTGCTCCGTTTTCTTTCTGTTGCTGGCAGCCGTTGCGCTGCAGGCGCAAAAACCCGCCGATACCAAGCGCAGCGGCGAAAAAAATTTCGACAACCAACACTGGGCGGAAGCTTTGGCTGCGCTGGGCCAGTATCAGCAGGAAAAACCCGGCGACCTGTCCGTGCTGACCAAACTCGGTATTTGCCACTATCAGCTGCACCAGCCCGAAAAGGCGCGCCAGTATCTCGAATTCGTCTTGCAGAAAGATCCCAAAAACAGCGACCCCAACCTGCATTACTATCTCGCCCGCACCCTGCATGGCCAGCAGGAATTCGAACGCGCCATTGCCGCCTATAAGGGTTTTTTACGCGTAGCCGGTGACAAACACCCCCTGCGTGCCAATGTGCTCGACAATATCCGCCGCTG
>CAYVDV010000174.1:0-10120 GCA_964450465.1 uncultured Saprospiraceae bacterium
AGTTGTTTCAGGATAGCGGGATCGGGCGCTACATGCCGGTGCGTTTCATAGGGTAGTTGAAAATGCGCAGCCAGTTTTTGCGTCCAGATCTTGTATTCGTTCCCGAGGAAAAGCCGGGCTGCCCGCACCGGCAGGCCATCGACCCGGAGGTAGTTCAGGCAATCCTGTTCCAGATCCTGTTCACGTAAAACATCCTGACAGAACGGATTCAGGGTTATGCTCCAGGTGCCGGTGGAGATGAGTATAAAGGGCTGATCGTTTGCGATGATGTACGGCAGCAAGGCGGCCGAACTGTCGTGAATGCCCACACCCACCCGGACCTTTTTTCCGTCAAGCAAAGTATCCGTGCCGGACAGCGTTGGCTGTACAGCCGGAAGCAGACGGTCGAGCTGCTCGGCATGGATCCATTGGTGGTAGGCCTTTTTCTCAAAATCCCACATGCCGGTGTGGCAGCCGATACTCGTATAGTCGCTGCAATATTTTCCAGAAAAGAGCCAGGCGCAATACTGCGGAAAATGCAGGGACTGCTGAATCCGCGCAAAGACCCCGGGTCTCCGGTATTTGAGCCAGTACAGTTGCAAGCCGGAGTTGAGCATGCCCATGGCGGGAGAAGCCGTTTGGGCCGACCATGCTTCTGCCGGGCCATATTGATTAAAAAACTGTTCGGACAGGTCTTCCGGAAAAGGTTTGAGGTAATTGTACAGCGGCGTCACCGGTTTACCCGCATGGTCCAAATGGACAAAAGAGGCGCCATACGTTGAAAAATTAAGGCAAACGATCTCAAACTCCGGTTTGGCCCGGGCTTCCCGGAACGTTTCCCGCATCCATCCAGCCAGCCGGTCCAGGTCTTCACAAGGGAAACCGTCCTCATCGCAGGTTTCCTCCAACCTGGAATAAGCCCGGTACACTTCGTTGAACTGCTCGTCAAAGAGAAAGAACTTCTTGTTCGTTTTGCCGATGTCAAATATTGCAGTAACCTTCATGGTCCTGGCGTTTAAAGACCGGTAGCAACGGTGGTTTGCCCCCTTTCCCGGATCAGTTGACGGCGAACGCCTAAATTCCTGTACAGGGTCAGCGGTTCCAGGGCTGCGCCCTGCTGCAGCCGTGCTTCGCACAACAGCGGCCGCACATCCGTCCGGTAAGCAGCCTGTAATATTTCCTGGGCCAGCGCCGGGTCGTTATTTTGTTGCGCCGTCTCCAGGTTTTTTCGGTCGATCACCAGAGCCTGGGCATAGGCCAGGCGGATGGCTTCCAGGCTCTGGATCAGGTCTTCGAGCGGATCCTTGAGGTTATGGCTGGCGTCGATCATCCAGGCAAGGGGCGGGTTATTGGCGGTATTGTTCTCCATACCGTAAACCAGCTCATTAAAAATAAGGAAAAGCTGATATGGCTTGATACTGCCAACCGTCAGATCGTCGTCGCCAAATTTGCTGTCGTTAAAATGAAAGCCACCGAGTTTGCCCTGCATCATCAGCGTAGCGACGATTTGCTCGATATTTGTATTCGGCAAGTGGTGTCCCAGATCTACCAGGGTAAAGGCCTTTTCTCCGCAGGCATTGGCGAGCAAGAAGGAAGTACCCCAGTCCTGAATGACCGTGCTGTAAAAATTCGGTTCGTAGGGTTTGTACTCGATATACATTTTCCAATCGTCCGGCAGGTGCCGGTAGATGGCTTTCAGGCTGTCCATGGTGCGTTGAAGGGCATGCCGGAAATTGTACTGACCCGGAAAAGATGCGCCATCGGCCAGCCAGACCGTGATGCTTTTCGAGCCCAGCGCTTCGCCGGTTTCAATTACTTCCACATTGTGGCGAACCGCCTGTTCGCGGACAGCCGGATCGCTGTGGCAAAGCGAGCCGAATTTATAGCTGTGCGCCTGCCCGGGCTGGTCCTGGAAGGTGTTTGAATTTACCGCGTCGAAGGCAATCCCCAGCGAAGCAGCCTGTTCCCGAATAGCCCGGGGATCTTTGGGAATGTCCCAGGGGATGTGCAGGGAAATCGCTCCGCAGGAGGCCGTGAGGGCATGCAGGAGGCCGATATCCTCTATTTTTTGTTCCAGGCTGCCCGGCTCGCCGCCAAAGGAAAAGCGTCCGAAACGCGTGCCGCCGGCGCCCAGCGCCCAGCTGGGTATGGCGACCTGCAAGGCCCCCAGTTTTTCAACAATGGCATCTGCGTCCGCTCCTTTCCGGGCGAGTTGATCCCGGAGAAAGGCATAGTTTTCCGCATGATCTTTCCGGAAGCCTTCGTTGTGCGCTGCGATTTGCGAAGTGTCGATTTTCATAATACATCCATTTTACCGTACAAAAGCCGCTTCCATGCCGCCGTCGATATTGATGCTGTTTCCGGTACTTTTATCCAGAATTGCCACCAGAGCAAACACGCCGTTGGCGATATCTTCCGGAAGGATGATCGCGTGCAGCAGATTGCGTTTGGCGTAATGAGCCGGCAACTCCGCCACGGTAATCCCGTATGCCTTGGCGCGGCCCTCCGCCCAGGCGCCTTCCCAGATCTTGCTGCCGACGATGACGCCGTCCGGGTTGACCGTATTCACCCGGATCTTGTCTTTCCCCAATTCTGCGGCCAGCAGGCGGGTCATGTGCTGCTGCGCTGCCTTGGCCGTGCCGTAGGCGATATTGTTTGGTCCGGCCACCAGACCGTTTTTGCTTGCAATATGGACGATATCGCCGCCGAAGCCCTGTTTACGCATGAGTTCTACCCCAGCCTGATCCATCAGGAATTGTCCTTTTACCAGCACATCCTGCAACAGGTTCCAGTCCTTCAGCGAAGTTTCCTCCAGCGGTTTGGAGATGGCCAGGCCGGCGCTGTGCACCACAATATCGACGCCGCCAAATTCCAGGCAAGCCTTTTTATAAGCCTCTGCCACCGAGGTTTCGTTGGCCACATCGCAAACGGCATACGCGGAAATATCCCTTGCGAAAGTGCGGTTCGCTTCCTGCAGCCGGTCCTCGGCGATGTCCGTCAGGAACACATTGGCGCCTTCGGCGGCCAGTTTTACGGCGATGGCCTTGCCGATGCCGCCACCGGCGCCGGTTATGATCGCGACACGGCCGGTCAGCGGTTTATCCTTGGGCATGCGTTGCAACTTGGCCTCTTCCAGAAGCCAGTATTCGATATCGAACGCCTCCTGCCGGGGCAGCGCGGTATATTCTGAAATCGCTTCGGCGCCGCGCATGACGTTGATCGCATTGATATAAAACTCGCTGGCAACCCGGGCTGTTTGTTTATTTTTGGCAAACGTGAACATGCCGACGCCGGGATACAGAATCACGACCGGGTTGGGGTCGCGCATGGCGGGGCTGTCCGGGTGTTTGCAACTTTCGTAATATTCCGCATAATCCTTCCGGTACTGTTCGAACCGGGGCTCCAGTTGTGCGCGAAGCGGTTGCAGATCGGCCAGGTCCGCATTGGCGGGCAGGTCCAGCACCAGCGGTTTTATCTTCGTGCGCAGAAAGTGATCCGGGCAGGAGGTGCCGAGCGGCGCCAGTTTGGCGAGGTCCTGGCTGTTGATAAATTCCAGGACGCGGTCGTCGTCCGTAAAGTGCCCGATCATTTTCTGATAACCGGAGCACAAACCCCGCAAGACCGGGGCGAGTTTTGCGGCCTGGGCCTCCCGTTCGGCGGCGGGCAGGCGCTCTGTTTTCCGGCCGCCGAATACCGGCCGTTTTTTACCCAAGCGCTCCTGAATATACACGCTGGCTTGTTCAATCACCTCCAGGCTGTTCACATAACAGGCATAGGAGGTGTCGCCCCAGGTGAACAGGCCGTGGCCGCCCAGCACGATACCCCGGATGCCGGGATTTTCCGCCAGGCACTTTTCCAGTTGCAGGGCCAGGTCAAACCCGGGTCGCTGCCAGGGCACCCAGCCCATGGAATCGCCCCAGATCTCGCGGGTGATCGCCTGACTGTCTTTGGCGGCAGCTATGGCGATCAGGGCGTCGGGATGCAGGTGGTCGATATGTTTAAACGGCAACAGGCCGTGCAAAGGCGTGTCAATGGAGGGCGCGCGGCTATCGAGGTCGAAAATACAGTGGTTGAACAGGGCCACCATCTCATCCTCATATTCCAAACCGCGGTACACCTGTTTCAGCGAACGGAGGCGGTCTGTGTACAAACCGGCGATCCCTTTACGGGTAAGGGTGCCAAGGTCGCCTCCGGAGCCCTTGACCCACATCACTTCAACTTCCCGCCCGGTCAGCGGGTCTTTCTCCATCGTTTTACAGCTGGTGTTTCCGCCGCCGAAGTTGGTAATGCGAAGGTCGGCGCCAAGTATGTTTGACCGGTACAAGAACAGGGCAACTTCATCGCCTTCCAGCGCGGCCACTTTTTTTTCATCCCACAAATACCTGACGTGTTCAAATGCTTTAACTTCCATGCAAATAAATTTTGGGCATGAATTTAAAGGTTTATCAACTTGCACAGCATACTGTTAAAACCGCCGCCCGTAATACAACACCGTCCCCACCGGAAAGGCCGTTGCCATATTGGACTCTACCATGGTCATGGACATGTTGTTGGCGCCGTTGAACCCTACGGCGAGCCGGGAAAAGAACTGCGTGCCGGCGTACTGCTCGATGTAGCAGCCGGCCTGCACCTGCCAGCTGATGTAAACGGTATTGGTAAGCACACCGTTCATGTAAAGGTATCCTACCCCGGTGCCGTTGGCATTCAGCGTAACGATGTTGTTCACATTGGCCACGCCGTTGAAATAAGCGGTTTCCCATTGGCCGACCAGGGCGTTGCGGAGCATCTGGTCCGACACGGCCGTCGGTACGGTTTGCGGCTGAGCGGGCGGTTGGCGGGTGGGTTCCGTCCCGGGCTTTCCCTGGGTTTCGGCCCCCTTGGATGGCGTATCCTTTACCGCTTGCTCTTTTGGGGCGGGTTCGGTTTTGCCGGGCTGGGTGGTGGGCTGGGTATCGCCTCCGTCCAGTTCGTTGCGCTGCCGGTGCAGTTCCTGAGCGTTTTTCCAGCCGTTGGCGATGGCTTCCGCGCGGGCGCGGGCAGGCGGATGGGTATTGCTTTCTCCGCTGGACTGTAGGAGTTCGATACCGGCCTGCGCTTCCTCCAGGGTAGCGCCCAGGGTGTAGAGTGCGCCGCCGGCAAATTTATCGGCCTCCAGCTCCTGCACCTTGCGTTTTTTGGAGTCCGACAGACTGAAGTCGTGGTTGTTCAGGTGGTGGCCGATCTCGTGTGCCAGCACGCAATAGGCGCCCCATTTGGTTTTGCCCGACTGTTTGAATTTTTCCAGAAAGGTCGTGTTGTACAGGATATAGCGCTGTTTGCCCTCGCTGGTAGCCAGGGCATTGGTGCAATCGGCCGATTTGACCACAAAATTCTTGGCCAGGCTCACTGAGTTGACGATCTTCCCGACAATGCGATCCGCTTCCTGCGAAGCGTCAAACGTATAAAAGTCGGTTTGCTGCTCCTCGCCGTCGAAGGTGCAGGAGTGCGCGATGGTGATGAGTTGCTGGGCGCAAAGGGCGCCGGAAAAGCATAAGAAGACAAGGATAAATTGAACGCGCATAGCCGTAAATAAATTTTATAGGAGGGTTTCCCTTATTCAGGGATTCTATTTCAACTAAATTCCGTGTAATCTACGCGTGTTTCTGTGTAACATCTGCGCATTTTTTCTGTGTAACATCTGCGCGAAATAAAACTACCTCTTGCGCGAAACAAAACTACCTCTTGTGCGAAATAAAACTCCCTCTTGCGCGAAACAAAACTCCCTCTTGTGCGAAACAAAACTCCCTCTTGTGCGAAATAAAACTCCCTCTTGTGCGAAATAAAACTACCTCTTGTGCGAAATAAAACTACCTCTTGTGCGAAACAAAACTACCTCGCCGGAGGCGAATTCTAGTCATTCATTTTCTCCATACTATCCAAAAGCGCCAGGGCGATCCGGTTCAGTTCCCGCTGGGCCGCTTTGGGGTCGGCGATGCCGAGGCTGATCTGGCGGCGATTTTCGTTGTACTGGTTTTGCAGGAGGGCCAGGTCCCGCATTTCAGCAGGCGCCTTGCCCGAAAAATGGCCTTCCAGCACCGCGAACAACTCGGGGTACTTCCCTGCAATGAACAGCTCCAGGGCCTGCGCACGCGAATGGTTTCCGGCAGATTTGGCCTTTGCCAGCGCCTGCGCAGCGTGTTCGCCCACAATCGTTTCATTGGGCACAAAGGTCGTTTCCCGGCGGAAAAACAACAATCCGTACACCGCCAGAAGCAGGAGCTGAAATGCAGCCGGGCGGTACCAGGCTTGTTGGAAGTAGCCCGTCAGGGTCTGCGCCTCGGGGCGGGCCCGCATACCCAGCGCTGTCAGCAGGACCCACACCAGATAAGCAGCCGTCACGATCCAGATAACCCGGAATACAGGTTTCCAGATGTGCTTGCCCGGATTGAGGTTGAGCACCGCCGCGACCAGCAACAGGATAAAACCCGGAAGCAGGTTGAGTGCCGCCCATTGCCAGGGCGCCCCTTCCGCGCCGGCGAATACTTTGTTCATCTCCTGCACACTGAGCAGCAGGAGGGTCGGCGCCGACAAGGCCAGCCAGGTCCAGAGCAATCTTTTTCGGATATCGGAGAGGAGGAGCAGCATGTATTATCGTTTTAACCAGGATTCAAGGCCGCTTTTTTTCAGGTGATCGCCGGCGGGCAAATGGCAGGGGCAGTGCTGCTGCGGCTTTTGATTCGCTTCGGGCACCTCAAATTCGTACACCAGCATCGACACGGTATGATCGGCGGTGAAGGGCGCATTGGACACCGATTTGGGCAGCCGGTTCACCGCCTGGCTGAACCAGTCCTTCGCGGTTTCTTTTTCAATTCGCTTGCCGGTAGCGTTGAAGTTCTGGTTGCTGACGAGAAACACGAACACGCGCAGATATGCCTGCCGGGGATATACCAGCGAAGTCAGGTAGCGAAGACTCAGGGAGAAATCCTCCTGTACCGGCAATTCTTTCCAGCGGTCGCCACCGGAAAGCGGCGCCCCGTCCGATTGATACTGTTCGATCTGGGTGACGACGGCAAAACCGTCCGGCACAGACAGGTAGCGATAGGGGTACTGCTTGGCAGACAGCCCTTTGGTGATCTTTTTCGCCACGGCGCCCAGCGTGGTCAGGCCGCTAAAATTGCCGGCGGATAACTCCAGTTCCTGGTAGCAGGGCGGCGGCGGGAACGGAAACTGCGCCCTCAGGAAGCGCTGAAGCGAAGGGTCGGTATCGTATTGCAGGCTGGATAACTGGAGGGAAATACCCGCTTTCTGAAAGCCTTCCCAGGCCAGTTCGCGCATGGACTCATTCCAGTCCTGCGCAAAAACATTGCTTTTATCTCTGCTGAAGAAGTCGCGCAGCGCCTGCTCGGGAAAATTCTTCCGGGCCAGGACGTACCCCATAAAAAGATTGGCCTCGGCTTCCTCCACAGGCTTCAAACCGGGTTGCAGCGTATGCCCGTTGACATGATGCCCGATCTCATGGGCCACGCTGGCATAGGCCTGCAATTCGGTAGCCCGCTCCAGAAAATCCTGGCTCCAGAGGATATACCGTTTTTCGCCGGCAACAACGGCGCTTACACTGGCCACATTGGTCTGGATCAGGGTGAAATTGCGCTCCAGGTCGCCGCCCGACGTCAAAATGTCGTCGACCAGGCGTTCCATTACGCCCGACCCCGAGGTGAAGGCATACAACTCCTCGTCCTGCTGGCCACCGCCAAAATGACATTGGTTGCTCAGATCGAGTTCAAGCAGTTCCTGTCCGGATAACAGGGATGCAGAGGCAAGGGAAAAAAACAGGAGAACGCTGCGAATAGTGGGCATGAAAGGCAAAGTTGATGTTTACGACCTGTTACGGCACATAATGCCCACAAAGTAGCCTGTTTTTTCCCAGTTGTGCAAACCCGGGATGGTAAAGCGCAATTGGCAGGCCCATATAAGTATGGGCACCGGGGGATTTTTTCGGGTGACTGGTGTCAACCGAAAAAATCCCCCAACGCCTCAGGACCGGAATCTCCCGTTGTTGTGCCAAAAGGCGCTGTGGAAAATTTCCCACCGTAGATTGTTCTTTTCTGCCCTTTCCCCGCGATTTGTGCAGCTTTCCGCTTGTAAAATCCAAGTCCTGCTCTCCGGCATACCGTATTTTTGCAGTCCAAAACATAAAACCGCGACAAATGAATTTTCAGAAAGAGGTTATCGAACGCAGCCACGAATTACCCGTACTGGTCGATTTCTGGGCCGAATGGTGCGGCCCCTGCCGGATGCTGACGCCCGTGCTGGAGGCCGTGGAGCGCGAGCAACAGGGGCGCTGGGCGCTGGTAAAGGTCAATACCGAAGAGCACCAGGAACTGGCCGCACAATACCGGATCCGCAGCATACCCAATGTCAAATTATTTTACCGGGGCGAGCTGATCGACGAGTTTGCCGGCGCATTGTCCAAACCCATGCTGGAGCGCTGGCTGGACGAACACCTGCCCGATCCGGCCGCCGGGGCGTTGCGCGATGTACTGGACCCGGCCGCCGTTTGGCCCGACCCTGCGATGATCGAACCGCTGGAGCAATTCGTGCTTCAACACCCGGAGAATACCGAGGCCAAAGCAGCCCTCGCCAAATACCTGGTCCTCTCCAATACAACTGCTGCGCAAGTGTTGGCCGGCGAGATACCGCCCGGCGACAAACACTACGATACGGCTACCGATGTGGCCGTACTGGCCGAACTAATGGCATTCTCCAACGGCAGCGCCCCCGTCGGACTGGCGCTGGAAGCCGCCCGCCAGGCCCTGCGCGAGAACGCAGCGGAACCGGCCTTGCAACACCTGATCGATGCCGTGACGCGCGATAAAAATTACGCCGACGCCCTGCCCCGCCGCGCCACCGTAGCCCTGTTTCGCCTGCTGGGCGAACAGCACCCGCTCACGCAGGCTTACCGGCGGAAGTTTAGTATGGCGTTGTATTAGTGCCGCGTTCGGGAGATTTTACGAGCGTGTTTCGTCCCTACGTACCTGCCAGCAGATAGCAATTATACAGTTACGAAATAGGTTGAGATATCCTGGAGCACAGCCGTCCGGGATTCTGGTTTTCAGCAATGTATTTGGAAAACGGGAAGGTGTCGCGGTGTACCTCGCTCAAATCCGCTGCAAACTCAAAAAGGAGGGGGATAAATGGTCAAAGTCTTGGTCGGTAGTCAGAAGGGTTAGGTTTAAGACCGATGTAGTGGCCGCAATCCAAAGGTCGTTCTTGCCCATATTCCGGGAACTCATACCTAAAGGAGCTCCAGTTAACTTTCCCTGGCTGAATGCATCAATCTCGGCATAACGGCGGATGATACTTTCCATATTAATATCCACCACGATAAACTGTGGTAGTAACTTTTCCATTTCCGCAATACGCCGTGCTCCCCAATGGTTTTGAAATGATAACGACCACAACTCTCCCAACGTGACAACAGAAATAAAATTCGCAGACTGGTCCAAACCAAGGCGCTGCCGGGTGGCTGCCCAGTCCTTCCCGGCCCGTATACCCAACAAAATCACATTGGTATCGAGAAGGTAATTCATCAGGGCGTAAGCTGGGTTAAGAGTTCCTCCGTGGTTTGTGGAATGTCCATTGCGTCTCCGATTTTTTTCACTTGTTCCCAATCAGTATGCACATACCCGCTTTCCCGAATCAGGTCCTCTGCCGTCACTTGGCCTTTTCGGATGGGTTTTATGACGTTGCGCAGAGGACTGTCAGGGGGTAATTCGGCCAAAAAAGCTTGGGTAGCCTCATCAGATGCCGGTTTGGCCTTTTGCCCTTTTTTCCCCTTGGAAACTTTTTCTACCTGCACATAATTTAATGTCTCCAGGAAAGCCAGAAAGGCCTGTAAGTATTTATCGTCTATGTTGATTTTGATTTCAGACATACGCTTGTTTCAATTTAGGTTCCACAAAAATAAGCCATTTTTTCTATCACTAACGATTCAAACCCTTTCTTTGGTTCGCTTCACGGCTTTCATACACCGCAAACTACCCTACCCGCTGTGCTCCAGAGCTGCCCGGAAAAACTGCCGCATCTGCTCTGCCAGGCTTTGGGGGGCCAACACCCGCGCATCGGCGCCGAACGACGCCAGCTTGCGCACCAGTTCGATGTT
>CAYVDV010000175.1:0-10078 GCA_964450465.1 uncultured Saprospiraceae bacterium
CTCAATGACGGAAAAGGGCAATTCACCCTGGTCCCGTTGCCCAAAGAAGTCCAGTTTTCCTGCGTTACCGCTATCGATTGTAAAGACCTGGATGGCGATGGTAAAAACGACCTGATCCTGGCGGGTAACGACCGCAGTTTTATGCCCCAGTTTTCCAAACTGGATGCCAGTTTCGGCCACGTCCTGCTAAACCGGGGCGGCGGAAAATTTGAACGCGTGGAGAACCGGGACTCGGGCTTTTTTGTTCGGGGCGATGTAAAACAACTTCTGGAACTCAACGCAAAGGACGAACACTGGCTGGTCGCTTTGATCAACAACCAAAAACCGCAGTTATTCCGAATTAAAAAGCACTAAAGACATTCCAAAACTGGTTATAAATCAACATACTATGAGCCAATCATCCTGGCCTTTCCTGCGATTTCTCTTTCTTTTTATTTTGATTGCTGCATCGCTGCAATGCGGGAATAAAACCGATGCACCCGCCCAGTTTGAGTTACTGCGCAAAAATGCCACCGGTTTGGACTTCCACAACGTGCTCAAGCCCAACTCCCAGTTCAACGCCTTGTACTATATGTATTTTTACAATGGCGGAGGAGTGGCTGCAGCCGATTTCAACAAAGACGGGCTGGTCGATCTCTATTTCACCAGTAATATGAGCGAAAACAAGCTCTTTCTCAATGAAGGCGGACTCCGGTTCCGGGATGTTACGGAGCAAGCCGGCGTTTCCGGTTGCGGCCCCCAATCCGGCAGAATTGAAGGCGACTGCGGCTGGTCAAATGGCGCTTCTGTCGTGGACATCAACAATGACGGTCTGCCTGATATTTACGTCAGTCAACTGGGCGACTTCCGGACCATCAAAGGGCGCAACCAGCTGTATGTATGCCAGGGCATTAAAGACGGCGTACCGGTATATGAAGATCAGGCGATTCGCTACGGACTGGATCTCGTCGGCTTTAGCACGCAAGCCGCCTTTTTCGACTACGACCTGGATGGCGACCTCGATATGTTCCAACTAAACCACTCCGTACATGCCAATGGCACCTTCGGGCAGAAAAAGTCCTTCCAGGGAACCTTTCACCCGCTGGCCGGCGATAAACTGCTGCGCAACGACGGTCCACCGACAGCCGACGGAAAAGGCGGCTTCAAAGATGTTACGCAAACATCCGGCATTAACAGCACGGTCATCGGTTATGGCCTGGGCATCGCCACCGGCGACATCAACCTCGACGGCTGGCCCGACCTTTATATTGGCAATGATTTTCACGAAAACGATTATCTGTACATCAATCAACACGACGGCACCTTTAAAGAAATGTTGACCGAGGAGATCATGCACACCAGCCAGTTTTCCATGGGCGTCGATATCGCCGACGTGAACAACGACGGTTGGAGCGAGATCATCTCGCTGGACATGCTGCCTGAGGACCCCTATATCCTGAAAAGCTCGCTGGGCGAGGATGCCTACGGGATCTACCGCTTCAAACTGGAATACGGTTACCACTTCCAGTTTGCCCGGAACACCCTGCAAAAGAACAACGGCGACGGCACCTTCAGTGAGGTAGGCATGTTCGCAGGCGTGCACGCGACCGACTGGTCCTGGGCACCGCTTTTCCTCGATTTTGACAACGACGGCAAAAAAGACCTGTTTATCAGCAACGGCATCGAACGGCGGATGAACGACATCGACTACGCCCGGTTCCGGGAAACCAGCCCCGTAAAATTCAAGCAGGAAAGTAATAACCTGGATGCGGAAGACCTATCCGTGGTAGAAAAAATGCCCAAGATCAAACTCCCGAACAAGTTCTTCCGGAACAACGGGGATTTCAAGTTCGCCGACCTGGAAAAACAGATCAAAGGAAGCACCCCAACCTTCTCCAATGGCGCCATTTACGCCGACCTCGACAACGACGGCGACCTGGACATAGTCGTCAACAACCTCGAAGACGAACCCTTTGTGTATCAGAATATGGCAGTGGAAAAGAAAGAACCGGGCAACTATTTGTCCTTTCATCTGGAAGGTCCGCCTGCCAACCGGGACGCCATCGGAGCCCGGGTGATCGTGTATAAGAAAGGTGAAAAACTGATCTACGAAAATTATCCCGTTCGCGGCTTCCAGTCCAGCATGCTGATCGATTTGCACGTCGGTATTGGTGATACTACGGCCGTCGATTCCATACTTGTGGTCTGGCCGGACAACAGTTGCCAACGGCTTGGCGCACTCGGTTTCAACCAAACCCATACTCTGAGCTGGAAAAGCGGCTTGCCGGCATTTGATTACGCACAACTGCGCCGAAAGCCGGCCCCTCCTTTTCAGTTTACCGATATTACCGGGGCGACCGCATTGAATTACCACCACAAGGAAAATGCATTTGTAGAATTTGACCGGGAAAAGCTGATCCCCTTCATGGTGTCCACCGAGGGTCCTGCCCTGGCCGTGGGCGATGTGAACGGCGATGGCCTGGACGATGTGTTTTTCGGCTCTTCAAAAAAGAATTTCAGCGCACTGTACTACCAGAAAAAGGATGGCACTTTTTACGAAAACACCCCTGAAGTCATGCTAATGGACAGTGTTTTTGAAGATGTGGATGCCGTGTTTGTCGATCTGGAAAACGACGGTGACCTCGATCTCGTTATCGCAGCAGGCGGCAACGAATACTGGGACAATGCCGAACCGCTGAAACAACGGGCCTACATCAACGATGGCAAGGGCCACTTCCAACGCAAGGATTTCCCCGGTATTTTCATGACCGCTTCCTGCGTATTACCTGCGGATTTCAACGGCGACGGACTGGTTGACCTGTTCTTCGGAGGCCGCGCCGTTCCCTGGAATTATGGGATAACCCCCAACTCTGTATTATTACAAAACAAGGGCGGCGGCGAATTTGAGGATGTAACGGCGACTTCGGGCGGCGCATTAGTCAAGGCAGGCCTGGTCCGGAACGGCGCCTGGGCAGATATGGACGCCGACGGCAAGCCCGACCTTGTGCTGGCCCTGGAATGGGAGCCTGTTACCATCTTTTACAACCGGGGCAATACGTTTGAAAAGAAACCCATCAATGACCGGAGCGGCTGGTGGAACTTTGCCCTGCCTTATGATTTCGATGGCGACGGCGACCTGGATATCCTGGCCGGCAACCTCGGGCAAAACGCCAAGTTCAAACCCACAGACCAGGAGCCCGTGCGGATGTATATCACCGATTTTGACGACAACGGGCAGATCGATCAGGTGCTGACTTATTATCTTAAAGGCCGGGAGATCCCGTTTGCCAATTACGACGAACTCACCAAAACACTGCCGTTCATAAAGAAGGAATTCCTGTATTCGAAAAACTTTGCCAAAGCCACGGTACCGGAAATCTTTGGAAAGGAAAAACTGCACAAGTCCCTGGTGCGCACCGTAAATACCCTTCAGAGCATGTATTTTGAAAACACCGGGAAAGGCTATACCGCCCATCCCCTGCCCGACGATCTCCAACTCAGCCCGCTTTGGGCCAATCTGGAGGCCGATCTGAGTGGCAACGGGCAAAAGGACGTGCTGCTCGGGGGCAACTTCTTCGAGGCCAACATTGAGATGGGGCGCTACGATGCCTTTTACGGCGGCGTACTCGCCTTTGAAAAAGGAACTGGCATGCAGGCTTATCCGTTGGGAAATCTCCGGATCAAGGGCCAAACCCGGCGCATCCGGCCCATTCAGATCAACGGAAAACCCTGTTTTATCTGGGCCCGGAATAATGATTCAGCCGTGGTTGTTCAATTGAACCGGCCTGTTCAGTAAAAAAACAGCAACTTTGCCCCGCCGGCAAAACATTTCTTCCTGAAAAACGTAATCCCATAACTATACAGCAAACGAACGATGCAATTCCTTTTTCCGTTATTTCTGACAGCCGCTGCGGCCATTGCCATACCGATCCTGATCCACCTGTTCTATTTCCGGCGATTCAAAAAGGTATATTTTACCAATGTTCGCTTTTTACAGGAGGTGAAAGATATCACCAGTAACCGCCAGAAATTGCGCAACCTGTTGGTGTTGCTGATGCGCTGCCTGGCGATCATCTTTATGGTCCTGGCCTTTGCGCAACCGTTCATACCGCGCGCTTCCCAGGTGAAACAGGGTGAAAAAGCCGTCAGTATTTTTGTCGACAATTCTTTCAGCATGGCTGCTTTGTCCAAAGATGCTCCCTTGCTGGAACTGGCGAAACAACGCGCCCGGGACATCGTCACGGCCTATGGTGCGGCCGATCGCTTCCAGGTGCTGACTACCGATTTTGAGGGCCGCGACCAGCGGCTGATCGGCAAGGAAGACGCCCTGGGCCGAATCGAAGAGATCCGGATCAGCCCGGCTACCCGCGAACTGTCGAAAGTATTGATCCGGCAACAGCAGTGTTTGAACACCGGTACGGCAGATAACCGGATCGCCTATCTGATCAGCGACTTTCAGGAAAATATTGTCGACCTGCAAAAATTCACTGACACCCTGCTGGAGGTAAATCTGGTGCCCATGCGCGCCGTGCAGGAAAATAATATCTCGATCGATTCCGCCTGGTTTGAAAGCCCGGTACAGATCCTCAACCAACCGGCCAGACTTCTGGTCAAAGTGAGCAACCGCGGGGACGAGACCGCCGAAGAGGTACGCCTCAGCCTGCGGCACGATGGTCAGGCCAAGCCCGTAGGCGCACTGCGCATTCCGGCGCGAAGCAACCGCCTCGATACCGTGAGTTTCACGATCCTTCACCCGGGCTGGCATGCGGCCAAACTGTCGGTATCCGACTTCCCGGTGCAGTTTGACGACGATTACTTCCTTTCCTTTTATGTGGCCGAGCGGATCAATGTGCTTTGCATCAATGGTCTGCAGCCCAATAAATTCCTGAACAACGCCTTCGCCGGCGCCCGGTATTTTCAACTGGACAATGTCGATATCCGCTCGCTGGATTATTCAAAATTCGGAAATTATCAGCTCATTGTGCTGAACGATGCGGCCATGATCACATCCGGTCTGGCCCAGGAATTAAAGACTTTTGCCCATGCCGGCGGCAACTTGTTGGTCTTTCCGGCCCAAAACGCCGACCTGAATTCTTACAATGGTTTGCTTCAGCAATTCGACGCCGGCACACTCGGCGCCTTTGAACCCACACCCCGGCAGGCAAGCCAGATCAATACGGACGAGTATGTATTCCACGACGTTTTCCTGAACAAAAGTGCCAACTTGCGACTGCCCGGCACACAGGGCAACTTCAAGATCGCCCCCAACCGCGGGGAAAATATCCTGACTTACCGCGACGGCTCCGCCATGCTGGCCAAGTACCCGGCCGAAGAAGGCGCATTGTACCTGTGTGCGGCCCCACTGGATGATCAGGTGAACGACCTGGTGCGCAACGGCGAGATTTTCGTACCGCTATTGTTTAAAACGGCTATCGCCGGCTCCAAGGACAGGCAAATCGCCTATACCATCGGAAAGGATGAAGTGCTCGAAGCTAACCACCTCCTGTCGGCCTCCGGGGAAATTACTTATAAACTCAGTGCCGTACCGGACCAGCCTGAAGTGCCCGCAGCGGGAAATGCAGCAGCGCAAAATAATGAGTTTATCCCCGAACAACGTATTCTTGGAGCCAAAGTCCTGCTCACCCCCGGCACCCAGATACGCGATGCCGGCTGGTACCGTCTCAGCCTGCGAACGGATTCCACGATCGCCCAATACGCCTTTAACTACGACCGGAAAGAAAGCGACCTGCGTTACCGCAACGACCAGAGCCTTGCCGAAGGGCTGCCGGCCAACATGAAAGTATTGGCAGAAAATGCAGAAGCCAACTTTACACAGGTAGTGAATGAAGAAAACCAGGGAATCGTCCTGTGGCGTTGGTGTGTTGTTTTTGCCCTGCTGTTCCTCGCACTCGAGGTGCTGTTTTTGCGGCTTTGGAAGGTATAGGCTGCAACCTGCCGGAGTCCGTACCGCGTCCAACAGGGTCAAAAATTCGGTTCACATGACACACGTAACGACCCTGGCCCGCCAGAAAACTTTTGACATCCCGCACAAGGGATTGCGCAGCCTTTTGGCCCAGCTGAGCCTGCTTGCCGGCAACACCGACTTCTCCGATCCCGAACAACTGGAACGCCTTGAGCAAACCGGGAATCACCTCTTTCGCCTCCTTACAGAACATGCGGCGGATGAAGACCAGATTCTCCTGGCAGCTCTGGAGCAACGTTGCCCGGGCGCTGCAATGGCCAATCAGGAGGAGCATGAGATCATTGAGCAACAACAAGCGCGTTTAATGGAATTGCACCGCTCCCTGCTGCGGGAGGCCCGCCAGGGCGCCGAAGTAGGCCCCCTGGCCGAGCAGTTCTATTTTGATCTGAACCGCTTCCAGAGCGCGTACCTGCTCCACATGCTGGAGGAGGAACAGGAAACCCAGGCTAAACTCTGGCGCCACTTCAGCGATTCGGAGCTCATGGCACTGCGCTTACAGATCATCGGTCGCATGGCGCCGGCATCGCTTCTGTTGTGGTTCAGGTATTCCGCCCCGGCCATGAGCCAGCTAAGCCGGCTGCAATGGGTGACGGCAGTAAAAAGTGCCGCCCCGGCGCCGTTTTTTAAACAAATCATGGAAACGCTGAAAGAAGTCTTGCCCAATGGCGACTTCCGGAAACTGATGCACGCGGTAAGCGATTAAGCGATGCTGTATCACAGGGCTGCAAAGCGCCCGGGATCGACTTCCCGCATCAAGCCATAAACGGCCTCGAATACATCCTCCACTTGTGGTTTGCTGTAGTAATCGCCGTCCTGGCCATAACCGGGGCGGTGATCTTTTGCACTGATAGCGACCGGAGCAGAATCCAGAAAACGGTAGGCGCCCTGTTCGTCCAGCACCTGTTGCATGAGATAGCCGGTGCCGCCGCCCTGGAAATCTTCATCGAGGAAAACGACGCGATTGGTTTTCTGCAAAGATTTCAGACAAATTTGCGGCAAGTCGAAAGGCAGGAGCGTTTGCACGTCCACGAGTTCAACGGAAATACCGTGGTTGGCCAGCAATTCGCAGGCCTCCGCAGCTACCCGCACGCAGGAGCCGTAGGTAATGAGCGTTACATCAGCTCCTTCCCGGAGAATTTCGGGTACGCCAAGGGGAACCGTGAATTCGCCAATATTATCCGGCAGATGCTCTTTCAGCCGGTAGCCGTTGAGGCATTCCACCACAATAGCCGGATCGTCGCTTTGCAGGAGCGTATTGTACATGCCTGCAGCCTGCGTCATGTTGCGGGGCACGCAAAAGTACATGCCGCGCAGGCTGCCCAGCATCATGCCCATGGGAGAACCGGCGTGCCAAACCCCCACCAGACGATGGCCGCGGGTGCGGATAATGGCCGGAGCCGCCTGTTGGTTGTTGGAGCGCCAGCGCAGGGTACACAAGTCGTCAGAAAGCGGAGAGAGGCCGTAAAGGAGGTAGTCCAGGTATTGGATCTCGGCGATCGGACGCAGCCCCCGCATGGCCATGCCGATGGCCTGGCCCATGATCGTCCATTCACGGATACCGGTATCAAACACCCGCTCGACGCCGAATTTTTGTTGTAACCCGCGCATGCCCTGATTGACGTCGCCGATATGTCCAACGTCTTCCCCGAAGGCAAACAGTTCCGGGTGTTGGGCAAAGTTCGCTTCAAAGCAGGCATTCAGCACTTCGAAGCCATCTTTCAGCGGACTGTCTCCGGAGATTACCGCGGGTCTTACCGGCACCTTCAGGGCCGACTTTGGGGTATTGCTGTACAAGTGATCGGAGTACCAGCGTTTGCCCTTTTCCTGCTCTTCCACTACAAATTTTGCCAGATTCTCCTTGGCCGGCCCCGGTTTGCCTGCCAGGGCGAATACGGCACGGCGGGCCGTTTTGACCAGCTCGAACCGGAGCGGATCGCGCATTTTTCCGAGTTCTCCGGCCAGTTCCGTCAGCGCAGATACATCAGGGTGTTGGGTGCAGGCTTCCTGCAGAGCCGTTGCAAGTGCCTGGCGTTGTTCATTTACCGCATCGTGGTAGTGGCGGAATGCGCGATGGGCCGCTTCGGCGACTTCTTTTTTAGCCTCCGACTTTATGGTTTCAATTTCTTTTTCCGAAGCGATACCGCTGGCAAGCATCCAGTCGGCCATGCGTTTATTGCAATCGAACTGCTCTTCAAATGCGAGGCGTTCCGGCGTTTTGTACCGGCGATGGTCGCCGGAAGTCGAGTGCCCAAGCTGTTGGGTCACCTCCCGGATATGGAACAGGGCCGGGCGGTGCGTTTCCCGCATGGCGGCAATGCCCTCCTGGTACAGACGGCAAAGACCCGGATAGTCCCAACCCTTCCCCGTATAAATATCCAGGCCATCTTCGCCCTGAAAGCCGCTGAGCACTTCGGAGATATTCTCCTTGGCGGTCTGATATTTTTGCGGCACGGAAATACCGTAGCCGTCGTCCCAGACAGAGATGGCCAGCGGCACCTGCAAGACTGCGGAAGCGTTGACCGTTTCCCAGAACGCTCCTTCCGAAGTGGAGGCGTCGCCGATGGTGCAAAAAGTAACTTCCTGCCCCTGGTTGGAGCGCTCGCCACACAGTTCCGGCAATTCCCGGAATTTTTTGGAAGCGAATGCCAGGCCAAGGGCCCGGGACATCTGGCCGGCAGTAGGCGATATGTCGGAAGAGATGTTATAGCGATTCTTATGGTCGAGCCAGTTACCCTCCTGATCGATCAGCGGGGTGGCAAAATGGCAATTCATCTGGCGGCCGCCGGAGAAGATGTCGTTTTCCGGATCGCCGAACAACTGTCCGAAAAAATCGTCAAGGGTCATCAATTCAAGCGCGAGCATGAGGGTCTGGTCGCGGTAATAGCCGGAGCGAAAATCGCCTTTGCGCCAGGCTTTGGCCATTGCTACCTGTGCAACTTCCTTTCCGTCGCCGATAATCCCGAAATTGGCCCGGCCGGTAAGCACCTCTTTTCGGGCCAGAACACTGGCTTCCCGGCTGACGCAACAAATCCGGAAGTCGCGCAGGACTTCCTGCCTGTACTCCTCCGTAACAGGCGATTGTTTGGTTGAACGGGCGGTTGAACGGGGCGATGTCTTTGATTCGACCATATCAATATGTGGTTAGGGCAAATGTTGTTTTGCTCAAACAAGCCTCAGGGGGCGTTGTTCCGTTAATTGTTTGGTTTCGTTAATTTTTTAGGAAAGCGCGCGCAAAGGTACGAGTTTTTTCCGTGCTTTTGCCGAATTTCCTTCGGTTGCAAGGGAAATGATTATTGGACAAAAATCATTAAAAGAAATGATTAAATTTTGCGAAATTCCACCTGCCCAAAGATTTTTTTGACCTAATTTTGCGCCCCTAAGGCCCGAACCCATTATTTCACCACCATAATTTGACCTGTTTTTATGTCACACGATCCAAAAATACGGTACAGCGATGAAGACCTGCAGGAGTTTAAAGAGCTCATCGAGCAAAAAATAACCAAGGCTCAGGAAGAACTGGATTTCACGCAGAAACAAATTGATGAGTTGAACGAAAACGGCTTCAATCAGCAAGGCGGCGACTGGTATGACGATTCTACGGCACATACCGATCTCGAACTGCTGCAACGGATGGCAATTCGGCAGCAACGGCATATCCAGGATCTGCGCAATGCGCTGCTCCGCATTCAAAACAAAACCTACGGCATCTGCACTATAACGGGCCAACTGATCGACAAGAACCGTCTGCGCCTGGTACCCCATGCGACCAAAAGCATGGAAGGGAAAAGCATCGCGAATGCAAGCAAGGACAGCAGCGCCGACGCCAATTCGAACTTTGACCCTTTTGAGGGTTCGGGTGACGCCGACCGGCCGGCAGCCAAGCCCATCGGCGACAAGGTCCGGCTTCCGCAAACCAAGCGCCCCCCGGCTGTGGGCGAGGATTGGGAAGTGGACAATGAAACTATGGAAGACCCCGGATATTCGGCGCAAAAATTCGAAGACGACGACGAATAGCTCCCGGCCAGCCGGACAAGTTTCAGCCTTGTACCAAACATGAGTCATCCCGAATTTTGGGGTGACTCATGTTTTATTTAACGGATTGATAAACAAAGGTGT
>CAYVDV010000176.1:0-10057 GCA_964450465.1 uncultured Saprospiraceae bacterium
GGGAAGCATAAAGCATTGATATTTAAAATTTTATTAGACATTTCCCTCGACGATGCAAAATACCTTAGTGAAAAAATTTTGGAAGCGGCTTTGATACAAGAGGCGATACCTACGCGAAAGGATAAATTTGGCCAGCGATATCAAATGGAGTTTGAATTGGAACGAAATGGGCGTACCGCCACTATTGTCACTGCATGGATTTTGGAATCAGACACCTTATCTCCCAGAATGACAAGTTGTTATGTCAAATAATCAAACATACATGGATCAGGAAATAAAATTGCTTGATGTAGTAGCACTCCTAAGGGCTGTGTCTTCAAAAAACCTTAAAATTGGTCAGGTAGGCACCGTTGTGGAAGTATTCGGCAAAGATGATTTTGAAGTCGAATTCACCGACAAGCAGGGCAAAACAATTGCCATCCTTCCCCTGAAAAGGGAAGATCTGCTGGTATTACATTATGAGTTAGAAACCGTATAGTCACCCTGTCTGTTACCATCGCCGGGGAGCCCTGTGCCGGACATTCCTGATCACTTCCGGTCTGGCAGGACCGCTTGGCGTGCGTATCAGGTTCCCCAAACAACGGCTCGTGCGCATTTGTCCTGCGACACGGCATGCCAACAAGTCTGTGATCTTATCCTGTCCCAGTAAATTTGACCTTAACCGCTTCTCCCCCCAAAGTACATCAAAAACGTGGGTTTTTGGGACAATAAAGACAGATAAGCGCCTCGGAGAGGCGTAATATTTGTAGCATTTTGATGGAATAATTGGTTTTGTGCGAGAAGAGCCGCTCAAAGCCCACACGGCTCTTCTCGCCGAATTCAAATTTGTTGTTGGTTTTCTACCAATATTACGCCTCTCCGAGGCGCTTTTGAAATTTCAAATTGATCTTTTGACTTTAATGGATCTTTCAGGATGTTGAAATGTTCTTTTTTAAGTCAAAAGGTAAATTTGAAAAGGTAAATTTGAAAAGTGGCTGTCCGTTGATGACTACAGCCCCCCCTACACCACAATATTCACGATCCGGCCCGGCACCACGATACATTTCTTCACCGTTTTGCCGTCGCCCAGGTTGCGCAGCACAAAATCCTGTTGCAGCACCAGGGCTTCGACCTCGGCGGGCGTGGCGGCGGTGGCTACTTCGACGTTGCCGCGCAGTTTGCCGTTGATCTGCACCGGATAAACCACGGTGTTCGACTGCAGGTGCGCTTCGTTCAGCACGGGCCAGTCGGCGGCGCAGACGCTGGTTTCATGCCCCAGGCGGTGCCACAGTTCTTCGGCGATATGGGGCGCAAATGGCGCCAGCAGGATCACCACAGGTTCCAGGATAGCGCGTTTGCTGCATTTCAGCGCGCGCAGTTCGTTGCTCAGGATCATGAAGTGGCTGACGCAGGTGTTCATCGAGAAACGCTCGATGTCGTCGGTCACCTTTTTGATGCAGGTATGCAGGATGCGCAGCTCGTCGCGCGTGGGCTCGGCATCGGTTACCAGCCACTGGTCGTTTGCATCGACATACATGGTCCAGAAGCGGCGCAGGAAGCCGTACACCCCGGTGATGCCGTTGGTATCCCAGGGCTTGGCCACTTCGATGGGGCCCAGGAACATCTCGTACATGCGGTAGCAGTCGGCGCCGTATTGCGCGACCATGTCGTCGGGATTGACGACGTTGTATTTCGACTTGGACATTTTCTCCACCTCGTAGTGGCAGGTGAAGCGGCCTTCCGGGTCGAGTTTGAAGTTGGCGCCCTGGAACATCGGTATTTTCCGGGCCCGCTCCAGATCCAGCACGTCGTCGCTCACGATGTTGACGTCGGTGTGCAGTTTGGTAAAGCACTCCGGCGAGTATTTGCCGGTCAGGTTGTACGACACGAACAGTTGCTCGTACCGGGGGGCTTCCCCGGTCATGAAGAAGCGTTCGCGGCTCTCCAGAGCCTGGCGGATCCGGGCGGCGGTTTGCTCGTGCTGGTTGATACAGCCGGCCAGTTCTTCGTTGAACAGGATCATCAGGCGCTTGCCGTCGGCTTCGGCCGACTTGCGGATCGCCTCGATCTTGTCGGTTTGTTTCCAGGATACCACCTCGATGACCAGATCGTTGGTCTCAAAAGCAAAATCGTAGGTAACGGACTCTTCGACTTTGGAGCCGGGGATGGCCATGGGGCCGTAGTCCTTGAAGTAGGGCTGCAGGACCTTGATCCACAGGTATTCTTCGTAAAAGCACTCGCGGGCGCGGTACACCAGGCTGGAGCGGCCCTGGATCATGCCCTGGTTGGTCAGTTTTTTTGCGTATTCGCGCTCGGGCACCAGCCCCAGGTCGTACAGGAAGTGGTTCCAGAACCGGCTGTACAGCAGGTGGCCCACGGCGTGTTCCTGGCCGCCGATGTACCAGTCGACCGCCTTCCAGTAGCCGGCTGCTTCGGGGCTGCAGAACGCTCCGTCGTTGTGGGGGTCCATATAGCGGTAAAAATACCAGGAAGAGCCCGCCCAGCCGGGCATGGTGCTCAGTTCGTATTCGTAAGCGGGGCCGTCGGGGTCGGGTTGGTATTTCCAGCCTTCGGCGCGGGCCAGCGGCGGCTCGCCGGTTTCCGTGGGCAGGTATTTGTCCACGGCGGGCAGTACCAGCGGCAGGTCCTTTTCGTCGATCAGGCAGGGCACGTCGTCTTTCCAGTACGCCGGCACGGGTTCGCCCCAGTAGCGCTGGCGGCTGAACACGGCGTTGCGCAGTTTATACTGCACCTTGCCCTTGCCCAGGCCTTGTTCTTCCAGCCAGTTGATCAGGGTGGGCACGGCCGTTTCGTAGTTCATGCCGTTGATGATGCCCGAGTTAATATAGCGGCCTTCCTTGGTGGGGTCTGCGGCTTCGTCCAGGTTTTGCTGGGCGTCCAGGATGGGTACGATGGGCAGTTTGAAGTGGGTGGCGAAGTTCCAGTCGCGCTGGTCGCCGCTGGGCACGGCCATTACGGCGCCGGTGCCATAGCCGGCCAGCACGTAATCGGCGATAAAGATCGGGATCTTTTCACCGTTGAAAGGGTTGATCGCAAAGGCCCCGGTATTGGCGCCGGTCACTTTTTTGGTTTCCGACATGCGCTCGATCTCGGAGCGGGAAGCCGCCCAGCGGACGTAGGCATCGACCTCGCTGCGCTGCCGCTCCGTGGTCAGGCGCGACACCAGTTCGTGCTCGGGGGCCAGCACCATGAAGGTAGCGCCGTAGATCGTGTCCACCCGGGTGGTGAACACCTCGATGACGGCGTCCGGGTGCCCGTCCACGGCAAATTTGACCGAAGCGCCCTGGGACCGGCCGATCCAGTTGCGCTGTTGTTCCTTGATCGATTCGGGCCAGTCGATCTCGTCCAGCCCGGCCAGCATGCGGTCGGCGTAGGCCGTGATGCGCATGCTCCATTGTTTCATCAGTTTGCGCTCCACGGGATAACCGCCGCGCTCGCTCACCCCGTCTTTCACCTCGTCGTTCGACAGCACGGTGCCCATGGCCGGGCACCAGTTGACGTAGGACTCCTCGGGGAAGGTCAGGCGGTATTTCAGCAGCATCAGTTGCTGTTCTTTTTCCGGCATGGCGTTCCATTCGGCGGCGCTGAACACCGGCGTATCGTCGTCGCAGGCAGCCCGCACGCCGCGGTTGCCGGACTTGGCGAAGCGGGCCGTCAGTTCGGCAACCGGCAGGGCCTTGCCGGCGTCGAGATCGTAGTAATGCCGGAACAGCTGCATGAAGATCCACTGCGTCCAGCGGTAATAGGCCGGATCGCTGGTGCGCACCTCGCGCGACCAGTCGAAGGAAAAACCGATATTATCCAGTTGTTCGCGGTAACGCCGGATATTCTGCTCCGTTGAAACGGCCGGGTGAATGCCGGTCTGAATGGCATACTGCTCGGCAGGCAGGCCGAACGAATCGTAGCCCATCGGGTTGAGCACGTTAAAGCCCTTCAGGCGCTTGTAGCGCGCCACAATATCGCTGGCGATGTACCCCAGGGGATGCCCGACGTGAAGCCCGGCGCCGGAGGGGTATGGAAACATGTTCAGGATATAAAATTTGGGTTTTGACGGGTCGTTGCTGACCTGATACGTTCGCTGGTCTTTCCACCAGGCTTGCCATTTCGATTCAATGTCGCGCGGAGCGTATTCCATAAGTTCTATTTCGGGCAGGGGGAGGAAACCTGCCGTTTATTGTTTTGCGAAGCGGCAAAATTAGCGATTTTGAAAGAATAATATTTCATATTGAAAAACCGTGGGCTGGAAAAAAAAGTTTCCCGGCATTTTTGCGTTATGGGAACCGGTTTGCACTTGCCGGCACGCCCGGTATAGCGGTACGCTGTCCGGCGCAAATGCACACCGACCATAATCATAATATCCAACCGGTTTAACATGAAAAACATCCCTGCCTTTATCTTCTTCCTCGCCTTTGCCCTGAGCCTGCAGGCCCAGGAAAATATTACATACGATACTATCCCCTATTATTTCTGGAGCACGACCTTCTGGCCCAACGACGGCGCCGTGGACCAGATCCGCAACCCGCGCGACCAGTCCCTGCTCACCGCCCGCAAATACTACCCCAACGGCGCAGTGGCCGAAGAATACCTGCGGGTGGCCGACACGCTCTGGCTCTACCAGCAGTACGACAGCGTCGAACACACGCACATGCTGGCCCGGGGGCTGTACGTGGCCGATCCGGAATACCAGGTCCTGGACACCGTGATAACGTTCAATCCGGTGGATTTTGAGGAAAGCATACAGCTCCGCTGCTCCCGGTATTCGTTCAAGACGGGCCCCTGGGTGGAGCAGGACCGCAACGGCTATATCTGGACGGGCCTGTACGAGGACGGCCTCCGGGAGGGACTCTGGGAAAAACGCGACGCCTACGACTACACCGAACTCCGCGGGTATGTGTACTACGGCGGCGAGGTTACCGGCGACTCGGTCCTGAACTGGGCCCTTTCGAACGACACCGCCCGCATCAGCGGCTTGCTGTGCGAAGGCGTGGTGCCCGGCAGGCGCGGCGGCATCGTAACGGAAAATACGCCGGGCGGCCTTTGGCGCCTGTGCTCGGTGGGGCCGGACCTCCTGGGCCGGAATGATATCTGGCATTTCAACCACCTGGATTACCTTCCCGGTCAATGTACCAACGACAACTGGGGCAGCTACCTCTTTCTGGAAGACCGCAGCCTCCTGTTTATGCTCCAAAGTCAGACCGACAGCTACAGCCTTCGCGATGAGGGGCGCTGGGAGCTGCTCGACGGAAATAAATTGTTGTTGTCGCTGAAAAAAAAGGGCGACAAACGCTTTCAAATGAAATATCTGGCGAATGGCGAGTTGATCCTGCTGGAATTACCCCGGTAAGGGTTATATTTGGGGAAACAAAACTTCCCCGCGTATGAAACAGGTTCACTTATTGGGCGCAATGCTGTTTTCCTCCCTGCTGTTGGTTCAATGCGCTGCCTCCCGCCATCTGCGCCTGGCGGACAGAAATGCCGAAACCGTGCGCCTCTGGTTTGAAGAAGGCTGGAACCACAACCGAAACGAGGAACTCCTCGAACGCGTGTTTTCGCCCAACTGGTCGGACGGCAACCCCTTGCGCCCCGACCAAACCACCGGCATCGAGGGCATGCGGGAGTTTGTGCATTACTACCAGACGGCGTTCAGCGACGCGCATTTCACCATCACGCATTTGTTTGCCAGCGACAAACAGGTCGCTATCCGCTACGAGGTATCCGCCGTGCATATCGGCAATGCCTTCGGCGTACCACCGACCGGCAAGCATTTTACCTCCACCGGCATCCTGATCTACGATATGGAAGACGGAAAGATCCTGCGCACCTGGCAGGAACTCGACCTCATGGGCATCCTCAAACAACTCGCGCCGGAGAAGTATTAAACGAGTCGTAAAACGCCCGCCCTACCAGTCGTACCGACGGAAAAAATACCCTTTGACCAGCTCATTGGCCGCCGCATACGCGAGGGTGATCCCCACCAATACCAGCAGGATGGGCAGCGGTAGCGGGGTAAAGCCGAATAGATCCGCTACCGGCGCCACATAGGGCAGGCTGAAACTCAGCAGCGCCACCGCCAGGGTGCTGCTCCACAGCCAGCGGCCGGGCCGGCTGCGAAACAGGGGCCGCCGGGTGCGCACGATCAGCAGGATGACCAGTTCCGTCAGCAGCGATTCAATGAACCAGGCCGTGCGGAAGCTCGTTTCCGTCACCTGCAGCCACCACAGCAGGATGCCGAAGGTCAGGTAATCGAACACCGAACTGATCAGACCGAACACGATCATAAAATTGCGGATCAGTTGCAGGTTCCAGCGGCGCGGCTTTTCTATGAATTCGGGGTCGATCGCATCGTTGGCGATGGTCATGGCCGGAAAATCAGACAAAAAGTTATTGAGCAGGATCTGCTTCGGCAAAAGGGGCAGAAACGGCACCATCAGCGACAGGCCGGCCATGCTGAGCATGTTGCCGAAGTTGGCGCTGGTGGTGGTGAACACGTATTTCAGGGTATTCGCGAAGGTACTGCGCCCTTGCATGATCCCCTGTTGCAGTACGTCGAGCGTTTTTTCCAGCAAGACAAAGTCGGCGGTTTCCTTGGCCACGTCCACGGCATTATCCACTGAAATGCCCACGTCGGCGGCGTGCAGGGCCGGCGCGTCGTTGATGCCGTCGCCGAGGTAGCCCACTACGTGTCCGCTTCGCTGCAGGGCGGTGATGATGCGCTCTTTCTGGTTGGGATCCACTTCGGCAAAAATAGTGGTCTGATCGGCCAGCGGCACCAGGGCATCCTGTTGGGTCTGCTGCAATTCGGCGCCGGTAAGGATACCCTTCACCTCCAAACCCACGGCCCGGGCCACATGCAGGGCCACCTTCCGGTTATCGCCGGTGATGATCTTCAGGGATACGCCGAGTTTTTTCAGTCCGGCGATCGTATCGGCGACGCCGGTTTTGGGCGGATCGAAGAACAGGAGCAGACCGGTGAAAACCATTTCCGTTTCGTCAGCCGGCGTGTAGGCTTTGCGCGGCGGCACCGCTTTTTCGGCCAGACCGAGCACCCGGAAGCCCTCGGCGCTGTAGCGGGCAAAAATAGCATCCAGCGCATTGCGCTGCTGTTCGTCCAGCGCAACAGTCCCGCCTTCCGGCATTTGTATGCGCGTGCAAATACCCAGCACCGGTTCAAAAGCGCCTTTGGTGATCAGGCGGTAATCGCTATCCGGCCGGCCGGGATCGCGCACGGCGATACTGAGGCGTTTGCGGATGAAATCGTAGGGAATTTCCTCGGTTTTCTCCCAGTCCGGCATCGGCGGCGGCGTTCGGGCGAGTATGGCCTCGTCCAGGGCGTTGGGCAGGCCGCTCTGGAACCGGGCGTTCAGCCAGGCGGCCTCCAGTACCGCGCCGGAAGGCTGCCCGGCAGTGTCGAGTGCGCCGTCGAGTTGCACAACCCCCTGTGTGAGGGTGCCGGTCTTGTCGGTGCAGAGCAGGTCCATGCTGCCGAAATTTTCGAGGGCGGTCAGCCGCCGCACGATCACGCCGTTTTTGGCCATGTGCAGGGCGCCCCGGGAGAGGGTCAGGCTCAGGATAGCCGGCAGCAGTTCGGGGGCGATGCCGACGGCCAGGGCGACGGCGAACAGCAGGGAGTCGATCGCCGGTTTTTCCAGCAGGACGTTGATGGCAAAGACGATCAGCACCAGCAGGGTCATCACCTGGGTGAGCAGTGCGCCAAAGCGGCGGATGCCGCGTTCAAAATCCGTTTCGGCGGGTTTGCGTTCGAGGCGTTCGGCAATGGCGCCGTACAGGGTGCCCGGGCCCGTATGCACCACCAGCATTTTGGCCGTGCCGCTGCGTACGTTGGCGCCGAGAAAAACCGCGTTGTTGCATTCCCGCACCGGACTGCCGGCGGCCGACAGGCCCGGTTTTTTCTCCACCGGAAAGGTCTCTCCGGTCAGCACGGCCTCGTTGACAAAAAAATCGTCGGCCTCCAGCAGAAGGCCGTCGGCAGGGATCAGGCTGCCGGCGGCCAGCAGCACCACATCGCCCGGCACGAGCTCCTCAGCCGGCGCCGACACCGTTTTGCCGTCGCGCAACACGCTCGCCTGTAAGGTAATGCGCCGGCGCAGGCGTTCCACGGCATTGCCGGCATTGTACTCCTGAATAAACCCAAGCAGGGCGCTGGCGCCCACGATGACCAGTACGATCACCGCATCCACAAAAGCGCCGGTCAGCAGGGAAATGACGGCGGCAAAGACCAGGATGAGGACCAGCGGACTCTTGAATTGCTGTAACAAGAGGCGGAACGGACGCACCAAACCGGTGCTCGCCAGGCGGTTGTATCCGTAGATTTTTAAGCGCGCAGCCGCTTCTGCGCCGGACAAACCTGTTTCCGAAGCGGACAGCCCGGCGTACAATTCGGCCGGCGTTTGGCTCCAGAAAGCGGAAAAAGGACCGGTTGCTTGCTTGGAAGACATAAACTGCGCATTGGTCTTGCAAGGTAATCCACAAGGAGCAATCCGGAGGTTCAAATTTTTCGATACTATTTCAGATTCTGTCGGTTTTAAGCAAAACAAGAATTCTGTTTAACCTTTTGAAATGAATTTAAAACAATCGTTAAACACTTCATGTTAGAAAGCCCATTGCATAACCAACATTTCAAACCAATCTCCTTTCATCATGAAATCGATTTTAACTACCATGCTGGTCCTGCTGCTTTCTGTCGTAGCAGCCACGGCCCAGTTTGCCCGGGTGCAAATCCTGCACAATGCACCCGACCCTACCGTTGACGTTTATGTAAACGGAATCCAGGCGCTGAACGACTTCAGCTTCCGGAGCGCTACCCCGTTCCTGGACCTCCCCGCCGGAATCAGCCTGACGGTAGCCGTTGCTCCGGCCAGCAGTACTTCGGCCATGGACGCCATCGCCACTTTTCCGCTCACCCTGGAAGCCGGCCGCACCTATGCGATCACCGCTTCGGGTATTGTGGGCGACATGAGCACGCCATTCACCCTGATCGCTGACGACAATGCGCAGGAAACGGCTGTCAATCCGGCCAAGGTCGCGCTGAACATCCTGCACGGCTCCCCCGACGCCCCCGCCGTAGATGTTGTGGTGCGCACTGGCGGAAAGATCGTATCGAACCTCGCCTATGGAGAATTCACCCCCTATCTGGAGGTAGATCCCGGCGTATATTACCTGGATATCAAACCGGCCGGCACGAATACAATCGTTCAAACGTACAGGGCCGACCTCTCGGGACTGGCCGGGCAGGCCCTGCGCGTGTTTGCCAGCGGGCTGCTGAATGGTACGCCGGCGTTTGGTTTGTATGCCGCGTTGCCCAATGGCGTGACGGTGGAGATCCCGGCCTCCCCGGTTGCCCGGGTACAGGTTATTCACAACAGCCCCTCCCCCACCGTAGATGTATGGGCCAACAGCGATTTGCTACTCGATGATTTTACCTACCGCAGCGCTACCCCGTTTATTTTCGTACCCGCAGGTGTGAACATCGATCTCGGTATTGCACCGGACACCAGCACTACCTCCGCCTCCGCAATCGCCAATTTTCCGGTTAATCTGGAGAACGGCAAAACCTATATCGTGACGGCATCCGGTATTGTCGGCGACCCGACCACCCCCTTTACGCTTATCCTGAACGACGCAGGCCGGGAAACGGCCGCCGACACCGGCAGTGTGGACGTAGCCGTGCTGCATGGCTCGACCAATGCTCCGGCCGTTGATGTGGACGCCGTATTTGTTGCCGACAATGTGATCAGCAATCTGGCTTATGGCGCATTCACCCCCTACCTCAGCCTGTCGCCCGAACCCTTCGACTTCGCAATCCGGGCAGCCGGAGATCCCAATGTGGTGGCTTCTTTCCGCGCCGATCTGAGCGGCCTGAAAGGCGCCGCAGCGTATGTGTTTGCCAGCGGACTGCTGGGTGGTTCCCCGGCCTTCGGTTTGTTTGCCGCCCTGCCCAACGGCGCCGTGGTGGAACTGCCGCTCACGCCAACCGCCCGCCTGCAGGTCATTCACAATTCGCCGGAACCCACCGTGGACGTGTATGCCGGCAATACGC
>CAYVDV010000177.1:0-1458 GCA_964450465.1 uncultured Saprospiraceae bacterium
GATTTTTCCGTCGGGCAGCAGGCGCTCGAGCAGCACGGCGTCCAGGCGCGTGTAGGCCGTCATCAGCAGAATGACCAGGGCATAGGGAAAACTTTTGCGGAACAACAACAGCAGCGCCGGCCGGCCGGCACGCCAGTTGCGCAGCCAGGAGGGGCGAAGCGACAGGGTTGTTTTGCTGCGCAGGATCAGCGCCGCTACCAACACCGTAAATGCCAGGGCGAGTGTTTGCGCCAGCGCGAACGACTCTACGCTCAGGGTTTCGCGGGGCATGCCCCAGAGCAGAATCCCGCAGGTGAGGAGCATGAGCAGTTTGTCCAGCGAGGACAGGAAACTGTCGAGCCGGTAGTGGCCAAGTCCGGAAATATTCGACCGCAGAAAAAGAGTGCCCTGCGCCAGCGCCTGGTTGAACAGCAGGATCAACAAGAGCGGCAGTTCCTGCCGCCCGTATCCGGCCAGGCCCCAAGCAGCCAGCAGGGAAACGCTGATGTACAGGGTGCTGAGCAAAAACTTCAGTGCCAGTAAATTGGGGAAATACTTGGGCAGCAGTTGCGGGTGCTGGCTGACATGCCGGTTGTTGAAATTCTGGATCCCGAAATCGTTAAGGATCTGAAACAGATACGTAAAATTCAGCAGGGTGAAGTACAAACCGTAGTCGCCAACCGGGAGGCGGTTTTGCACGGTGAGGTCGATCCCGAAGATAAAAAAGGGCTTGATCAGCAGGTTGATCAAGACCAGGAAGATAATGTTGAGCAGAAACTCGCGGTTCACGATTCTGCCCTCCCCCCTTTCAGTTTGAGGATGCGGCCGGTGCGCCGGGCCAGCTCGGGGTCGTGTGTGACCAGCACCAGGGTGGTGCCGGCCGTGCGGTTCAGATCAAAAATCAGGTCGACAATGCCGGCGGCATTTTCCGCATCGAGGTTGCCGGTAGGCTCATCGGCGAAAAGGATCCTGGGGTTGTTGGCAAATGCGCGGGCGATGCATACCCGTTGTTGCTCGCCGCCGGAGAGCTGGGCGGGGTAGTGGTCCAGGCGATTGCCCAGGCCCACTTTTTCGAGCCATTGCCGGGCAGTTTGTTCGGCATTGGCCTCGCTGCGCAATTCCAGCGGCACCATCACATTTTCCAGGGCCGTAAGCGTGGGTATGAGCTGGAAATTTTGAAAAATAAACCCGACATAACGGTTGCGCACCTCGGCGCGTTCGTCTTCCGACAGTTCATCAAGCGGAATGCCGTTGAGGACGACGGAGCCGCTGCTGGCGCGGTCCAGGCCGGCGCACAAACCCAGCAGCGTGGTTTTGCCGCTGCCGGATGGCCCTACGATCGCAAAGGTGTCGCCAGCCTCCAGGCTGAAACTGACGTCGTCCAGTACGGTCAGCTGACCGCCGCCGGCAGTTGAATATGTTTTGGTAAGGTGTGTAGTGGATAACATCGTTTTAAACTTGTTGGTTGGCGGGTTAGAA
>CAYVDV010000177.1:1558-10002 GCA_964450465.1 uncultured Saprospiraceae bacterium
GGTAAGGTGTGTAGTGGATAACATCGTTTTAAACTTGTTGGTTGGCGGGTTAGAAAGTTACTGGTTGGCGGGTTAGAGGGTTTCTGGTTAGAAGGTTTCTGGTTACGGTTCAAAGGATGCTTACCTTTGCGGGAATTATCCCATAACCGAACCTTCTAACCACAGTAACCTTCTAATCAGTAACCTATTAAAAAAATGGTAAACGAATTCAACGATTATCGCGCCCGGATGAACGAGCGCATTCTGGCACACGACAACAAAGTGATCAAGCGTTTTTGGAGCCTCGACAATCAGACCTATCAGGAAGGCGCCCTGGACACCAAAACCAAGGAAATGCTCGGTTTGGTAGCCTCCATGGTACTTCGCTGCGACGATTGCATCAAATATCATCTTGGCAAATGTTACGAACTGGGCGTCAGCACCGATCAGATATTTGAAATTCTGGCGGTGGCAAACATGGTCGGCGGTTCAATTTGCATTCCCCACACCCGAAGGGCGGTGGAATACTGGGATGAGCTGTACCGCAGTGCATCCGGTGCGTAGGTAGTATCAACAACAAAACGGCGGCTTGGATCAATTCCGCAGCAAAATTAATCTTCATAGACTACTTTCCGCAGCAGCCGGAGGCCAAGGCTGAGCTCAAGCGTGACGTTGCGGATGCGGCGTTCGCGGATCGTTGTGTTCTGGCCCGGGTTGAACGGATCGATAATATTGGGTATCGAAGGCTGGTCATACTGATACAGAAAATCGGGATGCACCGAGAACGTCAGTTGTCCGCCGATGAGTTCGCTGAGGGGCAGCTCCAGGCCGCCGCCCATTGAAACGCCTACCAGCCAGCGGTTCATGAATCCGACCTGCGGGTAATAAAGCGGCGCATACGGATTGCTTTGGCCCAGCTCGTCGATGTTGGTGTTCAGGGTATAGTCGCCCCGGATACCGCCGTACCAAAAGTACTTGCTGCGTGCCCCCAGCGGGTATTTCTGTTTGCCACCGAGTATCAGCGATATGTTCCGGAACTGAAATTCTTCCGAAAACTGGTCGATGCCGCCGCCCTGGTAGAAAAAACGAAAGCGCGTAGCGCTGCCGCGTACATGGTATCCAATCTGGGCAAATACGGAGGCATTGTCGTTGTCGTTGTTGACCGACTCGATCGCCAGGGCCGCGTGGTACTTGTACAAGGGCTGGCGGTCGAAGGAGTTGTCCCATTTTTGAAATCCGACACTGAGGCCGCCCTGAAAGACAAACGCGGTGGATTGTGCCTGCATTGAGCCCCAAAAAGCTGCAACAAATAGAAATTGTAGGATAAAACGCATCATTTTTCCGTTTTTGGGGCGCAAAGTACAAAAACCGGCGGCGGCGTGCGCGTTTGTGTGCTACGGAATGTGCCGGAAATATGGATTCACAGCGATAAGCATCTAACTTTGCATTTTGTTTTTACCCTTTCAACCAACAGGATCATCTTATGTCAGCTACCCTCACATCACCGGAAATATTCGAATCTTACGTTTATTCCCGCCCCGATCTCGACGTCGTCAGCCGCTCTTTCGAAGAACATCTGCAGGCGTTTGAACGCGCCGGCAGCGCAGAAGAACAATTCGAACACCTGGGCCGCTTAAACCAGATGCGCGAAGATTTCGCCACTATGTTCAATCTCTGCCTGATCCGGCATACCGTGGACACCAACGATGCTTTCTATGAGCAGGAGAACTCGTACTTCGACGAAAACCTCCCGGCTTTCGAAGCCCTTAACGATCGCTTGTACCGCGCCATTTTGGGTACGCCGTTCCGGGCCGAACTGGAAAAGAAATACGGATCGCATTTGTTCGTTCTGGCCGATCTGGCGTTAAAGACCTTCAAGCCGGCTATCCAAAAAGACCTCCAGGAGGAAAATGCCCTGAGTACGGAATACACCAAACTCAAAGCCAAGGCGCTGATCGAGTTTGACGGAAAGTCATACAACCTGAGCAATTTTGCTCCGGTGGAGCAATCGGCCGACCGCAGCGTTCGGCGCAGGGCGGCCGAAACAAAGTGGGCGCTTTATGCCGGCAACGCCCCTGTGGTGGAACCCCTTTTCGACAATATGGTAAAAGCCCGGCACCGGATCGCCCAAACTCTCGGGTATGATAATTTCGTGGCCGTGGGGTATGCCCGCATGCGCCGCTCCGATTATACGCCCGAAATGGTGGCCAACTTCCGCCGGCAGGTGCGCGAACTTATCGTTCCGCTTGCTTCCGAACTCTACGAACGGCAACGCCGCCGCCTGGGTCTGGACCGGCTCTGCTACTACGACGAAGATTTTAAATTCCCGTCCGGAAACCCCAAACCGGTCGGTACGCCCGATGAAATCGTCCAAAACGCCGCCCGGATGTACCGCGAGTTGTCGCCGGAAACCGACCGCTTTTTCCAACGGATGCAACAAGGCCACCTGATGGATCTGGTGAACCACGACGGCAAGGCCACCGGCGGGTACTGTACGTACATGCCCCTGTTCGAGGCGCCGTTTATTTTCTCCAATTTCAACGGAACCAGCGGCGATATCGATGTGCTGACCCATGAGGCAGGTCACGCTTTTCAGGTGTGGAGCAGCCGGCACTTCGACCTCGAAGAATACCACTGGCCCACCAGCGACGCCGCGGAGATCCATTCCATGAGCATGGAGTTTTTTACCTGGCCCTGGATGCAGTTGTTCTTCGGCCCGGATACCGAAAAATACTACTTCATGCATTTTGGCAACGCCCTGCAGTTTTTGCCCTACGGCGTTGCGGTTGACGAGTTTCAGCATATCATTTACGAAAATCCGGACATGACAACTGCCGAGCGCAATAAGGCCTGGCGGGATCTGGAGCGAATCTACTTGCCCCATCGCGACTACGACGGCAATGCCTTCCTGGAAAGCGGCGGGTTCTGGCAAAAACAGAACCACATCTTTAATTCGCCGTTTTACTACATTGATTACACGCTGGCGCAAATTTGCGCGTTCCAGTTCTGGAAAAAAGACCGGGAAAACCATACAACAGCCTGGGCCGACTACCTGCGCCTGTGCGAGGCCGGCGGCAGTCAGTCCTTTCTCGATCTGGTAAAACTGGCCCGGCTCCGTTCGCCTTTTGAAGACGGCTGTGTCGCCTCCGTAGTCGGCGAAATCCGGCAGTTTCTGAATAGTGTGGATGACTCCAAATTCTGATCACAAAAAAATAAACCGGCATTTCTCTATGCTCCGTACCGTATTGCTTTTGTTTTGTTTCCTGGGCACTGCTGCCTTCTATATCCCGCAGCCGCCAACCATTCAGCTGGCCCTGCTCAAATATTCCGGCGGCGGCGACTGGTATAACGACGTTAATTCACTCAAAAACCTGGCGCAGTTCTGCAACAAGGAACTTCGCACCAATTTCAGCCTGGAATACGCCACAGTAGAGCCCGGCAGCGCCGATCTCTTCAGTTATCCTATCGTGTATGCCACCGGCCATGGCAATATGCTGTTCAGCGACCTCGAAGCCCGGAATCTGCGCGCCTATCTCGAAGGCGGCGGCTTCCTGATCCTCAACGACGACTATGGCCTGGATCCCTTTGTGCGGCCTTCGATGAAAAAGGTGTTTCCGGAACTCGATTTTGTGGAACTTCCCTTCAGCCACCCCGTCTATCACCAGAAATATGAATTTAAAAACGGCCTGCCGAAAATTCACGAACACGACGGCAAGCCGCCCCGGGGCTACGGACTTATCTGGCAGGGCCGCCTGGTCTGTTTCTACGATTTTGAAACCGACCTCGGCGATGGCTGGGACGACGTGCACAACGACCCGATCGACATCCGCACCAAGGCCCTGCAAATGGGCGCCAATATCGTGCAGTACGTTTTTGGCGGAGAGTAATTATTTCCGTCCGAAGTCTGCCGGTATTTCCCCCCATTCATCGGTTTTCCATTTCAGGATGGGGTTGGTCACCTTGTTTGCGGCCAGCCATTTTTCGGCGCGTGCGATGAGCTCGAAAATGGGATCGTTCCGGCCGGTGCGTTCCAGTTTGGTGCGGCAAAGTTTGAGTTTGATCCAGAGTTGGGCATTGCGGGAGTCAGAATAGATGGGGACGTTCGGACTGCCTTGTTGTTTAAGCCAGGCAAGGGCATGCACCAGGGCCAGAAACTCGCCAATATTGTTCGTGCCGTCGGGCAAAGGACCCACGCGGAAGATCTCCTGCCCGGTGCGGGTATGCACGCCCCGGTATTCCATGTCGCCGGGGTTGCCGCTGCAGGCGGCATCCACGGCGAGACTGTCGAGGCGTACGCCGGCCTTTTCGAGTTCCTCCAGCGATTTTTTTACGGTTTTGGTGTCTTTGCCGGCATAGGCCCAGTAGGAGCCCCGGTAGGCTTTTTCCGCTTCTTCTTTGGAGGCGAAGCTCTTGTACTTTGCCTGCGGGTAGCCGTCCACCTGTTGTTTGGCGTCCGTCCAGCTCGAATAAACGCCGGGTTCATGTCCTTCCCAGACGACGTAGAATTTCTGCTTGGCCATAATGTGTGGCGCCTTTTACAGCCCCAGTAGATTGAAGCTGTAATACAGGGAAATACCTTGCAGGGCGATCCTGCCGTTGCAGAAGGCCGGGTCGTTGCAGTCGCGGCTGTAGAGCGCATCGAGGTTGGCCAGGCCCAGGTTGGCTCGCAGGCCGAAGGTTCCGCCGAGGTCTTTTTTCCCGAGGTTCCAGCGGTACTGGAATCCGGCGATCAGGCCGACATCGTTCTTTTTGAAGTCGTTGTTGGCGTCGAACAGTTTGTTATCTCCGCCCGGTTTTTCTTCTCCGGACGCTTTATTGAACAGCAGCCGGCTGTAATACGGCCCGGCCAGGAGCGTAAAGCGGCCGTCGCGTTTCAGGTTGATCTCCGGTACGGCTGCCACGGTAAACCAGGCCTGCGTGTAGGTGACATCGCGCACGTAATCGACCACGGTATCGGTAATAACATAAAAGGCGGATTGGACATGGGAAGATTTGCCCATCAGACCGGCTTCCAGGTTGAGGCTGATAAAGCCGCCGCGGCCTTTGAAGCGGAAGGTGGTACCCAGTTCCCAGCCCGGGCGGGGCGCCGTAATGGGGTTCTTGGGAATGTTCACCGGATCGCTGGAGGAGGGGAAGTTGCCCGTAGCGCGCGCTTTGAATACATTGACCCCGGCGCGGATCCGGAATTCCATGCCGGCCGGGGTGAATTCGCGTTCGAAAACATTCTCCTCTGTTATAGTCCGGGCGCCGCGTTTGCCTTCGGTGTACACCTGGAGTTCGCGGTTGCCGAGGAGGCGGTACCGCACTTTTTTCGGATTTTCCTGTTCCGGGTTTTCAAACAGGTAGCCTTCGTAGTCAGCCAGCGTCAGCTCGAAGGCGATGGGTTGATTTTTGTTTTGCCCACGCACGGTGGCGTAATAGGTGATAACTTCACCGCGCAATTCCATGCGCATGGTTTCGAGGTTCACGGTATCGCCCGTTTCGGCTTTAATGCGCAATTCGCGGCCGCTGAGCGTGCTGTCGTTTTCCAGCACCCATATTTCGAGCCGGTCGCCGCGGTCCTGCGGCATGAACCAGGTACCTTCCAGGGCGCGGAGTTCTTTAAAGATGATATCGGCATCCTCAATTTGAGCGGCCAGAAAAAAAGGAGCGAGAAAGAATAAGCCGGTCAGGCAAAGGTGTCGGAAAGACATAGCAGAAATTTTTGGCAAAAAAACGAATAAACCCCGAAACCCTCCAATCCGAAGCAGGAAACCTTGATGACCATATTTTTACAATCCAATTTTAACATTTCATGCAACCCTGCTTCACTGCGGTTGTCAATACAATCAAATCACAAAATGGACGCCACGCAAACGCACCGTGACCTGATTGAACGCTGTAAAGAAGGCCGACGCGACGCGCAGTTTGAGTTGTACCGCCTGTATTCCCGGGCTATGTACAACACGGCATTGCGAATGGTACAAAACCAACAGGATGCCGAAGACCTGCTGCAGAGCACTTTTATCGAGGTGTTTATGAAACTGGACACCTTCCGTTATGAAAGCAGTATCGGCGCCTGGATCAAGCGGATCACAGTCAACAAATGCATCAACTTTTTGAAAAGCCGCCGCCTGGCTTTTCAGGAGCTGACCCCGTACAATGAACGATCAGAAGACCCGCAACCCGAAATTGACCCGGATTATACTGTAGAGCGGATCAGCCGCGCCATCGGCCAACTGCCGGACGGATACCGGATGGTTTTTTCGCTCTACGCTATGGAAGGGTACGATCACGAAGAGATCGGAGAAATTCTCGGGATTACGGAGGCTACGTCAAAATCGCAGTACAGTCGCGCCAAATCCAAACTGCGCGATATGCTTTCGGCCTAGCCAGATTTATTGAAACGGGACCAGCATGCAGCAAAAAGGAAAAATGAACGCGCTTTTTCCGCTCTGTTAACCGACAAACTAAAAAACCAGCGTAGCAATATGTCCAACAGCAGCAGTTTAGAACAATTTATCCGAAACAACCGGCAGGCTTTCGATGCCGCCACCCCCGGCCCGCATTGCTGGTCGGAAGTGGAAAAGGTGCTGGACCGCCTGCCCACCAGCGATCCGCTGGAACAATTCCTGGCGCTCAACCGCATCCGGTTTGATCAGGAAACAGCACCGGAAGGCGTTTGGCAGGGCATTGCACAAGCCCTTGATCATCCGGAATCACCGGCCGGCAACAGCCTCGAGACTTTTATCCGGAACAACCGCGAGGCATTCGATACCGAGACGCCTGCGCAGGGCATCTGGCCGGCTATTGAACAGACGCTCCCCGGCGCACAGGGCGCCAAAGTCGTACACCTGTCCTGGTACCGCACGCTCTCCCGCCTGGCCGCCGCCATCGCCCTGCTTATCGCCGGCGTCAGCATCGGTATCTGGTACGCCCGTGCCGATGCCAACAACGGTATGGCCATGGGTGAATTGTCAACCGAATACGCCGAGCTGGAACAATACTACCAGCGCGACATCTCTACCAAACAGCAAAAACTGGCCACATTCGCCAGCTACCGCGATCAGGATGTGCACGACGACCTTCAGCAAATGGACCAGGCCCTGATCGAACTGCGCGAAGAACTCGCCCGTGTCCCGCCGGGTAACCGGGAACAGGTCGTGCGCGCCATGATCGAAAACTACAAAGCCAAAATGAACATTCTCGAGCGCGTGCTCGAACATCTCGAACAACAACAGCAACAAAATAAACAGCAACCAGTACCGACTAACAGCAGCAATCATGAAGTCGAAAAGATTTAGTTTCAGCAGCGTGCCACTCTTGCTCTGCCTCTTCCTGCTCGGCAGCGCCCTGCCCGGCCGTGCCAATGGCCCGGAGCAAGAGTTCACGAAGAAGATCAACCGGGAGTTTAGTACTACCGCCGACGGTATAACCGCCATTTACAACAAGTACGGCAAAGTCAATATCAATACCTGGGCCAACAAATCGGTTAAGATTGATATTACGATCATCGTAAACGCCAATAATCAACGCGACGCAGATAAGGGGTTCGACCAGATCAAGGTCAACTTTATCAATACGGCCGGCTACGTCAAAGCCGAAACCGTGGTGGAAACCCAGGAGAAAAACTGGTGGCCCGGCAACAGCTGCGAAGATTTTAAGATCAACTATGAGGTTTGGATGCCGGTGGGCAACCAACTCGACCTGAAAAACAAGTACGGCGACTCCTATGTGGCCAGCCTCAATGGCAAACTGACCGCAGAGATCAAGTACGGCGACCTGCGTACCGAAGCGATCAACAACAACGCCGAACTTTATGTCGGCTACGGCAAGGCGACAATTGCAAAGGTGCGGAACCTTTCCGGATACGTCAATTACGGGGGACTGGTGCTGACTGAAGCGACGGATATTCAGATCGATACAAAGTATTCGGAGTTCAAGGTCGATCGCGCTGCCACTATGCGCGTCACCTCCAAATACGACGATTTTAACCTGGGGGAAATCGAGGATCTGCGGGTCCAAACCAAATACGCCAATCTGCGGGTGCAAAACGCCCGCGCGGCGTTCTTCACAGCCCAGTATACGGACATGAAGATTTCCAATGTCTCCGGATCCCTTGATGCCGACCTCACCTACGGCACCCTCAAGGTGGGCTCGCTGGGGCGCAATTTTTCAGAGGCAAAAGTGATCGGCAAATACACCGATGTGCAAATGAATGTCGAAAGCGGCGCCACCTTCCGGTTTGATGCCGAAGGTACCCATACCGACCTCCATACGCCTTCCGGGGCCACGATCCGCCGCCGCGACGATCAGGGCAGCCGCTCTGCCGTGGAAGGATTTGTCGGCGACGCCAACTCCCCCCGTGTGGTGAAGGCGCGGCTGACCTATGGCGATTTTGTGTTGAAACAGTAGTGCCGGGCTGCGCCAAAAACAAGGCACGACAGAATTTACCGCGAAGGCGCGGAGATGCAGCGAAGTAAATA
>CAYVDV010000178.1:0-9998 GCA_964450465.1 uncultured Saprospiraceae bacterium
TCTTGGGCGGCATCGGGATATTCCCTTACCGGGTGATAGTTGGAGACGCGGTTTCTTGCGGGAAAATATTGCGAATTTAAGCTACCGCAACAAGGTCACATCCCCCGTCACCGGCGTACGCTCGCCGGAGCATTCAATCTCCATGACCCATACATACACGTCGGAGGGCGCCGGCTTGCCCTGCACGGTACCGTCCCAGCCAACCGTGGTGCCCGCCGCTTCATATACTTTTTCGCCCCAGCGGGTGTAGATCTGCAGGCTGACGACCATTTCCAGGCGCTCCAGCGGCACTGCCGTGAATACATCATTGTTGCCATCGCCATCGGGCGTGAAGGCATTGGGTATCCGCACTTCGCCCGGGTTGCAGGGCGGGAACACCAGGATGCGGTATTCCACACTATCCGGACAGCCGTTGCCATCGTGCACCGTCAGCCAATAGGAAATACTGGAGGGGGGACTGGCCACAGGATTCGGACAGGTGTCGCAATTCAGGTAGGTCGATGGCGTCCAAAGATAGGCCGGATAGCCCGGCGGGGCGTTGAGCGTCGTTTGTTGTCCTATTTCCAGGATCACGGTGTCCTGCGCAGGCAAGTCCGGGGGAGCGAATTGGGTCACCGTGATGCAATGCACACTGTCGCAGCCCAGGCTGGAGGAAAACGAACGGCAATAAACGCCGGGATCCGTCACCAGCGAATCGAATACAGCGATCGTATCACCTGTACAAAGCGGCAACTGATCGGTAGTCAGGTTGGGCAGTACTTCCAGAAGCAGCAATTGCACGCCTTCGCAACCGTTGGGCTGTGGGAAGGGCTCCATATATACCCCCGGCACGTCGGTCAGGGTTCCGAATACATTCACCGGGTTTCCGGTGCAGGTGACGAGACGACCCAGGTCGATGGTGTCGCGCGGAAGCACGGTCACCATGATCTGCCCAACGCCGGAGCATCCGGCGCTCAGGGTAACGGTCACGGCATAGGTACCCGAACTCAGCGGTTGCAACACCTGTGTTTGAAGCGCGGGATTGCTGATGCCCGGACCGCTCCATTGATAGGTATCGCCGGGCGTAGCATCGAGGTGAATGGTATCGCCCTGGCAGATCGTGCGATCGGAGGACGTTAGTCCAAGCTCGCCGCCGAAGCGGATATCGAAGCGCCGCTCCACCGTACAGCCGGATGTGGCTTCGGTGAGGACTACCGTGACCACATCGCCGGTCTGGACCCCCGGCCCGGGCGTAAAAGTAGTTTGTGCGCATTGGGTACAGGACAGGATGCCGGGTGCGGGCTGCCAGGTATAAGCAGCTCCCGGGATGCTGTCTACCCGCAGGAAAACCGGCAGCAGTTCGCACAGCGTTTTTGCGGTATGGATCACCGGATGCTGGTCGAAGCGGAAAAGCCGGTCTGCGCAGGCACAATTCGGACCGGCGGGAATGCGGGCCAGCAGGCGGCAGAGTTCTGTCACCGGCAAATTAAGCGCCGCACTGAGTTGCAGCGACGAGCCGGCAGGCAATATATCATTCCCGGAAACCGTAGCGACCAGCGGCTCGCCGGCATCAACCTTGCCGTTGCCGTTTTGGTCCAGGAAGAGCTCGACCAGCGGGTTGGCCGCCTGGCCCGGCCCTGCATTGGCCAGTTCAAACTGCACGTGCAGCTGGGGATCGAGCCATTCGAAAGATTCGTTTTTCAGGATAAGCCCGGGGTTTTGCGCCTGGAAGAACAGCAAGGCTTCGCCCGTAGCGACATACACATCGCAATTGGTATTACTGGAAGGACAAAACGCCTGGGCCTGTTCACGGGTTTGCAGGACGATGATCTTGTCGTCGCATCCAGCCGGGTCGTCGTACCGCACTTTGACAAAAAAACGCAGGTTGCTGCCTGCCGGCAATCCCGCAGGCAGGGGCAATTGCAGTTGCGATCCGATTTGCTGGGGCGGCCCGGCCGGCGCATTTGGTCCGGCCTGGTAAGAACCGGCGACATACGTAATTCCCTGGGGAAGCAACAGGTAGATACTGTCCCCCGCTGCCGGAACACCCTGCAGCACCATGGATGCCTCCAGCAGCACTTCCTCTCCGCAGCCGGCAGCAGTGCCCGGATCGGCAAAGGCCAGCGTCGGCGATACCCCGTAGGAAGGATTTACGCCATTCAGCTGGATCCGGTTGCCGGGCACGCGCAGTACGTTCGAACTGATCCCGCAGGGTTGCAGGGCTTCCGCGCCGTACACCGGCTGGGTATTGGATACGAAGCCGCATTCCGCCAATACCCGGAAACGTACGCGCAGGGCATTTTGCGGAGCCTGGTTAATACTGAGCAGCCCGTATTGCAACAGGGCGGCGGACACTTTTTCCGGATCCCATTGATATACATTTCCGGGAAGCGCTTTGGGGTCAGGTAACGCCACATACGAAGTGCCCACCGGGTACGACAACTGGGAAGATCCCGGAACGACAGACATGCCCTGTGGCAGTTTGATCGACGGTGTTGTACTGAAAGCATAGCCTTCGTTGGCATTATATACTTCGAATTCAAAATAATCGGAAGGCGCGCACATGGGCACGGAAACCGGTTGCTGGAGCAACACGAGCTCCAGTTCCGGCCGGAGGATCAGCAGGGTAATTTTTTGTTCCCGGGAGCTACAGGGCGAACCCAGCGTATTGGTGACCGGGTCGCAATCCCAGCCGTAATGCAGGGTCAGTTCGACCGGTTCGCAAGCGACGCTGCGGCCCCGAAGCTGAAGGCCGGATTGCGAATTGGGGGTTATTTTCCCAAGTTGATACACGCCACCTACCGAGGGCACCGCTTGCCCGGAAGGCCAGTACACCAGCTCCAGCCCGCTCAAATCGCTGTTCCCCTCCAGGGCAACCCAGGTGTTGGGGGCGTAGGCAGGTGCGAGGTTGTTCAGGGAGAGGTTGAGCAGGAAATCCCGGGATGGCACCGTAATTATGGTGTCCTCTGGCACCAGATCCAGCCGGGGTTTGGCGTCATAGTAGCCCGTTTGCTGATATAATATGACCGTATCCAATTCCGGGTCGTGAAAACACATATTGGCATAGCGGATCCGGAACTCCGTCAGGGCGGCTACCGGGCCGGTGAAGGAGCACTCCGGCCCGAATTGCGAGCCGAGCTCAATCCGCCAACCTTCATCCAGCGGTGTGCTGAAAAAGGTCGACAGATCGGCCTTAAACAGCCCTCCGGCAGCCGTAGTGGCTACCAACTCGTCGTTAAACAGCGGCACCGACTCCTGAAGTTGCAGGAAATGCAGACGGGTTTCCAGCAAGGGCACCCCGGGAGGAAGACTTTGGCTGTAAGACAACAAACTGGCTAAAGGCCGCACTTCGTATGGGAAAAGATTGGCGCGCGCAATCCGCAAATGATAGTAAAACGGGGAAACTTCTTTGGACAGGGTGCAAGGTTGTATGCTGTACGATGGATTGGCCATTTGCAGTTGATACCCGGAGTACTGCCGCAAATGCGGCGGAAAACACCCATCGAGCTTCCAGGCAAACCGGTGTGCCGGGCTGCAGATCGTATTGCGGAAATTGATCAACGAGGGCACATGCGGGGAAAAAGGAGGTACGAAATTTTGTCTGAACTTGTAATCCGCGGTAAAGACCAGGGAGTCGCCCGGTTGCAAAACAAGATTGGGAGGCAGACAACCCATGGCTGCAAAATCATCAAAGGAAAGGTCGTATTGGTGGAACATCGAGGTCAGCTCGTCATAGATCTGCTCCGGCCGGATATTGGGCTCGGCGATCTGGTAATAGAGCTGATCGGAGCGAACCGGTGGCGCCGGTACCGGGCAGGTATAGGTGGCGCCGGTTGCGGCGATTTTAAGATATAAAGACCCGCCGATATACTCCAGGGAATCGTAATTGACCAATATTTTCTGGCCATCCGGGATCTCGTATGGATCACCGCCGTCGATGCCAAAATCACTCTTCCAGGATTCCGTGAATGCGCGAAAACTAATACCCCCTACATCGCCGACCAGCACCACGCCCCTCAACCGGGTGCGCATGGTATCGCCGGGCAAAAACCGGTCGAGCCGGATCAGGCTGGTGGTGGCCGGGGCATTACTGTCCGCAAAGCGGTCGTTGTTGTCGTCCTGCAAGCCAATATTGGTGCGCCAGGAAGTATAATCTGCCGCAATAATCGAAAGCCCGCCGTTTCCGGTACAGGAATTATCGTTGCAGCCACAATTGAGCACCAGTTCATAGCTATCGCATACCGAGATGCCGCACTCGTCATTCACATCATCGGACGTACTGAGTTGGGTGACGACATTCACGTCCAGCAAACAGGGCGAGCAGCTGGGTTCAACCGGGTACACCGTATAGCTCCCTCCACGTGCGGGCACCAGCGGCAGCCCCGCTTCGTAATAGTCTGTGGGCTGGCAGATATTGCGCAGGCAAAAGGATCCGAACACCGAATCGCTCGACATGGGAAGTTCAAACACCAGCCGGACTATAGTCTGCACATTAGGCGCCTGTTGGACATCTACCGCCAGCGGCATTTTGCCGTCGAGTTCCAGCGTACAGGAATTTTCCCAAAACAGTCCCCAGGGCAATTCCAGGTTCAGGTGCAGATACCCGTCATAACTCAGCAGGCGGGGCGACTTGACCCAATAGTCGAAGCTATAAACCTGGTCATCTTCCAGGCATTCGCCGATATCGAAGTACACTTTCGATCGCAGCACCACCGCATCCGGGTCCGGAAGAATAACGCCGGAACCGTTGACATTAGCAGTGGCAGGGCATTGTTTATGGTAAAAATAACTGTACGAAATAGCGGCAATATCTTCACTGCAGGCAGCCAGGCAGGTATAGGTATTGAACCGCACCCGCACGGTAGCGCCCGCGGGTACCAGCGGTACGCTGATCAGCACCCTTTTGTAATAATTATTGACGCCGCAATTGGGCAGCGGTTGTTTTTCACCCAGGTTAGGGGACAGCGGCGCCCAACCCGCGCCCGAATTGATCTCGAAGGAATTGTAATCGATCCCCACCAGATCAACGTTGTTTGCGCTGAAGTCCAGCAGTACATTGGCAGCATCCGCCAGACCATTGTTGGTGATGATCAGTTCCTGTACTGACGCTTCCTGAGCGCAGCGGTCAACTGGAAGCCCGGGGACGGGCGTGAATACCAGATCAGGGTTCTGATCGCTGGGCAGGATCACAACCTCGGCCATGGCACTGTCGCTCTGGCAGGCACTACCGTCGCATCCCCAGCCGATCCGGATCATCGATGGGTTGGTAAACGAGGGCGTTCCGCAGTCGTCTATGGTGATTTCCTCGGTCAACGTAACGGTTTCGTTGAATTCAAAGAGCTCGTCCCCGTCGCCAAATGCCGTGAAATAAGTGCCTGGCACTACGGCGTCGAACAAGGTAGGCGTGGAATTTTGCCCCCCCACCCCGTTCAGATTTACGGACAGCCCGGCCAGGTGCTGGTCGAAAAAATACAGCGTGTTGACGGGCCCCTGCCGGGTGTTGCGCAACGTAATCTTGCGGGTCAACACATCGCCCTTTTTACCCGATTGCGTGAACGGGGTCACATTGGTGATCAGCAGCAGGGCGGTACCCACCGGGTATGCCAGTGTGGTGATTTGCTCGCTGCCGCCGGTGTAATTTACCGTGATGATGTTGTTGAACAGCTGCCCGGAGTTGATCGCATCGACCAGCTCGCACCCGGCTTGCAGGGTAAAGTCGAAACTGGTCTGGGCGCCGGGCGCAAGGTCGTTTACGCCAAAGACCGGGGCATTCGGGTCGGCAACATTGGTTTCTGTGGCATTGTTCACCGAGCCGGGCGCATAGCTGATGCCGTTCGGCATATCTACGGTGATCGCCAGGCTGCTTAGCGGGGCGCTTTGGTTGTTTTGCAGGGAAACCGTAAACGCAGCACTACCGCACACATACAGTCCGGACGGATTTTGATAGGTGATGGACAGCGTTTGCGCCGAAACACGGGTAAAAAGTACGCATAAAAGAGCGGTGAGGAGAACGGAGGTTACATTGTTCATTCGGGTAATAATTTACTGACGGTTACAGGTTAATGGATTAGCAGGTCCGAATTTCGCCTTTTAGTGGCATTCAAAATGGAACACTGTGTGAAATGACGCATACAGGTGGCAAACCCGCTGCCTTGGCTGTGCAAATTTCCGGACACAACTTTCCTATACACGCAGGCAGTTGGATTTTGGTTGGGTATTCATCCGGAACAAATGTGCGGAGGATTCCCCGTGAACGAAATTACATATTTCGCAATCTATCAAGTCTTCATGTCATTTTAAATGTTATAAAATACTGATTTACAATTATTTTAAAATTTTTTTGTCAAACGATATGTCGCCGCTTACCTACTATCCTCGTTCGACATCTGATAAAACCTTCTTGGTAAAGCGGTAGCTGCCCGTTGTCTGCAAACCGGCAGACAAAAATTCTTATATTGGAAGGGGGTGCGGTAAAAAAAAATTAAATTGCAACTCAAAATACACACCTATGCAAAAAATCTACGCCCTTGCATTCCTTGCACTCCTTGCTGGCCAACGCCTCTCCGCCCAATGTAACCCGGACACCGAGCCGCCTGTGCTGGAGGTAACTAACGGGTTGACCGTAAATTTAGGACCGATCTGCATTCTCACGCTTTGGACCACCGACCTTGTCGCCAGCGCAACGGACAACTGCACCCCTGCCAATGCGATCGAACTGGCCATTCGCAAGGCAGGCGCCGGAACCGGTTTTCCAACCGACCCGGACACCGGTGGCCCACAACCCTACGTCCAATTCGACGCCTGTGACCTGGGATTCCAATGGGTGGAACTTTGGGGCCGCGATGCCGCCGGGAATACCACTGTTGATTCCGCCTATCTCATTGTGCAGGACAATATGGGATCCTGCGACTGTTTTAATCTGAATGCGCTCAAGTGTTGCGCCTTCACAGAAACCGGGCTTCCGATTGACGAAATTGCCTGGACCTTGGACGGCCAGCATCCCGCCCTGCCGCCAATAGCCCAGTTTTTTATGGGGCCCTGTCTGCAAACCACTGGTATTCCGCTGGGGGCAGACCTGACCATTACGCCGCTGAAGGATAACGACCCGCTGAATGGCGTCAGCACGTTTGATCTCATTCTGATCAACAAACATATCCTGAACATCGAGCGCCTCAACAGCCCCTTCAAAATGATCGCCGCCGACGCCAACAACAGCCGCTCTGTTTCCACTTTTGACATTATCGAACTCCGCAAGCTGATCCTGGGGATCTATACCGAATTTCCGCACAATACGTCGTGGCGCTTTATCCCGAAGTCCTACGCCTTCCCGGATACGCTCAACCCCTTTGCGGAGGTTTTCCCCGAAGTATTTACCGTCACCGATCTCTTTGCCCTTAACCTTTACCAGGATTTTACGGGGATCAAGACCGGTGATGTGAACGGCAATGCCATCGCACATTCCTTCGCACCGGTTTCAGAAGCGCGAAGTCCCATTTCCCTCACCCTCGAAGATATTCTGCTTAAACCCGGAGAAAAGGTGCAAATACCTGTACGAAACGAGGCTGAACTGGCACTCCTGGGTCTGCAATTCGCCCTGGCCTTTGACCCCGAACTTCTGGAAATGATAGATGTGCGGATGGGTCCGGCCCTGTTGCCGGATCAGTTCGATGCGGACGGCGATCCCTGGTTTGCGCAGCCGGAACCCGGCCTGCTCACCCTGAGCTGGGATAATCCCAATCCACCGGCATTACCGGTCGGCACTGTGCTGTTTACCCTGGAGATCAAGGCCCGGCAGTCTCTTCGCCTGAGTGATGCACTGCACCTGCGCCCCAAACGCCTCCGCCCGGAACTCTATACCGCAGCAGGCAACATATACGATCTGGGGTTCCACTTTTCAGCGCCCAAATCAGGCGACAAAACAGTGATTTACCCGGCAGCGCCAAACCCCTTTACGGGACCGGTGCGGGTATTGCTGGCATTGGAAAAAGCGGAACGGGTGCGCCTGGAAGTATTTGACCTGAACGGCCGCCAGGTATATGCCCTGGAGGACTGGCTTCCCGGAGGTGTGCAGCAGCTGGAGATCCCGGCGGAAGTATTGCAGGGGCGGGTGCTGTGGTACCGGGTGAGTGCGGGGGATGCGACGGGGAATGGGAAACTGGTGCGGGGATTTTAAAAACCTGTCAGGTCTGAATTAAAAAGCGAAAGATCCGGCATGCGCTTAAGCGCAGCGCGGATCTTTCGCTTTTTAATTCAGACCTGACAGGTTAGTTACCCCTCCAGGGCCGCAGCGCCGCCCACGATCTCCCCGAGTTCGGTGGTGATCGCTTCCTGACGGGCTTTGTTGTAGTTGATCCGGAGGTTTTTGAGCAGTTCTTCAGCGTTTTCCGTTGCTTTATCCATTGCCGTCATGCGCGCACCGTGTTCGCTGGCATGCGTGTCAAGCAGTGTTTTGTGAAACTGGAGTTGAAGAATACTCGGCACCAGAGATTCGAGCAGTTGTTGTTTGTCTGGCTCGAAAATATAGTCGGCTTTCATTTTAGACACGCCGGAACGTTCCATTTTCGGAACCGGCAGCCACTGTTCCACGGTTGGGAACTGCATGGCGGCATTCTTGAAACGGCCGTAGATAATGTCGATTGCGTCGTATTTCCCGCTGGTAAAATCCTCCATCAGTTGACGGGCCACCGGGCTGGTCTGTTCGTATTCCAGATGGCTGAACAGGCCAATGTGCTCGGTATTAAAGGTCATGTCGCGGAAACGGCGGCGGAAATAGTCGTATCCCTTCTTACCGATAAACAGGACCGTTACGTTGCCTTCCTGGCGCTGGGCGGCATATTTTTCATTGATATGCAACAACGCTTCCTTGTTGATATTCGTGTTGAACGCCCCGCACAAACCACGGTTAGAGGTAACGACCACAATCAGGACGTTCTTCACCGGACGGGCCTTGCCATACGAAGTCGAAGAGTCACCGTCGAGGTTCGACAGGATATTGGACAACATACGGTTGAGCCGGTCGGAATAGGGACGCAATTGCACAATGGCATTTTGCGCCTTGCGCAGCTTGGACGCCGAAACCATTTTCATGGCTTTCGTAATCTGCTGCGTGGACATGACCGACTTGATGCGTTCGCGTACTTCTTTTAAACCACCTGCCATTCTATTGAGTGATTGAGTGATTGGGTGATTGGGTGATGGAGTGATTGAGCGATTGAGTGATTGAGTGATTGAATTTTAATCACTCAATCACTCCATCACTCCATCACTCAATGATTACTTCTTATACTGACCGGTAAGGCCGGCTGCCAGTTCTTTCAATTTTGCCAGGCTGGCGTCCTCGAGTTTGCCTTTGCGGAATTCTTCGAGTACATCCGGCAGTTGCTGTTCCATCTTCATGAGGAAGATCTCTTCGAATTCGCGTACTTTCTCGAGCGGCACATCGCGCAGCAGGTTGTTGGTACCCAGGTAGATGATGGCCACCTGTTTTTCCACCGATACCGGGCTGTACTGGGGCTGCTTGAGCACTTCCACGTTGCGGGCGCCTTTGGCCAGGATAGCCTGGGTAGCGGCGTCAAGGTCGGAACCGAATTTGGAGAACGCCTCAAGTTCGCGGTATTGCGCCTGGTCGAGTTTCAGCGTACCGGCCACTTTTTTCATCGACTTGATCTGGGCGTTACCACCTACGCGGCTTACTGAAATACCCACGTTGATGGCCGGCCGTACACCGGAGTTAAAGAGGTTGGACTCCAGGAAGATCTGTCCATCGGTGATGGAGATCACGTTGGTCGGTATATATGCCGACACGTCGCCTGCCTGGGTTTCGATGATCGGAAGAGCTGTGAGCGAGCCACCGCCTTTCACGAGGCCTGCTTTGATCAGGCTCGGGGGCAGGTCGTTCATCGCGCGGGCTACTTTTTCGTCGTCGATGATCTTGGCAGCACGCTCGAGCAAGCGGCTGTGCAGGTAGAACACGTCACCCGGATAGGCTTCGCGGCCCGGCGGGCGGCGCAGCAGCAGCG
>CAYVDV010000179.1:0-9962 GCA_964450465.1 uncultured Saprospiraceae bacterium
GATCACCTTGCTGGAATATTCCAGCGTGAGCGTTATTGTGGATCTGTCTTTGTATCCCCTGGATAAACAGTTGCCGTACGTGACGGATCTTCTGCGGGCGCTGTTCAGCCTGCGCGCCCGGCGCGGCAAACCGCATTGGATCCTGCTGGACGAAGCGCATTATTTCTGCCCGGCCTACGACAATGAGAATGCGCTGGCAGAACTGATCGAGACAGGTATGCATGCCGGCGGATTGGGACTGATCAGCTTCCGGCCCAGCATGCTGGCGCCTGCGGCTCTGGAACTAACCAATCACTGGCTGGTTACCAAAATGAAGAACAGGGAGGAACTGGTCCTGTTGAAAAACTACCTGCATGGGAAATGCCATGAACCCGACCTGGAGCAATTGCCCGAACTCCGTACGGGTCAGGCATTTCTGTGCCTCGACAACCGGATGCAAAGCGACACGCCGCTGCCGGGAGTTATAAATTTTGCACAGGTTAAACGGATTGTGCCGCATATCCGCCATTTGCACAAATACCTCCGGGCGCCACTGCCCAAATCAAAGCGCTTTTATTTCGAACTGACCGAGCCTTTTGATGGGCCCCATGCTGCAGCCAGCCTGTGGGAGTTTTCCGAATCCATTCCGCAGCTTCCGCTTTCCACCCTGAAATATCATCTGGAGCGCGGGGATTTTGAACGCTGGTTGAAAGAGGTCCTGCACGATGCCACACTGGCCAAACGGGTGGCCAAAATTGCCCGGCGGGGCCTTCGCGACGAAATCCTGCAGGATGAACTGAGCGCGGCAGTATCGGAGCGCTTTGATGAATTGCAAAACCTGATTTGATGACCCCGGTTCCGGACCGAAGACGGGATGGTTGACAAGCCCGGAAGTTTTCGTTTGTATTGGCAGGTAAGATGCAGGTGATGCGGATAAATCCCGTCAAATTCCGCATTTTTGCCCCAATACCCTGCTCATGCACATCACTACCGCCGACCTCGCCGACAAACTCAGCCGGATGGATATTCTGCAATCCATACCAGAGCCTATTTTATTGCAGCTGGCAGCGCGCACCCGGATCGATGAATTTCCGGCAGGCGGCCTGGTTTTTCGAAAAAATGAACGAGGGAGCTCGTTGTTCCTGATCCTGCAGGGTACCGTGAAAATACACGACGGCGATATCATCCTTTCCCATATACACGAAGGAAGTTGTTTTGGCGAGATCGGCCTGCTCGACGAAGCCCCCCGCTCCATGTCCGTCACGGCTACCGAGCCGGCGGTTTTGGCCCGGATTGACCGCGATGTATTCTTTGATGTTTTCCGAAACTACCCGGAAGTGACTACCCGCATTGTGGGTTTGCTCACCCGGCGCCTGCGCTTTCAAACAGACCAGACACTCGAGCATCTTCACCGCCGCGAAGAAGAACTCACCCGGCTGGTGGCAGAACGGACTGCAGAACTGATGCAGCAAAAGGAAGAAGCCGAACTGCTCCGGCAAAAAGCCGAAGCCGAAAAACAGGAAGCAGACCGCCAGCGCCAACGCGCCGAACAAAGCGAACGCGCCGAACAACAGTTCCTGGCCAATATGAGCCATGAGATCCGGACCCCCATGAATGCGGTATTGGGCATGACCAAACTAATGCTGCAAAAAGCGCCCAGGGAAGACCAGTTGAGATACCTGCACAGCATCCTGCAGTCCTCCGAAGCCCTTTTGGTCATCCTCAACGATATTCTCGATATTTCTAAAATTCAGGCCGGCAAACTGGAACTGGAAGTCACCGGTATGAACATAGCCACCGTCCTGGAAACGGTGCGCACCACCCTCCAGTTTCGCGCCGAAGAGAAAGGCCTTTCCCTGCTGCTGAAAACCGACCCCGGTATTCCTCCTGTCCTTCTCGGTGACCCTGTACGCCTCCAGCAGGTGCTGGTCAACCTGGCCGGCAACGCCGTGAAATTCACCGATACCGGTCAGGTGACCCTGATCGCCCGGCTTCTGGACCGCAGCGGCTCCCGCTGCCGGCTTCACTTCGAAGTGCAGGACACCGGAATTGGCATGACACCCGCTCAGCTCGCCGTGGTGTTTGAAAGTTTTCGACAGGCTTCGGGCGACACTACCCGCAAATACGGCGGCACCGGGCTGGGGTTGAGTATATCCAAACAACTGGTCGAACGCTTCGGCGGCACCCTCGAAGCCCGGAGCGCTCCCGGCAAGGGCTCGGCATTCTGGTTTGACATCGACCTGGAAATCGGGGAAGAAAAACAAATATCGGCCCCTCCTCCGGTCAAAGGGGCTGCCGGCACCCTGCGCGGCCTGCGCATCTTGCTGGCAGAAGACAACTATTTCAACCGGGTCGTAGCCGAAGAAACCCTGGAACTGCTGATCCCGGATGTCACCGTGCGCTGCGTCGAAAATGGACAGGAAGCCCTGGATCGCGTCCAAACCGAACACTTCGATGTGATCCTGATGGACGTAACGATGCCGGTGATGGATGGCTTGCAGGCTACCCGCGCCATTCGCAACCTCCCGCTGTCCATCAACACCGTGCCGATCATCGCCTTTACGGCCTCCGTCACGAACAAGGAAGTGCAGCGCTGCCTGAAAACCGGCATGAACGCCTGTGTGCCCAAACCCTTCAAGGACGACGAGCTGCTCCAGGCCCTGCTGGCGGTGACCAACCCCGGGGAACGGCAAACGTCTCCAGACCAACCCGCCGCGCCGGAAAACCCAGAGCCGGTTCCGGCGGCAGGTCCCGCTCCGGCCCAACTCGATTTTCTGGAGCAATTGACCGGGGGCAACCCGGCACGCATCCGGAAATACCTGGGCCTTTTTCTCGAATCCGCCCGGGACGGCCTGCCCCGCATTGAGGCTGCCTTGGCTGCCGGCGACCGGGAAGAACTGCGCCGGGTAGTGCATACCATTAAACCGCAGTTTCGCATGGTCGGCATGGAAGAGCTGGCGCAACAGGCCCAGGTGATCGAAACCCAGGTGCTGGAAGGAACGGATCCGGATTCCCTGCCCGGAAACGTTAGCCGGCTGACGGCTGCCATCCGGGAATCGGTGCTCGTGTTTGAAAATTACCTGAAAGCATAACGCCACTATATTTGGCGCTTTCCAAGGCTCGCGCTACATTTCGGCCACAAACCAAGATATGGCGTTGTGTCCGAAGGACGCAACCGCTTTTTTGCCCGTACACCATAGTAAGACATGAAACAAGACAACATCCTGATCATCGGCGCCGGCGGACAGATCGGCTCCGTACTCACTGATGCGCTTCGCGAATTGTATGGTAATGACGCCGTGGTCGCAACCGACCTGCATCCGCTGGAGGACCAGGCCGGACCTTCCGAGGTTTTGGATGCCCTCGATGGGCAGGCCCTGGAAGCCGTTGTGAAAAAATGGCGGATCAACCAGATCTACCACCTTGCCGCGATCCTGAGCGCCAAGGGGGAGCAGAACCCCATGTGGGCCTGGAATATCAACATGACCAGCCTGTTCAATGTGCTGGAAGTTGCCCGCCAGCGCAGCCTCAGCAAGGTATATTATCCCTCTTCCATTGCCGTGTTCGGCCGCGAAGCAGTGCATCAGGACACCCCGCAATACGAAGTGCTGATCCCGGAAACGGTGTATGGCATCAGCAAGGTAGCCGGGGAAAACTGGGCCAATTACTATTACCGGCGCTATGGCGTGGATGTGCGTTCGCTGCGCTATCCGGGTATAATCGGCTACCAGAGCATGCCCGGCGGCGGCACTACGGATTATGCCGTGGATATCTACCACTACGCTATCCAGCAAAAACCCTTCGAATGTTTCCTGCGGGCCGACACGCGCCTGCCCATGCTCTATATGCCTGACGCTATCCGCGGCACGATCGAACTGATGGAAGCGCCGGCCAATAAACTTTCCGTGCGCACCAGCTACAATCTGGCCGGTATGAGCTTCACCCCGGACGAGGTCGCTGCCAGTATCCGTTCGATGATGCCCAACTTCCGCATCAGTTATAAGCCCGACTTCCGGCAGGCCATCGCCGACTCCTGGCCGGCGTCGATCGATGACTCGGCAGCCCGCCACGACTGGAACTGGCATCCGGACTACGACCTGGACGCCATGACCAAAGACATGCTTCACCATTTGGCTATAAAATATCACCTGAGCAATCCGGTCTAAGGGTTGCTTTTTCCCTGTCATTCAGACTAACCAACCATGAATCAATCTTCTACCCGCAACCCTTACCTGATTCCCTTTGCCCTCGTATGCAGCCTGTTTTTTCTCTGGGGTATCGCCAACAGCCTGAACGGCTCCCTGATCCGGCACTTTCAGTTTGCACTCGATCTGAAGCGCTGGCAGGCGGGTATTGTGGACTCGGCATTTTATTTCGGCTATTTCGTAATGGCCATTCCCGCAGGTATTTTTATGCGAAAGTTCGGTTACAAGCGCGGCATTCTGGCCGGCCTGCTGTTGTACGCCGGCGGGGCGCTGTTGTTCTATCCGGCCGCTGACATCCGCGTGTATGCCTTTTTTCTCTTCGCCCTGTTTACGATCGCTTCCGGACTGGCATTTCTGGAAACGGCCGCCAACCTTTATGTCACAGTACTGGGCGACAAAAAAGACGCCGAGTGGCGGATCAATTTTGCCCAGTCGTTCAACGGCATCAGCATTATCCTGGGACCGGTAATCGGGAGTTTGTTCATTTTTTCCAAAAAAGAATATACCAGGGATGTGCTGGCCGGGATGAGTGCTGCAGAGATCGAAACGGCGCGGGTACAGGAGGCGCTTTCTGTGCAAGGGCCCTATCTGGTGGTGGCCGGTGTGGTGCTGCTGGTCGCCCTGTTATTCTGGCTGACCAAAATGCCCGAAGTGGGGCGCGAGGAAGAGCTGGCCGAAGGGCGGGTGAGTATTTTGGATCCGCTTCGCAAATACCGGCATCTGGTGCTGGGCGTCGTCGCCCAGTTTGCCAACGTAGGCGCCCAGGCCACGCTTTGGGGCTATTTTGTGGATTTCAAGATGGACTTTTCCGCCGGCGCGCACGCCAACCCGGTCATACCCTATGCCAATTTCTGGCACAACACGATCCTGCACGACACCAGCCCGATCACCATGGAGCAAATGGCCGGTTACCACGCCTCTTTCGCGCTGGTGCTCTTTATGCTGGGCCGATTCCTGGGCACCTACCTGATGAGCCGCATGGAGCCGCGCAAAGTGCTGTCGTATTATAGCATGGCCGCGGTGGCCCTTGTTGCCCTGGCCTTTGCCACCGGCGGGCTCACCGCCATCATTTGCATCATGCTGACGTACTTCTGCCAAAGCATCATGTTCCCGACCATATTCGCCCTGGCCACCAAGGGCATGCCGCCGGCCGAGCAGAAGCTGGCTTCCTCCCTGGTGATCATGGCGATCGTAGGCGGCGCCGTCATGCCTCCTGTTGCCGGCCTTTTGTCGGGTGCAGGCGGAATGAAACTGGCCCTGCTGGTACCCTTTGTTTGCTTCTCGTATGTCGTATTTTACGTCATGCGCGGCTACCGGGTACAACCGGCTGCCGCTTAGAACATGCCGGGGGCTTTCTGTAAAAGGCAAAAACGAAGACTTTTTGGCTGGTTTTTGCGTTTTTAAAAGACGGTCGCCGGATCTGCGGAACGGAAAAAGATAAAAAGTGGCGGAAAAGAAACGTTTTGGATCCGGCGGGAAAGCCCCTAACATGCCCTAAATTGAACGATATGAAAAAGGTATTCCTTCTCCTTTGTTGTTGTGCAGGTCTTTCTGCGTACGCGCAGCTGCCCAAACCCGCTTTTGGCAGCATACAGCGGTTTGAAAATTTTGCTTCCGTGTATGTGCCGGCCCGGAATGTGGATGTATGGCTGCCGGACAGCTACGATCCCCGGAAGAAGTATGCTGTATTGTATATGCACGACGGGCAGATGCTCTTTGACTCCACCATCAGCTGGAATCACCAGGAATGGGGTGTGGATGAAACGCTGAGCCGCCTGCTCACGGAAAAAAAGATCCGGGATTGTATCGTTGTAGGCATCTGGAACGGCGGGGAGCGCCGGCACCGCGAGTATTTTCCACAAAAGCCTTTCGAATCGCTGACGCCGGAGGAGAAGATCACCGTGCGCGACGCCCTGGCGCAACATAAGCGCCTGGACGATTCCGCCCCGGGCTTTGACGTGCAATCGGACAATTACCTGAAGTTTCTGGTTTGCGAACTCAAACCTTTCATCGATACTCATTTTTCCACGATCCGGAATCGCCAGAACACCTTTATCGCAGGTTCAAGTATGGGAGGCCTGATCTCCCTTTACGCGATTTGCGAGTACCCCAGGGTATTCGGCGGCGCAGCCTGCCTGTCCACCCACTGGCCGGGCATTTTCCGGGCTGAGAGCAACCCCATCCCGGATGCCTTTTTGCGGTATCTGCGAACGAGCCTCCCCGACCCGCAAACGCATAAAATTTATTTTGACTACGGTTCGGCTACCCTGGATTCGCTGTATGGCCCCATCCAGCAAAAGGTGGACGGGCTCATGCGGGACCGGGGGTTTACCAGCATCAACTGGATGACCAAATATTTTCCGGGCGAAAACCACTCGGAAAATGCCTGGCAAAAGCGCTTCGATATTCCAATGGATTTCCTGTTGAACATTATCTGGTATCCGGTGTACGACGGCATGCCGATCGTATGGCAGGGCGAGTCGTATTTTGGCAATATTAAAAGCGCAGCGATTTTCACGGAGGAATTGGATCAAAAGACCAATCCGGTGCAATCGGTACGCCATATCTTTTTCAATGAAGACTGGCAGGTGACCGGCGACATCGGGATAAATGAACGGGGGGATACCACTTCGGTCACGCGGCCGGTTTTCAACCAGTACGGCAACGCAGTGGTTGAAACTATACTGCATCCCAACGGTACGCTGATGCAGACCATAGTGCATGAGTTTAATCAGGGGGTCCGGGTTAAAAGCACGGAATATTCCAGTTTCGGGACGCCTTCCAGCGTAACGGAATACAGCCAAAGCGGCGATACCATTGTGGCGGAAAAAAGGTATTTCAACAGTCTCAGTAAAGCATTTGAACCGAAGGCCGCAGAAACGACCAAAACGGTGTACGCCAACGGCAGAATTATCTGGGCCGGTACATCCCACGGTGGGACCCACCTCGTGGAGCACCGGATGGAATATACCCAAACGGACCGGTTTGGCAACTGGACGGAAGCCCAAAGCACCATGCAACTGGTTTGGGACGGAAAACTCCAGCAGGAAAAGACCCGGATCAAACGAAAGATCACCTACTTCGATTTTGAGTAGCAGCCACCTGAACATCGAACTCAAGGCCCGCACCAGCCGGCAGACGGAGATCCGCACCTGGCTTCTGAAGCATGGCGCCGATTTCCGCGGAGTGGACGAACAAACCGACACCTACTTTCGCCTGCCGGAAGACCGGGGCCGGCTCAAACTCCGGCAGGGCAACATCGAGAACAACCTGATCCACTACCAGCGCAGCGACAATGCCGAAGCGCGCGCCTCCGAAGTCGCCCTGGCGCCTGTTGCGGATGCAGACGCGCTCCGGCACTGCCTGGAAAGAGCCTTGGGGGTATTGGTGGAGGTGCGCAAACGCCGGGAAATTTACTTTGTGGACAATGTCAAAATCCACCTCGACGAGTTGGATGGACTGGGGCAATTTGTCGAGATCGAGGCCATCGCACCGGAACCCGGCTGGCCGGAAGAACGACTCCATGCGCAATGTGCATTTTTCCGGAATATCTTCCAGATTGAAGACGCGGATATTCTCGCCGAATCCTACAGCGACATGCGCTTATCCTGAACGTTTTTTTTAGCCCGCGTTTTCGTATCTTTGCGGCCGCAAATGAGCCGTATTCTCGCAATTGATTTTGGACTGAAGCGCACCGGGATCGCCGTCACCGATCCCCTGAAGATCATCGCCACGGGATTGACCACCGTGCCGACGGCTGAAGTATTGAATTTCTTAAAGACCTATTGCGCCACAGAAGAGGTAGAAAGTTTTGTGGTGGGACTCCCCCTTTACCCCGACGGGAATCCGGCCCAAATTGCCGCCGCTGCGGATGCTTTTGCCCGGCGCCTGAGCGAACTTTTTCCCGAAAAACCCGTTTTCCGTCAGGATGAACGCTATACCTCCAACGAGGCCAAGCGTATTATCCTGGAAAGCGGGGTGAAAAAACAAAAACGCCGGGATAAATCCCTGGTGGATAAAGTAGCCGCCGCGCTCATCCTCGAACAATACATGCAGGAAAACCACTGGTAAAACAATACCCAAACCCGCTTCGCCTCCCGCAAGAGGCGAGCCAACTCAAAACTCAAAACTCAAAACTCAAAACTCAAAACTCAAAACTTTTAATGGTTCTGCCGATATATGCCTACGGCCAGCCTGTACTGAAAAAAGTGGCCGCTCCGATCGACCCGGATCATCCGGGCCTGACTGAAATTATCGCCAACATGTGGGAAACCATGTACCATGCCGATGGCGTGGGCCTGGCCGCTCCCCAGGTCGGGCTTTCGATCCGGCTGTTTGTGATCGATACGGAGCAACTGAAGAAGAAAGACAAGGAAGAACAGGAGCCCGGGTTTAAAAAAGTATTCATCAATGCCGAAATGCTCGACGAAGACGGCGAGCTGTGGACCTATGAAGAAGGCTGCCTGAGCATACCCCGCATCAGCGGCGACGTGGAACGCCCGCCGGTGATCCGGCTGCGCTACCAGGATGAAAACTTCGAGGTCCATGAAGAAACCTTTAAAGGCATCAACGCCCGGGTCATTCAGCACGAATACGATCACATCCAGGGTGTTTTGTTCACCGAACGCCTCAAGCCGCTAAAAAAACGCCTGATCCAGCGCAAACTCGACGATATCCGCAGCGGGAAAATCAACGCGGATTACAAAATGCGCTTTGTGAGTCTGCGGTAGACGAGCCCGTAGTGCAAAAGGGCTGTGTTTGTGCGTACCTTTCGTCTTCCTGTCTTACAACTTTCTGGTATATGCCTTTTGAGCACAAGAACCAAGCACTTGCCTCCCCTGCGCGATTCCGCCGCCGCCTGAAGCGGCACATCGCCTATGGATCGCTCCTCATGGTGGTCTCCCTGGCCATCGGTACGGCTGGTTATTGTTTCTTTGGAAAAATGCCCGTAGTTGACGGCATTTACAACGCGTCAATGATCCTGACGGGCATGGGCCCCGTGTCGCCGATGGAAACTGCCGGTGGAAAACTGTTTGCTTCCATCTATGCTCTGTACAGCGGCGTCGCTTTTCTGGGCGCAGTTACGGTAACGATCGCACCTGTCGTCCACCGCTTTTTGCACGCACTGCATGTGGATGAACGGGATTGAATGCGAGTGCTTTCCCTGAAATTTTATTCTCCTTTTTCTTCCTTTCTACCTGGCATCCTGCCAAATTCAAATCCCCCTGCAACGCCTTTCCTGTTTTTAGCGTCTTTTGTTTTGTCATGCCGCCAAAAAATGCGGCTGGTTGAAATTTTATTTGCGTTCGTCGAAAAACGATGTGAACAAAGGAAACGTTTGATGCAAAAATCGTTTCTTCGGTTACCTTTGCGCCATGTTTTCAGAACAGCAGGAGAAATGGCTTAAACGGGCAGAAGACCTGTTCATGCGCTATGGCATCAAAAGCATCACAATGGATGATGTGGCGCGGGAGCTGGGAATTTCCAAAAAGACGCTCTATCAGTTTGTCGACAACAAAGACGATCTGGTCAACAAGGTATTGGAGCGACATATTGGGGAAGAGAAAGCATCCTGCGATCAGTTGTATCACACTGCCGGCAACGCTATCGAGGAAATGTTCCTGGTCATGGAAACCAACTCGCAGCAGCTGCAACAGATGAAAGCCAACATCATCCATGACCTGCAAAAATACCACCGCGAAGGCTGGGAGAAGATCCAGGAGTTCCAGCGGAGTTTTTTATATAACCTCGTACGCGCAAATCTGGAACGCGGCGTAC
>CAYVDV010000180.1:0-9944 GCA_964450465.1 uncultured Saprospiraceae bacterium
CGAAGAGCGATGTCCCGGCGCTGACCGTTGGGACCTATTTTATTCAAATGCGGAACGGAGAGGGTCTGCCGGTTTGCCGGGATGTATTAATGGTGCGATAAAAAAGCCCCTGCGCGATATGTGCTGCGCAGGGGCTTTTCCGTAGTTCTTTTTCCGTTTTAGAGGTGTATTACCTCACCGTACGCAGCAGCGGTGGCTTCCATGACGGCTTCACTCATCGTCGGGTGCGGGTGCACGGCCTTGAGGATCTCATGGCCGGTTGTTTCCAGTTTACGGGCCGCCACCACTTCAGCGATCATTTCCGTCACGTTGGCGCCGATCATGTGCGCACCGAGCCATTCTCCGTATTTTTTATCGTATATGACCTTGACAAACCCTTCCGGAGCGCCGGCAGCCTTGGCTTTGCCGGAGGCGGTGAAGGGGAATTTTCCCACCAGCACGTCGAAGCCAGCCTCCTTGGCTGCTGCTTCGGTGTAGCCGACCGAGGCAATTTCCGGGGAGCAATACGTGCAGCCGGGGATATTGTTGTAATCAATGGGTTCAACGTGCATGCCGGCGATATGTTCCACGCAGGTGATCCCCTCTGCGCTGGCAACGTGCGCCAGGGCCTGCGTAGCCAGCACGTCGCCGATCGCAAACACTCCCGGAACATTGGTGCGGTAGTAGTCATCTACTTTTATGTATCCGCGATCCGTCGCAATACCCAGGTCTTCCAGTCCGATGTTTTCCGTATTGGGCGTTACGCCGGCGGCGCTCAGCACCACATCGCAGAGGATCACTTCTTCCTTGCCATCCTTGCGGCTTTTGACGTGTACCTTGATCTCCTTGCCCGAGCCGTCCACACTTTCCACCGCCCAGCCGCCGTACACTTTCATGCCTTTGCGGGTGTATAGTTTGGTCAGTTCCTTGGAGATATCGGCATCTTCGCGGGGAACCAGTCCCTGTTCCAGGAATTCCACGATGGTGACTTCGGTGCCGAGGGTGTGGTAGAAATAGCCGAATTCCACCCCGATGGCTCCGGCGCCCACGACCACCATGCGCTTAGGCTGTTTGTCGAGCGACATAGCCTTGCGGTAATCGATGATCTTCTTGCCGTCGATGGGCAGGTTGGGCAATTCCTTGGCCCGCCCGCCGGTGGCGACGATAATGCTCTTGGCAGTATATTCCGTCACTTTGCCTTCGGCATCCGTTACCGCAACTTTCGGGCCTTTTACGAGCTTCCCGGTCCCGTTGATAACCGTGATCTTGTTTTTCTTCATGAGAAACTGCACGCCCTTGCTCATTCCTTCTGCCACACCGCGGCTGCGTTTGATCATGGCGCCAAAGTCGGCCGTCGCTTTGCCTTCCAGCTGGATACCGTAGCTTTCCGCATGGGACAGGTATTCGAAGACCTGGGCGCTTTTCAGCAGGGCTTTGGTAGGGATGCAGCCCCAGTTGAGGCAAATTCCGCCGAGGCTTTCCCGCTCAATGATAGCCGTGTTCATGCCAAGTTGCGCGGCGCGGATGGCAGCTACGTAGCCGCCCGGGCCGCTGCCAATTACGATAACGTCGAAGTTCATGCTGTATGGATCGTTGATGGATGTATGTTAAGGCAACGTTTGAAATATAATTTGGTTTGGGCGGGGCAAAGATAATTTGCGCCAATGAATTTTTGGCAAAGAGCAGATGTGTCTGGTCAAATTGTCTCTACATAATTCAGGTCTTCCTCAAAGGTTTCCCGCATGCCGGCCAAAGCCAGAAAAGCGATCAGCAGGCAAACCGCACCCACGATAGCGGCGGCAGGCAGGATGCCTCCGGTGATGCCGGGGCCTTTCAACCACTTGAAAGAGGCGCCAATAGGCACCAGCATGCCCCGTGCAAAGTTTGGTACCGTGGTGGCCACCGTTGCACGCAGGTTGGTGCCGAATTGCTCGGCGCCTATTGTGACAAAAATGACCCAGAAGCCGGAGGAAATGCCGAGCAGAAAATGCGCAAAGTAGAAGGATGCCGGGGTGGAAAACCCGCCGGCAAGGTAATAAACCACTGCAAGCGTATCCATGATCAGGAATATCCACATGACTTTCAGGCGGCTGCGCAGAAACTGGCTGAGCAGGCCCGAGCTGATATCGCCCAGAATGAGTCCGGTATAGCAGGCCGCAATGGCGTTGCCGCCGGTAATGCCGCTCAATCCTTTTGCCTGGCCAAATTCAGGCGCCAGCGTGATCAGCACGCCCACGACGAACCAGGTCGGGAATCCGATGAGCAGGCATCGGGTAAAACGTATAAACCGGTTCCATTGCGTGAACAACGCCAGGAAGTTGCCGCGGCTGACGTGTGCGCTTGCCTGCATTTGCCGGAACATGCCGGATTCGCTGACGCTGATCCGGAGCACCAGCAGCAAGAGCCCCAGGCCGCCGCCGACGAAAAAACAGACCCGCCAGGGAAAGAGCATATCGACTACCCAGGCCAGCAGGGCCCCGGTGAGTCCTACCGTCGCCACGATCATGGTGCCGTACCCCCGTTTTTCTTTGGGCATGATCTCCGAAACGAGCGTGATGCCGGCGCCCAGTTCACCGGCCAGTCCAACCCCTGCCAGAAAGCGGTAAAAGGCGTAGTCGCCGGCCGAGCTGGCAAATCCGTTCAGAATATTGGCAATGGAATACAGGAAGATGGAAAAATAGAGCACGCGGACCCTGCCTTTTTTGTCGCCCAGTACTCCCCAAAGCAGCCCCCCAAGGAGCATGCCGGCCATCTGCCAGTTGAGCAGCGAAATTCCGGTGTCGGTCAGGGCCTGTCCGGAAAAGCCGAGGTCGCGCAAACTTTTAACCCGCACAAAGCCAAAAAGCAGCAGGTCATAGATATCCACAAAATAGCCCAGGGCGGCTACGATCACAGCGGCATTCAGGAGTTTGACGGGTCTTTCCTCTTGCATAGTCGGCAACTTGCTGAAATTAGGCGGCCAAAATACAGCAATTTCGTCCGATTTTTGCGGCCTCAACCAAGAACCACTTTCCAACGTTTAGGAAGCATGAAAGAGATTGAACCCTGGCATATTGAACAAAGCCGGTACGTGTACGACCGAAAACCCTACATGATCCTGCGCGAGGATTCGGTCCTTTTGCCGAACGGCGCCCGGATTCCCGACTACTTCGTGTTTGAATACCCCGACTGGGTATCGGTGCTGGCAATCACGACCGAAGAGCAGTTCGTGCTGATCCGGCAATACCGGCACGGCATCGGCCAGGTGCATTACGAACTTGCCGCCGGCGTGGTGGATCCGCAGGAGCCCCTGCTCGAAAGCGCCCGGCGCGAGTTGCTGGAAGAAACCGGCTTTGGCGGCGGAGAATGGCAACTCTTGCTCAAGGCCTGCGCCAATCCCGGGACCCATACCAACTGGTGCCATATTTATCTTGCCAGGGGCGTGCAGCGCCTCGATGAACAACATCTGGAGCATACGGAAGACATTGCGGTACATCTGTTATCGCGCGAGCAAACGCTCGATATGCTGCGCACAGGCGGCGTGTCGCAGGCCTTGCACAATGCAGCCTTGTGGCGGTATTTTGCAGAGCACTGATCGCAAAACGGGCAGTGCTCAGGCGCTCTTTTTATCCAGGTATTTCAGGAGATACATCCGCGCATACCCGAAGATCAAACCACCGATTGTCCAGCTCGCGAAATGCGACGGGATTTTTGCTGCAGGCAATTCCCCGTTCCAGTAATCGATACCGGTCATGATAAGAAAGAGGCTCCAGCCCCAGATCAGCCCTTGCAACCAGGGCCGTTGTTCGTACCATTGTTTGTTTTCCATGAATTATATTTTTCCGGAACAAAGATAAACGGCCCGGTTTCCGGGCAGACAAATCTTGGACAATATATTTCCATTTTGTTCCTTTGGGCAGCGGCAACCCATGGATGCCCGATCTTTGGCCTATGAAACGATTTTTCCTCTTTATCCTGCTGGTTCTCGGCGTCCAATCCACTATCTGGGCAACCCACATCGTCGGTGGTGAAATTACCTATACCTGTCTGGGTGGCGATAATTACGAAATACGCCTTACCGTTTACCGAGATTGCTACAACGGCGTACCCTGGTTCGACAACCCTGCCTATATCGGGATTTATGATGCGGATTGGAATCTGGTTAGGAATATCCCGGTCGCATGGAATGCCATGACGCACGATACCCTCCCTGTGACCCTGGATAACCCCTGTCTGGTGGTACCTCCCGATGTTTGTGTGCACCGGAGCACCTACAGCACCATAGTCAACCTGACGGCCAAACCGGGGGGCTACACTGCCGTTTACCAGCGTTGCTGCCGCAACAAACTGATCCGGAATCTTCCGGACCCGTTGAATACCGGCATCTCGATCATCGGTCAGTTGTCGGAAAAGACCATGCTGGATTGCAACAGCAGTGCCGTTTTTAACAAATGGCCACCGGTTGCGATCTGCGTGCATGAGCCGATAGACTTTGATCATTCCGCTACCGATCCCGATGGCGATTCCCTGGTTTACCGCTTATGCACCCCGCTCAATGGCCCGGACTCGCTGACACCGCAACCGGTTCCGCCCTTCAAAGGGCCCTATCAGGAGGTCATCTGGAACGACCCGCCGTATAACTTGTCCAATGTGCTCGGCGGCGATCCGTTGACGATCAATCCGGCTACCGGTTTCATGACCGGTATTCCGAACATGATTGGAAACTTTGTAGTGGGCGTTTGTGTCGATGAGTACCGGGGCGATACCCTTATCTCGACTACCCGGCGTGATTTTCAATACAACGTTGCCGATTGCGGTGTGCCGACGGCAGCTTTTTTTGCGCCGACGGGCGCTTGTCAAAATGAACCCGTCAAATTTACAAACCAAAGCAACGTGCAAAACGTGCAGTGGTTTTTCAACTGGCCCGACGACCTTTCGTTTACCTCCACAGTACCCTCGCCGACGGTTCAATTTCCGGATACCGGAGTCTATACCGTTGCCCTGATCACCGTACCGGGGCAGTCTTGTGCCGATACGGCGTTTCGGGAAATCCGGATTGGCGCCTTCCATATCGATGCCGCCTTTCAAATGGATCTGCCGTTCTGCGACAACAACGGGCTGGTAATCCAGGCTTTTGACCAGAGCGCAGACTCTGTGTACGGGGTGGCTTCCTGGAGTTGGACATTGACAGGGCCGAGTAGTTTTAAGGTGCAATCGCAGGCGCAAAACCCCACCTTTACCGTAACCAAACCGGGAAGTTACAAGCTCCAACTCATCGCCATGTCGGAAGGCGGCTGCCGCGATACAGTATTCAAACAATTCAATGCCCCGATCCCCCGCACCGACAGCCTGGTGCAGGAACTGACCATCTGCCCCGGCGATACCGTGCGGCTGAATTCCGGCGGTATCATTGGCTATATTTATGAATGGACTCCTTCTGCCACGCTTTCCGACACATCGGACGCTTCTCCGCTTGCTTTTCCATCGGCGACCACCGATTATCTGGTGACTATTACCAACGCGGGATGCAAGTATGAAGGCATGGTTACCGTAGCCGTATTTGACACGACCCAGTTTACCGTGAGTGCTGATCCGTCCACTATTTATCTGGGCGGGAGTTCGCAACTGGAAGCGTTTTTTGCAGGCAATGCAAAAATCAGGTGGGAGCCTGCCGCTTCCCTCAATAACCCGAATGTGCTCATGCCCGTTGCCGAACCGACACTAACCACAACCTATACGGCCCAGGTTACCCTCGATGGAGGTTGTGTGCTGGAACGCCAGGTTACAGTCGTGGTGCTGTTTCCGACCTGCGAAGAGCCGTTCGTCTTTTTCCCAACCGGCTTTTCGCCAAACGGGGACGGGGAGAACGACCAGTTGCAACTGGAAAGCCGCTTTGTGGAGGAGGTGTATTGGGCCATTTACAACCGCTGGGGGCAAAAGATATTTGAAACCGACGAACCGGACGGCGCCTGGGACGGTACATTCAAAGGTGAGCCGCAACCCGCAGAAACCTATGGGTACTACCTCCGGGTGCGCTGCCTGGGCGGCACCGTGACCGAGAAAAAAGGAAATGTAACCTTGTTGCGGTAGGATCGCCAGGGCGAGCTACCGGATCAGTGTCGCATACCCTTTAAACTCTTCTTTCTGCCCCCGTGGGCCGGTAAAGTTCACCAGGTAAACGTACACGCCTTCAGGCGACATATCTCCGGTGTTCATCTGCCGGCCGTTCCACTCTTCCAGAGGATCGGTGGTTTCGAAGACCATTTCGCCCCAGCGGTTCCAGATGGTCATGTGGAAATTTGTCGCGCCTTCCAGGTAGCCTTTCCCCAGGAATCCATCGTTTTGTCCGTCGCCGTTGGGGGTAAAGGCATTTGGCATGTACCAGCGGATCTGTGGTGAAAAATCGAGGTACTTTGACAGCGAATCTTTACATCCCTCCGGATGGGTCACGATCAGGGTGACTTTCATCAGGCCGGTATCCGGAAACGTAAATTCCGGATTGCGTTTTGTCGTGGTTCCGTAACGGTCAAACTGCCAGTTCCAGCGGTCGGCGCCGGTGGAAAGGTCGGTAAACTGGATCGTGTTGTTGAAGTTGCTCAACAGGGAATCCGGAAAGTAGGTAAAATCCGCAACCGGGGAGGGTTCCACCCGGATGAGATTGTAGAATTCATCGGAGGTAAAACAGCCGATTGGAGAGGTGATGGCCACTTTTACATCAAAAACTCCGGGCTCATCGTACACGTGGGCCGGGCTGATCACGCCGCTTGTCGTTTTGCCGTCGCCGAAATCCCACTGAATATCATAGGTGCTATCAATGGGGGTGGACAGGTTGGTGAAGGTAATATTGGCCGGCGCACAACCGATATACCGGCTGGGTTGCAGAATAATTAGCGGTGGCACGGGGAACCAGTTTACGATCTTGGTGATATTATCGGTGCAATTGTTTTTGTCGTACACCCGCAGATTGACCGGGTGATCGCCCGGGATAGGGTACAAAAAACTGGGATTTTGCTCTTTGGAACTTCCATTGGGCACCCCGAAACTCCAGCTCCAGCGGTTGACCCCGCCTTCTCCCGAGGACAGATCGGTAAAGGCTACAGGACCGGCAATACAGGTATCGTAGGCAAACTTGAAGTCGGCATTGATCTCCGGAAAAATATTGACGGCAATATAGGCAGTGTCGGCGCAGGGAGAGCCCGGGTTCAGATACAGAGTTCCGGAATACAGTCCTGTATCGGGAAAGGTTACGGTGGCATTCCAGTTTTTGGAATCGGTAAAAGTCGATGTTTTCAGGTTGAAGCGCCATTCAAACTGGAAGATACTGGCCTGCTGTACGCTCTGGTTCTGGAATGTGACGGTGTTTTCGCCACAGGATTTCAAAACGAAGCGCTTCGGTCCGGCAATGCTGTCGCTTTGAATACTTGCCAGGACCGTGGGGGTGCATTCTGCTACGTTGAACTGAAAATCCCGCCGGATCGTGGAAAGCAGGGTTGCCCCGCGAAATTCCTGGATACACACACCTACCACAAACTGACCGAGGGTATTCGGTGTGCCCGTGATCATCCCGGTGATGTTGTTGATACTGATCTGCGGAGCCCCTCCCATGGGGTTGCCCGGGCCATACGTCGGCACAATAAAGGGTACGTTGTCAAAGGGCGGTGGACAGGGTGGGGTAGGAACGGCGCCGTCGCAGGTGTAGAGTGCCGGCGGGTTGAGCAGGGGGCCTCCGCCGTCGAGCGGGCTGCAGAAGCTGTAAAAGATCTGGTCGCCTTCCGGATCAGTCGCCGAGTGGTCAAACTCCAGGGGGATATTGTTGCAAATGATGATCGGCGGGAAGTTGTTGAAGGTCGGGCTGCTGTTTTTGAGTTGCTGGGCGTCCGAGGTCAGTTCGACCGTGTAGGTAGCGCCGATATCGCCCGGGGTTACGATATTTTTAATGGTTTGATTGCGGCAGCAGCGTTGGTATACGATAAAATAGCTCTCGTTGATCAGCACTTCCAGGTCGCGTTGGAAAATATAAATACCCTCTTCCACGCACACATTTGGCAGGGAGGTGACGCAGGGAGGCGGTATGGGCTGGAGCTTTTTGATGGCGGGGCCAAAAATTTTAAATGCCTCATACAAGGTGTTATTGGCATACGTACCCCGGTAAATTGCCATTTCGGCCGGATCGTCAAAACCGGCGCCGCCGCCCAGGCAATCCCGGTAGATTTTCATGGTAAACTCATACCGGTTTTTCCCATCCGGCGTGGTACTCAGATATTTGTAGGTGATTTCTCCGCCAATGATGTGCCTGGCAAAGGAATCCAGTGGCGCCATTCCAAGTAAAAAGAGGAAACTGCCCGTCAAAAAACGATAAAAAGTAGATTGCATTTGTGTCTGTTCAAATTATTTGGGTTAAAAGTCGGACTTTTGGTCTTTCAAAAGTACACCAAACAACGATAATTAATTGCCAATTGTTGGGTATGTTCCTGCTACGAGACGACATTTCTGAAATTGTACAACTCCTCGAACGGGGGGGATTGATCTGTTATCCAACGGATACAATATGGGGTATTGGGTGCGATGCAACCAATGAAGCGGCTATCGAACGCATAACCGCGCTGAAAGGAGCGCCCCCGGCAAAGGGGTATATTTTGCTGGTAGATTCGCTTGAAATGCTGAAGCGGTATGTCCCAAAGATACATCCGCGCATTGAAACGCTGCTGGCGTACCATCAGCGTCCGTTAACCCTGATCTATGAGCTGGCGCTCGGGTTGCCGGAGTCGGTCAAGGCGCCGAATGGTTCCGTTGCGATCCGGGTGGTGCAGGATCAGTTTTGCCAGGAACTGATCCACGCTTTGGATAAGCCCCTGGTAAGCACGGCTGCCGCCATAGCCGGCGCGCCCTATCCCCCGAATTTCGGTGCGATAAGCAGTGAGATCCTGGGAGGTGTTGACTATGTGGTCAAATACCGCCAGGATGAAAAAGAAGCGCATGAGCCGTCGTCCATTGCTTACCTGGACCGGCACAAAGAGCTGGAGTTTATCCGGGAGTGAAGGGGATACGGGCTATTCCAATTCGAAGGTGTAAAACCGTTCTAACTCCGTACCATGGTTATCCACCGCCCAAAAACGGAACTCAAACCGGTCGCCGGGGATCAGGCCGCCGGAGAAGGGCAAGGGCAGGTTGTCGATGCTGACGGTTGCCGCAAATCGCAATCCATTGGTTTGAATATCAACATCGGAATCGATCACACCCACAAAGGTGCCGTTGACCGTGTAGGAGAATTCCCAGTCGGTAATGAACTGATCTTCGGTGTCCGGGTCGGTGGTATTCACCCGGATGTCGAAATCAATTTGGTCGGCAGGAGTGTTGGTGCCGGATTGATCCACATCGATCCAGTACACGTTATAGCGCGCCAGTTCCAATGGATAGGGATCCCGGTCGCAGCTTGTCATCATAACAGCCGAAGCCAGGAGCAGTAAGAATAGGTTCGTTTTCATCGCTTTATTTTTAAAACAAAACTAGGGGTAGCAGCCGGTTTCGCGCAAGCCGGCAGGTGTTCTTTAGCACACTACTGGACATTTTTCCATTCGGGCTGATTTGTACTGCCGAACGGGGTGCTGTGCGATACATTTTACCGCCATTTTGAAAAGTGTTCAGTAGTGTGATTCTTTAGATGAAATTACCAAATGTCGGAAAATTGCTAAATACCAAAATTTCTTTTTCACAAAATAAAGCCGGCAATATACTTCCATCATCGCTTCCTATATTTGAGATGTCTAATTCCGATTTTCTTACTAAAATTCCTATTATGCACTTCGCACTTCGCACTTCGCACTTCGCACTTCGCACTGGGTCTTCTTTGTCTATTCTCAACTGCACTTTTTGCACAAACTCAGGTTCCCCGGTGTTTTGACGCAACAGCCGAAGATTATCAAGCTGCCATAGAATTTGAAAATAACCACCCCCAAGTGGCCTCGACCCTCACATCTGAGATCTCT
>CAYVDV010000181.1:0-9932 GCA_964450465.1 uncultured Saprospiraceae bacterium
CCGGATTTTTGTCGGTAATGCATCCGGGCTAATCGAATGAACGTCAGAGATACTTGCCAAATGGCGATTCCTACACACACCTTTGCACCCGGCCGGCCATTTTTCCGGACGCATTGTTCACACCTGGCCCCAAACAAAAACGAAAAAACCCGTTAAGCAAAAACCTGAGCAAGTAACATGACACCGTATAAACATTTCAGTAAAAACCCGTCCTGGCCGCGTCGTTTGCGCAGGGGTGGTATCTATGTCACCATCGCCCTCCTGCTGGGCACGCAAACGAATTGTACCAATGACTCCGGCAACGGCAACGACTGGGAGTCTGTCACGACGTATGAAGTAACCAAAGGTGTGATCACTACCCTGGAAGAAACCGAGCCGGGTCAGTTTGCCATTGTAGATGAACAGGTAACCGGGCATCGCGACTCTTCCCGCGTGATCGTCAAGCGACTGGACGGCAGCACGGAGACGCTTTCCCTGGCCCAGGCCAAAGGTCTGGTAGAAGCGCGAGACACTGTTTACCAAAACACCAATACGTACCACCGCCATTATGGTATGGGGCACACCCTTTGGTGGGGTGCTATGGGATACATGATGGGGCGTAATGTGAACACACCGGTACAGTCGTATGTGTACCGCGACGGAAGCCCGGCCGGTTTTCGCTCGGGCAATCTCGCAGCCCAGGAGCTGCGCCGCACCGCCACTCCGCGCGTTGAATTACGGCCAATAAAGGGGCGCAGCGGGTTTTTCCGCAACAGTTCCCGTGGCTCCCGCATCGGCTAAACCGCAACCAAAAACCTGCAAACCAGTAACCCAACTGTAATGATCCGCACACAAGCTATCAGCCAACTCCCCAACCAGGTATTTCAGGAACTGGGTTGGGATTATTTTATATCCGAAGAAGCCGAAGGCTACCTGACTACTGAAATGCTGATACTCCGGGAGGCCGAACGCGAGGCTTTTTACCAGGCGGGAAACCGGCTGTATGAAATGCTGGTGCAAGCCGGCGAACATGTTTTGCGCAACCGGCTGCTGGACACTCTGGGCATTCCGGAGAACCTCCACGAACTGATCCGGCTTAGTTGGGATGACGACCGGCACCTCCATCTCTTCGGCCGTTTTGACTTTGCCGGCGGGATCGACGGCTTGCCCATAAAACTCCTGGAATTCAACGCAGACACGCCTACCTCCCTGCCCGAGACTGCCATGATCCAGTGGGCCCAGCTCAAGGCGAATGGTTTGCCGGAAGACGCGCAATTCAACTTCACCTTTGAAGCGCTGACCGATAATTTCCGCCGCCTGCGCGAACTCAACCCCGAGCGCGACCCGGCCATTCTTTTTTCCACCATGCGGGGCGCCCCGGAAGACGACAACAACGTCGCCCTGCTGCAGGAAGCGGCCCGGGAAGCAGGCTTTGAAACGGCATTTGCCTATGTGGACGATGTTATTTTTTCCGATGTGAACGGAATCTTCGCCCCTGACACGGTCGGCACGCCGGTTAATTATCCGTTCTGGTTCAAACTCGTCCCCTGGGAGTTTATCGCGCTGGATGAGCCCGACTTGTGCCGGATGCTGACGAAGATCGTGCGACAGGATCTTGCGGTTGTGCTCAACCCGGCCTATACGATGTTGTTCCAGTCCAAAGGTATCCTGAAATATCTGTGGGATTTGTACCCAAACGATCCGCTTTTACTGGAAACGTCCCTGGAGGAGCCCATCGGGCGGGTCGATTTCCCGTTTGTACAAAAGGTTCTGTTTGGCCGCGAAGGCAGCAACGTATCGATACACGATGCACGCGGGGTGCCGGTGGAAGTGCGGCTGGGCGAATACGAAGACCAGGCTTCCGTATATCAGGCAGTCGCCCGGCTTGCCCGGGACTCTGCAGGACTGTACTACCAGGCCGGCGTGTTTTTTGCCTATGAAGCCTGCGGCCTTGGGTTTCGCCGGGCGCCCAACCGGATCATCGACAACGGCGCCCAGTTTGTCGGGCATGTGATTCAATAATAAAAAACCGCGACTATAACGGGATATTGCCGTGTTTGCGTTTGGGGCCGGCCACAGCCTTGTGTTCAAGCATGGCAAAGGCTTTGATCAGTTTGCGGCGGGTTTCGCCGGGAAGGATCACCTCATCGATAAATCCGCGGGCTGCCGCGCGATAGGGATTGGCAAATGTATCTGCATATTCCCGCTCTTTTTCCGCGAGCTTGGCTGCCGGGTCTTCCGCTGATTCAATTTCTTTTTTGAAAATGATCTCGGACGCGCCCTTGGCGCCCATCACCGCAATTTCGGCACTTGGCCAGGCAAAGTTCATGTCGGCGCCGATGTGCTTGGAGTTCATCACATCGTAAGCGCCGCCGTAGGCTTTGCGGGTAATGACCGTTACCCTAGGCACGGTGGCCTCTGAGAACGCATACAGCAATTTGGCGCCGTTCATGATAATCCCGTTCCACTCCTGGTCGGTGCCGGGCAAAAAGCCGGGCACGTCTTCCAGTACCAGCAGGGGAATGTTGAAGCAATCACAAAAACGCACGAAACGGGCGCCTTTTTTGGACGAGTTCACGTCCAGCACCCCGGCCAGGCTGATCGGCTGGTTGGCCACGATCCCTATGCTGCGACCGGCAAGCCGGGCAAAACCGACTACAATGTTTTCCGCATAGTTTTCGTGGATTTCAAAGAACGAATCAGCATCGACAATCCCGGCAATAACCTCCTTGATGTCATAGGGCTGGTTGGCATTTTCCGGCACGATACCGTTCAATTCCTCCCGGTATTCATCACCCATGGTGTAGGGAAGCATGGGGACTTTGTCTTCGCAGTTTTGCGGAATATAACTCAGCAGGCGCTTGATCTTCGCCATACAATCCACATCGTTTGCCGCAACCAGGTGAGTAACACCGGATTTGCTCGCATGCGTACTTGCACCACCCAGTTCCTCGCTGGTCACCTCTTCATTGGTCACGGTTTTTACCACGTTGGGGCCGGTCACAAACATATAGGACGTGTTTTCCACCATAAGGATGAAATCGGTCATGGCCGGGCTGTACACCGCACCGCCGGCACAGGGGCCCAGGATTGCCGAAATCTGGGGCACTACCCCACTCGACTGCACGTTCCGAAAGAAAATGTCGGCATAGCCGCCAAGAGAGTTCACCCCTTCCTGGATGCGCGCGCCGCCAGAGTCGTTAAGACCAATAACCGGTGCGCCGTTTTTCACCGCCAGATCCATGATCTTGCAGATTTTTTCGGCATGGGTTTCGGATAAGGAACCGCCGAATACGGTGAAATCCTGGGCAAAAACATAGACCAAACGTCCACCGATCGTCCCATATCCGGTCACGACCCCGTCGCCGAGCACTTTTTGTTCGGCCATACCGAAGTCCGTACTGCGATGCGTGACCAGGGCGCCAATCTCCTCAAAAGAATCTTCATCCAGCAGAAAGTGTACGCGCTCCCGCGCGGTTAGTTTTCCCTTTTTGTGTTGGGCATCAATACGGGCCTGGCCGCCGCCCAGTTTGGCTTCGGCGAGTTTGTCGCGGAGTAAGTCAAATTTGTTATCCATAATAGGAACAGGTATTCCGCCAGATTAAGGGCTGGTAAAAAATGGTTCGCAGCAAAGATATATGATTCTATATATGTTTCCCTCCTGAAATCCCGGATGGATTTTACACGACCAGAAGCGCCGCAAGATTCCGTAAAAAACACCTGAAAAGCCCTGTTTGAGGCCGGAAAGTCAAATCATAAAGTGCTCAACTTTGCATCGCTTTAAAGACCTGCACATCTAAAACTAATGTCATGAACAGATCTATTCTGGCTGCCGTACTTTTTTCCCTGTTGTTCACGGCAGCCCTTCCGGCACAGTCGCCGTTCAATTTCAAGCTGACTCCCGTTGCGATTCCCAATTCACCTGGACTGCAATCCTTTGCAGCCGGAGCGTGGAACGGCGAGTGGCTGCTGCTGGGCGGCCGCAGCGATGGCTTGCACCAACGCCAGCCTTTTGCCGCTTTCGATGAAGCCAGCCAAAACAAGCGCATCTATATACTGAATCCGGCGACAAAACAGGTTTGGTCGGCTCCGCTAACCAGCCTGCCGGCCAATATTGCCGAACAGTTGCTGAGCACAAACCTGGAGTTTACCCAGCGCGATTCTATGTTGTACCTCATCGGGGGGTACGGCTACAGCGCTACCGCGCAGGACCATATTACCCATCCCCAGTTGTTAGCCGTACACATGCCGGAAATCATTTCCGCGATAAAATCGGGGAGCAGCCTGGCCCCATGGATACGCGCCCTGTACGACGAGCGCATGGCCGTTTCCGGCGGACAAATGGACTTGCTGGACGGAAAGTTCTACCTGGCCGGCGGTCAGCGCTTCGACGGGCGATACAACCCGATGAACCACCCCACGTTCACGCAAACCTATACCGATCAGGTACGTATTTTCCAGATCGAAGACGATGGCAGCGCTCTTTCCATTACCAATTACAAAGCCTGGACAGATGCGGATCACCTGCACCGGCGCGACTACAACATGGCCGCTCAGATCTTTCCGGACGGGCGCCCGGGCCTGACCCTTTTTTCCGGTGTTTTTCAGCCGGTAACCGATCTTCCCTGGCTCTATCCGGTGGATATTGATACAAGCGGCTACACCCCGCATCCGGAGTTTTCACAGTTTCTCAACCATTACCATTGCGCCAACGTATCGTTGTACGATGCGGTTTCCGGCACACAGCACACGGTTTTTTTCGGGGGAATGGCGCAATATACCATAGATGCCGGCGGCACCCTGGTACAGGATGTTAATGTCCCCTTTGTGCGGACCATCGCCCGGGTCAGCCGGTATGCCGACGGATCACTGGAAGAAATAAAACTGCCGGCCGAAATGCCGGAGTTACTGGGATCCGGCGCTGAATTCTTCCCGGCCCCCGACTTGCCCACCTACCCCAACGGCGTAATACGGCTGGATGAGCTCAGCGGGGACTCTATCCTGTTAGGCTACATTTTTGGCGGTATCCGGAGTCCGCAAGCCAATATTTTCTTTACCAATATTGCCAGCGATGCGGTGCCGACGGTCTACGAAACCTGGCTGGTGCGAAACACCACCGGAGTTGCAGAGCAAGCCGTTGCCAACCCCTTGCAAATGCTCGTTTCGCCAAATCCCAGCAACGGAGAGCTCCTCATCAACTATAAACTGACGGGGCAAAAACCCGTGCGGATCCAGATCTTCAATGCATCCGGCCGACTGTTAGGTGAATTTGACGAAGGAGAGCGCAGCCCTGGGCAACACTTCCTGAAACTGGAAGCCAATGGAATGCCCAAAGGTTATCTGCTGGTCAATCTGCGGGCCGGTGAAATCCAGACCACGCAGAAAGTATTGCTGGAATGATCAGACTTTGGGCGCGGGCTTGCGCAGCACGACGCCTTTTCCCACGCTGTTTTGTCCCAGGAAGAACCCGCCGCGATCGATCGCAAGAATAGCATCGGTCAAAAAGACCAGCGCAGGCTCCTCGGTTGTATTCGGGCGGACCTTAAGCGCTCCGGCAGCGTCCTCTGTGAGATTTTGCGCGTTCTTTTTGAAAATACGCTGGACAATTCCGGTCCAGTACATTTCCAATAAACCGACCAGATAACCACTAAGACGACGGAAATCGAGCAATTCCAGCCCGGCCTCACGGACCCATTTCTGGAACTCCACGCTTCCGATCAGGTAATCATGGCCGAAAGCATAGGCGCCCTGCGATATCAAATACTCGCGGCTGCCCGGTTTCCGGATCCACTGCCAGATCCGGTTTACCGGATCGTAGGAAAACGGAAACTCCCGACTCGGAAAAGTCAGGATCGCATAACCGCCGGGGCGCAGTACCCGGGCGATCTCCCGGATCATTTGCTCCGGTTGGCCCACATGTTCGATCACTTCGCAGGAGATCAGCAGGTCGAAGCTGGCATCTGCATAGCTCAGATCCAGCGCATTGTTCGTTTCATAACGGAGGTTGGGCACCCCTTCATTGACTGCCCGGGCATGGGCCACATCTTCCGCATTGATATCGCAGGCCGTCAGATTTTGGCAATACCCCGCGATCATCCGGTCGTAATCACCTTCCCCGGTACCCAGGTTGAGCGCGTTCTCAAACACATGGTCCCGGGTAAGGTCTTTCAGGGTTTCCTCCACAAAACAGTAGCGGTTCCGGAAGGTCGTAAACAGAAATTTGAAATTCATGCGGTTTACTTGATCTGAGACATAGCCTCGCGAAATTGCTGCGCGGCAGACGGGTTACCCATGGATTCGTATATCTGCGCGGAGAGTTCGTAGGCTGCTTTGAAGTTGGGGGCGGTTTGAATAGCCTTCATCAGGTCATTCAGAGCCGTTTGCGTATCGCCCTGACTGCGGGCAATCAGCGCCAGATAATAATAGGCCGCCGCATTGGATGGCTCGAGTTTCAGCGCCCGTTCAAATTGAGTCCTGGCCTGGGCTACATCCCCTTTCTGCAACCAGTACATACCGATAATATTGTTTGCCTGGGCATCGCCCGGGCTGACCGACAGGGCACTTTCCGCGGCCTGCTTTGCCTCTTCAAACTGGTTGGCGTTGTAGTACGACTGCGCAAGTACGGCCCAGGCCAGTTCATTATCCGGTACATTTTCCACTTCTTTTTTCAAATAGGAAATGGCGGAGTTCCAGTCGCCGAGTTTGGCGGAGGCAATGCCGAGCGAGCAGTTGCGGCCATTATCCTTCAACACAGCCAGCAGAGGCACCCCACTGGCCTCAACAATATGTACGGCGTTTTCCGGGGGCCATTTGCCCTGCTGCAGGGTAGAACCATCGATGAATCGCGTGGGGTACAGACCATAATCCCAGGCGTCGTCACAGCGCCGTTCCCATTTCAGGTATTTTACCTTTACCATATCGCCGTATTTGGCGGTCAGTTGCTTGGCGGAGTAAAACATATTGGTGGCAATGACTACCGGCTCCGTCATTCCCTCTTTCAGGATGCCTTGTTGTTCCATCCATTCGAGTCCCTGCCGGACGCTGACACCCCAGTAATCCGTCTCGAATTTACCATAGGCCCCCTTGATCCCGCCGGTCAGCGGATTGAAATAGGTATAAGGGTATTTGGGATTGGCAACGATGTATGCCGCACTGTCGAGCAGGGAGAGTCCCAGCAAACCGTACACGGCGTATTGCATCCCTTTTTTGGCGGAAAGCAGACGGGCAGCCTCGTTCCAGAACAAAGCAGCCGCCACTACCAGCGGCGGATAGGCAAAGGTGAGGTGGCGCCATCCGTCGTGTATCACCGAATGTTTGTAAATGATATAAAAGACCGGGAATACACCGGCAAACAACACCAGCAATACCCAGAGCGGATTATAATTTTTGAGTAATTTAGCCATCAGGGCGACACTGCCCGCCAAACCGATCAGTGTAGCCAGCGGGATCGTGTACAGGATCCATTTAACCGGATAATGCCAGGGAACTTTGTCCGACATTACATTGGCGCCCTCGTACAGGACCCGGATATGCACTTCCAGTTCGGAAAACTTGGACAGGGCGACAAAGGGATTTTTCAGGGGGCTTTGCAGGGCATACGGCCAGAACAGGATGGCCAGTACGTACCCGGCCGCCGCAGTGCCCAGGGTGACCAGGGCATATTGTTTCAAGGCCGGGCCATTGCCAAAAGCGCGCAGTCCGCCGTTTTTTAGCAAAAAATGCAGTCCGGCAAAAAGACCGAGATACGCAAACGACAACAGGCCGCCTGCCCGTACCGCCAGCGCTATCGCAAGCCCGGCCGCCAAACCGGCGAGATGCCATCGCCCTGGCCTGGGCATCCGGTCCAATACAGCCACCATATTGTAAATGGCCATCATATACCCTGCCGCAAAGGGTATATCCTTGGGGTTCATCAGCGAATCACCCACAAAACGGGGCGACAGCAAAAGAATGACCAACGCGATAATCCCCGCCCGCCAGCCGGCTATCCGTTGTGCCAGCAAGGCGGCGCACAAGATGGCGATCCAGCCCAGGATTGCGCTGAACAGGTGGCGCACGTTGTGATAGGCCAGATCTGTATCCTGAAAGCCCAGGGCCTTGTTGGCAAAACCGGTGACGATCTCAAAAAAACCGCCATACAGGTGCATGTTGCCATCCGGAACATTGAGCGCCGAGGTATCCTTTCCAAAACTACTGTAGTAACTGACCAGTTTTTGGCTGTAATCGCACTGGAATTTGTCATCCGCGTTGATCCCGCTGCCAAACGACAGCGCAACCAGCGTGAGTAAGCCCAGACCTGCCAGGCCCCAAAACACTTTTCGCAACAGGGAATCCCGGGGTGTTTCTACCGCAGGCCGGTCGAGCCAGTCCTGCGGAACAGTATCTGTGGAAGATGGCGTTGCACTACTTTGTTTCCTTGCAACTTTGGATTTGGAAGCGTACTTGCCGGATTTTGCCATAACAGAATAAGTGGATAGAGGTCCTGAAAAGACCAACTGAATTCAAAAACCGGCGCAAGGTAGGGAGTTTAATACAGGTAGGGAAAATACTTTGGCAGGCAAATCCTGCAAACGGGTGGGAAGTGCCTGTCAGAAACCTGCCGCACGGACAAAATGCAACACCAAGCCGGCTGCCAGCAAGAGCAGGAGAATCGCCAGGGCTACGGCGCCCAACTGCAGGAACCGGATGGTCCGGCGCCTGCGTTGCCGCCGCTTTTCCAGACGCGCTTCCAGCTTCTTCCAGGCCTGCTCGGAAGGCCGCTCGTACAGCTTGGATTCGTTCTCTTTAAAAAATTCAAAAAAGTCAGACACAGGTTGCGGTTTTAAACAATCCCCTTTTTTTTGAGCAGTTGTTTCATTTTATCCTTTGCTAAAATAAGCTGTGATTTGCTGGTATTGATACTAATTCCCAGAATATCGGCAATTTCCTGGTGTTTAAACCCTTCCAGGACATACATATTAAATACGGTCCGGTATCCGTTGGGCAGCTGATCGAGCAATTCCAGAATCTCCCGGGCGGAAATATCCGCCTCGACCGAGAAACTGTCCGTTTGATCGGGCGGCTGAAATTCATCTCCGGGAAAAACAAGCGGTTGCGCCCGGCGCAACAGCATCAGCGATTCATTTACCATGATCCGCCGGATCCAGCCTTCAAAACTGCCCGCCCCGGAAAAGGTATTGATCTGGGCAAAAACTTTGTAAAAACCACTGATCAGCGCCTCTTCCGCATCTTCCCGGGACGACAGATACCGGCGGCACACGGCGAACATGACCGGCGAATAGCGGTCATACAGCCATTTCTGTGCGGCACGGTCCTGTTCTTTCAGGTGCTGAATAAGGTTCTGCTCGGTCATCTGAAAACAAAGATGCAGGTACCCGGGCATTTTGGCGGAAATGCCGGGAAAAAATTTACTCCGGTAATCTTCCTATTTTTGCGCCGCACTATCTAATAACAAGCGAGACGCGATGCATCGCGTCTCTACCACCCACTATGGAACTCGTCAACGGAAAATATGAAATGAACGGCGGTATCGATCCGCTGGCCCTGTGTAAAGAATACGGCACGCCACTTTACGTGTACGATGCCGCAACCATGGAACGGCAATACCGGAGGATCACCCGGGCCTTTACCTATCCCAATGTGCGCATCCATTACGCCTGTAAAGCCCTGACCAATCTCAGTGTTATGCGGCTTTTTCACCATTGGGGGGCCGGGTTAGACTGTGTATCCATCCAGGAGGTACAACTCGGCTTGCAGGCTGGTTTTAAACCGGAGGACATATTGTACACGCCAAACTTCGCCGGCATGGATGAATTTGAAGAAGCGGCGCGACTAGGCGTTAAGATCAATGTCGATGCGATCCCCATGTTGGAAAACTGGGGCCTGCACCACAAAGAAATACCTGTTTGCATCCGGATCAACCCCCACCTCATGGCCGGCGGGCATGAGAACAT
>CAYVDV010000182.1:0-9884 GCA_964450465.1 uncultured Saprospiraceae bacterium
TACCGAAAGCGACTTGACTTTTTAGCGTCGACATCAAGGCCTTTATTGACAGGTACACCAGGCATCCGTAAGGGCCGTAGCCTGCACCTGCAATGGCCCCGGGGGCGCTCCCTGCGGAGCACATACCTGTATGACGCCTGAATTGCTGTTAAAAGTCTGGGTAAACGTACCGGAAGGTGTGGTGTAAGTGAGGCTAAACGGCGGTGTACCGGTAAAGTTGGCCGTCACGTTACGGCACTCCCCCGCACAGAGGTTGGCATTGTTCACCGAAAAAGTAACCGCAGGCAAGGGCCGCCACACGACTTGCAAGGCATTGGAAAAGTCGAGACAAGGGTCCGTCAGGTCTACATTGCCGCCGGCATTATTGCCGGCCATGGCAGCGATGTAGTAGGTCACGCCGGTTTGCAAGGGCGGATCAAAAGAAAAGGACGGAGTAGCGCTGGTCGCCACAATGCTGCCCGCGGTGTCGCTGGGGTTGGTAAAAAGGATATACTGTAGCAGGTCATTGGCGTCCAGGTTGAACTGGGTGGCCGGCGGGAAGTTCAGGGTAGCGTTGGTGCAAGTGTTGTAAGGGCCGCCGGTTAGTACACCGGCATCGGTGGTGCAAGTGACGATACAGTCGTATTCGGGCAAGCCGGGCGGTGGGAAAGAAAGACCATAAACGTTCAATCCCAGGGGCATATCGCAAATCAAAGTGCTTGTACCATCCTGGGGATTGTGAAAGTAAACATCAAAAACGTCATCTGTATAGAAAAATCCGGCATTGCCGTTCCAGGTGCCGCCCTCGGCAGCATAAGTAGTAAAAAGTGGCCCGACTATAACCGACAAGGACGGGTCTATCACGTTTATCTGCACGAATACAACCAAACCGTTGACATCATAACCGGTGCCGTACAACACCCCGTTTACAAAGTAAATATCAACGACCGTATTGAAGGATGCCGGCCAGTCGCCGATGTAAGTTACTGTGTTGTTTGCCGGATTGAACGTGCCAAACCCTTGCGCTCCCGCAAGATAGACCAGCCCGTTGGGGGCTCGCTCACCTCCATACCAGATTATCGGGGTGGTGCTGGTTTGCCACAGCAAGTTGAGTGCTGGTGGAGCCGACAGGCGCTTCAACCCATTAGTGGTTAGCCCTTCGATATGCAGTTGGGAACCGTCCGGGAGAATGACAACATCAGTGCCTCCCACATTGGGGTTGGCTGGCGCCAGAAAGCAAAATTCACAAGTGCTTAGGTTTATCTTTATGAAAAATTCCTCCCCAGTATTTTCATTGTACATGTTGCCATAAATAATCTGACTGTGCGCCGTTTGTTTCCAGCCGGCCAGGCATAAGAGTACAAGGCTCCAGCGAAGACGCATTTGCTTGATGCAGGGCTGTGGTAGATGAGCTAAAGAAAATACGCGGCTTTGCATAATTGAAGGATTTTAAACGCCGGCTAACTCCCTTTTGTTTAGTAAGCACACCAGGCGCCAGTAAGGGCCTGTGCGTATTTTCCGGGAACGGCCCCCTGCTGCAAGTAGATAGTTTGAACCTGGCGGCAGGGCGGTATTTTGTGAAAATACAACAGGGACAAGAAGTCTGGTGGAGAGGGATGCTGAAAACCCGATGAAAGTTCATCAAGTCTAGTGATGGGAAACCGGCTGGTCCATACGCTTGGGATCATTGTTTTTACAAACCACTTTTCACAGGGAATATTTTACCCATTTTTGCGGTTTACCTGACAGATGCTGAATCCAGCTCGCGTTTCAAATTAACCGTTCGTATCCAACATGAAAAAGGTAGCCATTCTAATCGCCCTCACCCTTCCAACCCTCGCCTGGTGCCAGGTACAAAATCCGGCCAGTGCGGAACCGGTAAAAAACTACAGCATCAAGGCTGTGCCCTTTACAGCGGTGCATATCCGCGATAATTTTTGGAAACCCCGCCTTGAAACCGTGCAGCGGGTAACCATACCGCATATCATCCGGGAATGCGAGGAGACTGGCCGCATCCGGAATTTTGAGGTAGCCTCGGGCGCCATGGAGGGCAGCTTTTGCTCCGCCTATCCGTTCGACGATTCCGATGTGTATAAAACCATCGAGGCGGCCTCCTATTCCCTTCAGGTAAAAAAGGACCCGGTGCTGGACGCCAAACTCGATGAATTGATCGCCAAAATCGCGGCAGCCCAGGAGCCCGACGGCTACCTTTACTCCTGGCGCACCATCTACAACAAAAGTGATGACGCCGCAAGAGCAAAAGACGCCACTGATGGCCGGGGCCTCAGCTGGGCAGGAGAAGCCCGGTGGCTAAAAACCGATGGGGCCAGCCATGAATTGTACAACCTTGGACACCTGTATGAGGCTGCTGTGGCGCACCACCTGGCCACGGGGAAAAACACCCTGTTGAACGTCGCCCTCAAAAGTGCCGATCTGGTTGACCAGACTTTCGGCTGGGGCAAACTCGAAAAAGCGCCCGGTCACCAGGAAATTGAACTTGGCCTCGTCAAACTCTACCAGCTTACCGGTGAAAAACGCTACCTCGACCTCGCCAAATTCTTCCTCGACGTACGCGGATACGGCGAACCCTACATGCAGAATCACAAAAAAGTTACCGAGCAGGATGCTGTGGTTGGGCACGCAGTGCGCGCCTGCTACATGTTTGCCGGTATGGCCGACGTGGCTTCCCTGACCGGCGACAATAGTTATGTAACGGCGCTAAACCGGCTCTGGGATGAAGTGATTGCCGGCAAGGTGTACATCACGGGCGGCATCGGCTCGGCCGGGAGCAATGAAGGTTTTACCCAGGCCTACGACCTGCCCAATTTCAGCGCCTATTGCGAAACCTGCTCCTCCATCGCCTTTGCCCTCTGGAACCAGCGGATGTTTCAGTTGTCGGGCGATGCCAAATATATCGACCTGCTCGAACGGACCCTGTACAATTCCCTCAACGCGGGCCTGTCGCTGCAGGGCGACCGTTTTTTTTACCCCAACCCATTGGAGTCCCGGAAAAATGTGGAACGGAGGCCCTGGTTCACCTGTGCCTGCTGCCCGCCCAATATGGCGCGCTTTTTCAGCTCCCTGCCCGGGTATATTTATGCCAAACAGGGAAATACTGTGTATGTCAATTTATTCGCCTCCAGCGAAACCACCGTCACCAACATCAACTCTATCGGCCAATCCGTACCGGTAACCATACGCCAGAGCACAAACTACCCCTGGGAAGGCATCGTAACCATTCAGGTGACGCCTGAAAAACCGAATACTTTCCAGTTGAAGATTCGCATTCCCGGCTGGGCCCAGGGCGATGCTTTTCCCGGCGACTTGTATTCTTTCGAGTCCGGGGAAATGGGTAGCGTAAGCATCCGGCTCAACGGCAAGGCATTCCCTGCAAGGGTCCGGCAAGGGTATGCCGAAATCGAGCGGAAATGGATGCCGGGCGATGTGGTGGAACTGGTTTTCCCCATGTCCGTACACCGGGTGCAAGCCAACCAGCTGATAGAAGCCGATGCAGGCAGGATTGCCCTGCAGCGAGGACCAATTGTGTATTGCCTGGAAGGCAAAGACCAGCCCGATGAACGGATTTTGAATATGCTGGTAAATGCCGAAGAAGACATAAGTACTCAGTTTGAACCGGATCTGCTCGGGGGCGTACAGACCTTGACGCTGAACGGCGCTCTGGTAGAACGAAAGACCAGCCCAATGGATGCCGAATTAAAGCCCCTTCGGCTAAAAGCCATCCCGTACTATGCCTGGGCAAACCGGGGCAAGGACTATATGGCGGTGTGGCTACCCACAGAGATTCGGAGTGCGCGGGCGGTAGCCCAGGCGACCCTGGCTTCAGGCAGCACTATTACCTCCTCCGAAGGCGCCAAAGGTGAACTGACGGCCATTTCCGATCAGTGGGTGCCCAAAAGTTCTGCCGATAAGGAAAATCCTTTCGTGCACTGGTGGCCAAAATTCGGTTCCACCGAGTGGCTGCAATACGATTTCGGGCGAGCCGAGCAGGTAGGCACGGTCCGCATCTATTGGTTCGACGACGAAGCCACAGGCGGCGGCTGCCGCATCCCGAAAGCCCGGCGCATCCTCTACCTCGATGCTGACGGAGCCTGGAAACCGGTGTACGTTCCTGACCCGGGTCAGGTGCTCAGGGACGGCTGGGATGAGCTCAATTTTGAACCGGTAAAAACCACCGCCCTGCGCCTGGAATTTGACTTGCAGGAAGGCGTTTCGGCCGGGGTGCATGAATGGGAAGTCCGGTGAACACCGCGGAAAATTGCGGTAATGGGAAAGGCGGGCTTGCCCTATTTTGAGATCCGAATCAGGATCCATACCGGCCCGGTTGTCGCCGGCATCCTAGGGGTAAAGAAATTCCAGTACGACATTTGGGGTGATACGGTAAACACAGCACCTCTAAATTGTATGAAAGTGTCATCGGATTCTGCCGTTGCCATTCCGTCCAATTCCTCCTATTTTTGTCTTGCCGATTTCGCCCTGTCTGTCATCAGACAATGCCTGCAACCATGCGCTCCACCTGTACATTGATTGTTCTGCTGTTCCTGGCGGCCGGCTCCCCTTTGGCTGCCCAACGATCCGGGGATACCTGTCTTTTCTGCCTGGTACAAATCCACCCTTTATTCGAACGGTTTGTTTTCAGAAGCCCATGCCCCGAGGTAGTGCCGTCGTACATCCGCGGCGGACTGAGCTATATGGCCTTATACACGCTGGCCGGAAATTCCGTGAGGCCGCAGGGTTCGCTTTTGGAACCCGATATTCGGTCTATTTGCATGTTGGCAAGGTATCGCAGGATCAGGGCTGAAGAGGAACAGATTTTACAGAATGCGTACTCCAGGTTGCAGGAAAGCCCCGGCAAGCCGATGGCCTGGAAAAAGGAAAACGAAAGCTGGCTCAACCCCTACAGCCGTTTCAAGGCTGACATGGCCAAAATGGAAGAAGTAAATGATTGGGGCGGTTTGGGATTCGCCGCAGTAGGCTTGCTCAGAGATTTGTGGGTACGGTAAATGCGCGGTAGCGAAATCTATCGTACCGCTCTCTAGTGCCACGCTATCTTCCCAAATGCCTGAGAATTACCTGCCCAACATCCTCCGCCCGGGCCCAGGGCAAAACGCCTGCATCGGCGCCGGGGATATACAGGATATAGGGGACATCGGACAATTCGCCCCGAAGGCCGCCGTGACCGCCCTTGTAGTTATGGACAAACATTTCGTAATTCGCTGCCAGATCGTATCCCTTTTCAGCCGTGATCAGCAGGTCACCGGCATTTTCAGCGGACATGACGGAGTAGAGGCGGTACAGGGCATCGGGAAAACTGGTTTCCAGACTGGCGCCAAGCCATTGGTCGGCACTGTGGAATCCTGATTTCATCATTCCTCTAAGGTTTGGGTAGGTATCGTACCCGAAAGGGTCGCGGCCTGCCGGCACATACCGGTAGGCATCTTTACCGTTGTAAATGATATCCGCATGTCCGTTTTTGCCGTAAACCGTTACAGTCGAATCATTGGGTCTGCAGGCGACCAGTTCTACGCCATCCATGGAGGTAATCGTTTCAGGGAGATGAATGGCGCCGTTCCGGGTTGGGTAATGTGCGAGCAGAGAAAAGGGCTGGCGATTTTTCCAGTGTTGCGCAGTGGGATTCGGTGCCGGATTGCGGAGATAGATATAGGCGGACAGATTGCCGTTGATCACAAAATAACCTTGTTTGTTGACGAAATCACCGATGGGTTCCTCTAGCGCTTGTGTGTACAGGTTTACCGAGGGCCCCCGCTCGAGGGCAATTCCGAACGCTTTTTCGAGGCGCGCCGGAATATCGAGATTGATGGCGACATCGGAAATCCCGTGGTCGGTCACAATGGCGATCATACGGGTTTCGCCCTGGCCCAGTCGCACTGTTTCAGACACAAAGCGGCCGATCAGGCTGTCCAGGTGCATGAGCAGGCGGTAATATTCGTCCGTTGTGCCGTGTACGTGATTGCTGGCGTCGGGTCCCGGAAACGTTACCCACTGCACCTTCGGATTACGGGCCAGTTGCTCCAGGGCTTTTTCCAGCACCATGGATTCGTGCTGGAAATGGTCCTTGGCAATCCGCTTGCCCAGCAGCGGGATGTGCCGTAATATTTTAAATACGCCCTTCGACTGGTATTTCGAAGTTGCGTGTGCCCAGCCGGTCATCTCGGCGTCGTGGACACCCCGGTTCATGTAGGTATTGATCGAGGCGGTGTAGAAGGAGTCATAACGCTCGAATACCGTTTGCGGCATGAGGTGTATGTCTTCGTTCATGCGCACATTGGTACGGCCAACGTAATTCCGAAGGTTGCCGTTTTCCCGGTTCCGGTCGAACCAACGCAAGCCCAGAATACCACTGTGCGCCGCGTCTTCGCCGGTAATGAAGGGGTAAAAGCCATAACCGGTCATAGTGGGGAAGGCCGCTATGCCGTGTTCCACCAGGGTAGATCTTCGAACCAACTCCCGGAGATAAGGTAATTTCCCCTGAGCCAACAGCTCCTGAAAAATGCGTTTGGACATGCCGTCAACCAGGAATATGGTCACTGTATTACCCTCCGTAGGCCGGTAGTGACCCATGTGGGCCGTTTTAGGGCTTAAAAAATACAATAAACAGCTGCCCAGCAGCAGAGATAACAAGGTGAATTTCCTGAACACCGTCCTTGAAATCCCTTCCAGAAGACCCGTAACAAACTTTTTACCTGATTTCATCATTCCTCTAAGGTTTGGGTGGGTATCTTACCCTGCTCTTCCGAGTCTTCGGACTCGGAAGTCATATCATTTGGACTTTGTCCGGGTAACGAATATTGCCTGCGGACAAAGTCCGCCATCTATCAGGGCGAGTCTGAAGACTTCGCCCGGTAAAGAACGAATTTACTTAAACGTCATAACCTCTACACCGGTCCAATCAGCCGGTACACCGTCAACAGCATGCCGGTCGGCTTTGTGCAGGAACAGGAGGGCAGCATGGTCCCCGGGGTTATTTTGCAACACCTGATTGAAGGCTGCCGATGCTTCCGGGAACGCGCGTTCATAGTAGCGCGCCAACCCTTTTTCAAACGCAGGCCTGGTCTCCGATTTTTGCGCGGCAATTTCCGGCAAGTCGCCATTGAAACACTCATACAGGCCGATCGGCACTTTTTTGCCTTTTACCTGTACCTTGCCCAGATACCGGAGGTCGAACGCAATCCGGTCTCCGATTTTTTGCAGACTGTCCTCCGTTAACAGAATGGAAGCCCCGTAGTACTTGGTCAGGCTTTCGACGCGGGAGGCTGTGTTCACCGTATCCGCGATGGTTGCGGCATCCAGGCGGTTCTGATCGCCGATAATGCCCATGATGAGGGAACCGGTGTGCATGCCAATCCCCATTTTCAGGGCCTGGCGGTCCTGTGCTCGCCGTTCGGCATTATACGCATGCAGTACGTTTTGCATTTCCACAGCAGCCTGCAAGGCATTTTCCGGTTCCTTTGGAAAAATGGCCATGATGGCATCGCCGAGGTATTGGTTGATGAAACCGCCGTATTGCTGGATCACCGGCCCCATCCGGCGGTTGAACGCACTGACAAACCGGAAATTCTCCTCCGGCGTCATGGTTTCCGCCAACACGGTATAATCCCGGATATCGGTAAACAGGACGGTGACCTCCTGCTCGGTATGATCGCCAAGCGCCACATCCGTAATCCGATCGCGGTTCAGGGAATGTAAGAAGGCATTAGGAACGAAGCGGCCGGCCACATCGAAGATCCGGTGCAGGTCGAGCTGCGTCCTGATCCGGGCCAGGAGTTCGTCTTTGTGGAACGGTTTGGCCAGGTAGTCATTGGCGCCGTAGGACAAGCCCTGCACAATGTCCTGCAGCTGGTTTTTGGCCGTGACCATGATGACTGGCAGCTCGGAGGGGAGGTGCTTTTCCCGGATTTTCTGGCAGACTTCGTACCCGGACATGCGGGGCATCATGATATCGAGCAGAACGAGGTCGAAGCGCTGGCCCGAGCCCAGGGCGCGGAGGGCTTCTTCTCCGTTCATCGCCTGGGTTAGCCGGAAACGCTCGGCGCTGAGGTGGTTTTTCAGCACCCGCTGGTTGATAGGTTCGTCGTCGACGACCAGGATATGTACGGTTTCAGCACTGGTTTGGGGCGCTTCCGGTTTTGCCGGGATCTTGTCAAATGGTACAGAGATCGGCATGGAAGCTGCGGCCGGGATGAGCGTACTGGCCTGTTCCGTCGTCAGGGGCAACGTGAAAAAGAAAGTAGTTCCTTTTCCAAGGGTACTTTCCACCCACATTTTGCCGCCGTGCAGTTCCACCAGTTGTTTGCTGATGCTCAGCCCCAGGCCCGTTCCCGTAAATTCTCTCGAAACGGAACCGTCGCCTTGCTGGAATTCCTGGAAAATGGCCTCCCGCTTGTTTTCCGGGATACCGATGCCGGTATCCGCGACACTAATTTGCAGCCAGCCGTCCTTTTCCCCGGCGTCAACCATGACATGGCCGGTTTCGGTGAATTTGATCGCGTTGCCCACCAGGTTGTACAACACCTGTTGCAGGCGGTTTTCATCGGCGAAAGCAGCGGGCAGTTTGGGTGAAACGGCATTGATCAGTTCCAGGTCTTTGCCCTGCACCAGAGGGCCGTTGTTCCGGAGCACGATATCCGTCAGGGCATGCAGGTTTACCGGTTTTTGGGCGAGTTCAATATCAAAATTTTTGAGTTTGGAAAAATCCAGAATGTCGTTCACCAGGCTGGACAGGCGCTTGCCGGAGGAAATGATCATGGACAGGTCCTCTTTCTGATCCGGCTGGTCGATGCGCTCGACCAGGGATTCGGACAGGCCGATGATACCCTGCAGCGGGGTGCGCAACTCATGCGAGGTATTGGCCAGAAACTGGTCTTTGAGTTTGTCCACCTGTTGCAGGCGCTCGTTGAGCCGCTCGGCTTCCTCCAGTTTGCGCTTTTGGTTTTTGAGCTCGTGGTTGCGCATCAGGTACAAAAGCGCAAAGGCGCCAATCACGTACAACGTCCGCGCCCACCAGCTGGCCCACCAGGGCGGAAGAATAGTGAAGGTATATTCAAACGGCTCACTCCAGGCCTGTCCGGCCCCATAGGCCCTTACCTGGAAGGTGTAGCTGCCGTGTGGCAGATTGCGGTAGGTGATCTGGGGCTCTTGTTGCGGTTTGCTCCAGTCCTTGTCCAGCCCTTTCATTTTGAAACTGAACCGGATCTTGTGCGGCGCCGCCCAATCGGTAGCGGAGCAATGAAAGGTCAGCAGGTTCAGGTCGTGGGGTAATTCCAGGTTGACGGGATAGTTTTGAAATGCCGCAACAGAATCAAAGGACTTCCGCAAGGCATTGCCGAAGGTAAAGGTATTGGCATAGCTGGTATCGGTCAGTTTGCGGTAGTTGACAAATTGCTGGTTGATGTCAATATGGCTGAGCTGTACCATGGGCGCCCCGGATGGCAGTTGGAAACGGTTGAGGTCCAGCATAGTCAGGCCTTTGGGGCCGCCCCACCATATACGGTTTTTGCTGTCGGGGCATACACTGGTGGTCCAGAAATCAATTTGCTGCAAGCCGTCGGCTTTGTCGAAATTGAAAATCTGATAACCCTGCCACTTTGCGGCATGGCTCGATGTGTTTTTCACCGTATCGGGTACCAACAGGCTTATGCCGCGCCGGGTGGCTATCCAGATATTCTTTTGCAGGTCTTCCGCTATGGAGTACACTTCGTCATTGATCAGGCCGTCTTTTATGGTGCATTTGGCGTAGCCCTCAGGTATCTTGTCCACACCGGGTTTAAAGCGCCGAAGCCCGTTGTTCGTGCCGCACCAGATCCGGCCCGCACTGTCTTCAAACAGGCAATGGAGCCTGTCGGTCTGTTGCCCGCCATTTTCCGGAT
>CAYVDV010000183.1:0-1761 GCA_964450465.1 uncultured Saprospiraceae bacterium
GTGAGGATTTGCAATCCGAAACGGGGTACACAGGATACTGTATTACTTTGATTTGGGCATCTTGGATTTTTTTTATTTCAAAAGTCGGAGACTTGAATAACGCGATGCTTCGGATTGCAAATCCTCGCAAGCCCCGTCGTGTTTGGGGGTTCCGGAAAGGGGATGGACAGAAGACTTCACGCCAGCGGAGCACGGGCGATATTGTGCTGGCCGTACTGGGCAAACAAGAATTACTCGGCCTCGGCATAGTACAATCGGAACCGCAACCGGAAACAGGCAGCGGCGCGACCGGAACCTACCGCGAAGTGCAATGGCTTGCAGTATTTCCGGATGCGCCGCTGCTGCTGGACAAACCCTTGTCGCCGGGTTACGCCGGCAAGTTCCGCGGTTCGGCACTACAAGTGCTGCAACGCTGTTTTACACACCAGCTGATCGTGTTGTAGCCGCTTTTACGATACTGCCCAGTGCGATCGCGACAGCGATCAGGAGCAGCAGCCAGCCGACAGCCGGGATCATCATCAACAGACGCAACACGATCAGCAGACCAATGGCCACCAGAATGCGTTGCCCCCTGGACCAGGACAGCGAACGATAATGCTCCCAGACGTTGGCGCCCACCACAGCGGTCAGCGCCGGCGCGAACACCAGCGAGAAGATGTAGAAGAACAAGGCAAACAATCCGATGGGTATGCCGATCACGGTGATAAACAACACAACGATCGCTGCAGGCACCCCGAACAGGTACAATATGCCCATGCCAAACCGGTTGAGCCATTGCGCCGGCAGATCCTCGGCTGTCCGTTGGAAGAAGCGTCCAAAGGCCAGCGAAAGGAGGGTGACCAGCAGAACGCCGGATAAGAGCCAAAACAGAAAGAAGGCGCCGAAACCTCGGGCGAACCATCCCTTTTCCATCCCTTCCATGTCTTGCTTCAGCGTTTGATCGTACACTGCCGTGGCGCCTTCGCGCAACCGGTTGCCAAAGTCTGTTTCGCCACTTTTTTGCCAGTAGCGCACTTCCTGGTAAAATTCGGCGCGGGAGCCAAGGATCAGGGTACTGGCGGCCAGTTTGGAGGGCCCGCGAAAAATACCGTTCAGCGTGACGGTTCCGCCCCGGATCTCCGCGTCTTTCTCCGCCTCGCCTTCAAACAACACTTCGCCGCCGGCAATGATCACGGAACCCAGTACCTTGCCATATATCCGCACCTGACCGCCGGCAACCACCAGATCGCCATGGATCACGGCATCGCGGCCTACTTCGAGTTGGCCGCCGCCGACCAGCACATCGCCAAGCACCTGTCCGAACAGGTCGATCTCTCCACCACCACAGCGCAGGTCATCCCCGATCACTCCATCGATGCGCACCCGGCCGGCCCCAACGCTCAGGTCACGGCGGATCGTATCGGTAACGCGCAACTCGCCCGCACCGGCAGTCACATCGCCGTTAACCACGGCATCGATATAAATCTGCCCCGCACCGGCGTACACATTGCCTTCAATGGGGTCGCTGATCCGGACGGACTCGCCGGTCAGTATAGTGGCTGCATGGAGGGAGCTGGTAAAAAAGACCAGGGCGAGCAAAGCGCCCAGGTGAATCTTAATTGTTTTCATGATATTTGATATTACTTCAGAAGGATTGGTTTTTGGGGGTCGGGTTGCCGCTGCGCAGCAGGCTGGCAGTTTACCTTAGCCGCCCCGTTCTTTCTTTGGTGCGGGCGCTTTTTGCGGCTTGTCCTGCCTGGGTTTGGGCGCTTGTTTGCTGGG
>CAYVDV010000183.1:1861-9860 GCA_964450465.1 uncultured Saprospiraceae bacterium
GTGCGGGCGCTTTTTGCGGCTTGTCCTGCCTGGGTTTGGGCGCTTGTTTGCTGGGCGCCGGCGTTTGTGCCGGTTGGGTTTGCGGCGCCGTGCGTTTGGGTTCCTGCCACTTCTCGCGGTGGTAGTCTTTAGCCTTGTCGATCACGGGTTTTTCCACCGGTTGCCGGGCCGGGCGTTCGGGCCGCGGCGCGGGTTCTGCCGGTATTTTAGTGTCCGGCGGTTTCACCCGTGGCGGCGTTACCGGCTGTGTTTTGGGCTGGACAGGCTTGTCCGTTCGGGGTACGCGCGCCGGCGCGGGTTCGGGCTGGACAGGCTCCTTGGCCGGAGCCCAATTGGAGCGCTGCCGGTCGGTTTCTATGCGCTCGCGCTGAATCTCGGTTTTGGCCTGTTCCCGCGAGCGGACGAGGTCGGGATACTGGCGGGCGTTTTTTTCCAGATATTGTTCGCGGGTCAGCGCGCGCCCGGGGTTTTTCTCGTTGAAGGTTTGGCGTCCCTGTTCAAACCGCGCATACTCCTGCAGGTTCTGCGACAGACGGCTGCGGTCGCTCAGCCATTCATCCGAAATAATATCCCGGTTTTGGTTTCGCCAGTCGCGTACACCGCTGGTGATAGTGGTGCCGGAATTCCGGTGCCCGTAGTAGTGGTTCACGAACCGCGTGGACAAATGGTTGTACACATGGTGGTGGTTCGGGTGGTAGAAATACCAGTGCATGAAGTGATACGAGGGCAGTTGCACGATCACGATGGTTTGATGATAGGGGTAAAATCCCCAGTACCACCAATAGGGATAGGGCCGCCAGCAGGGTTCGGGATACCACCAGGGATATCCGAACCAGTAGGGGTAGTTGTAGTAGTAATAGTGTTCCACCACAGTGCGGTCGGGCGCTGCGTTGTCTTCGGCATACAGGTCATCGCTCACGATATCATACACTTCGTCGGTGTAACCGTATTCATCGGCATATTCCCGGGCGGCTGCCTGGAGTTCGTCGCGGGCCTGCGGGTCTTTTTCGATCGTTTTTTGCCATTCGGTGAGTTCGTCTGCATTGGCGCGGGCGACGGCCAGGTTGAGCGAGTCCACTTTATGAATGACCCAGGCCGGATCTTCCTTGTAAATGTCGCCGACCAGAACGGTGAAACGCAGGTCTTCGTTGAGAATATCAACCACTTCGGGCAGGCCAAGCAAGGTTCGGAAGGCTTGTTGCGCCGGCGCCGGGTACCCGGCCACCAGTTCCTCGAAAGCCACCTGCGACGTGCGGTTCAGTTCATTGATCTTGATCAGGGTATTCATCTGGCGGTCGGCCACATCGAGGGCTTCCCCGCGTTTGTTTTCCGGTAATACATTCAGCGCTTGCCGCATGGCGTCCCGGTCGTTGCGACGGGCAACGAGATCGGCCACTAAGCCCGGGTAACGGGTAAGGTCGAAAAAGACCTCCTGGGTGCTGCGTGGAAAGTCCTCGATAAGCGTACGAAAGGCTGCGCTGGTTTTGTCGCGCACGTTTTGCATTTTAATAAGGACTTCCGGGTATTTGGAGGCTTCCAGAATGGCCAGCCGGGTGTCTTCGGGGTAGAGCGCCAATGCTTCGATGGATTTTTTATTCTCCTGGGCGAGTTCGCGCAGGAGCGCTTTGTCCGTTTGGGCGAAGCCCTGGCTGAGGAGCAGGAAAAATGCGCCGAAAAAGAGCGCAAAGGATTGGATACGCATAGCTGTTGTGTTTGGTTAGGTTGCGCCGCAGGAGTACTGCGGAATCAGTTTTTGTCGAGGCAAAGTTTACAACATAAAAAAACACTATGCGAGGATGGGGGTCAGGGGCCGGGGTGAGTGTGGTCAGTATTCGCCAGATCAGGATATCCGTTCGATTCGCATTTTTTGGATCGGTTGGTACACCAGAGGCACCTGTTCTACCGCTACATCGCTGCGGTCGAGACCAAACGCCTGTTGATCGGACTGCCCGAGGCGTTTGAGCAAAAAGTAGGCATTCAGCAACATGCTTTCCCGCAGTGAAAACTCGTTTTCCACGGAAAGGAACTTCTCAATAACTACAAATTTGAAATCCGGTTCGGGATTGTAACGGGTCGATCCGTCGGAGCGTATATGCAGGTTAAGCTCGCGATTTTTCACGAGGTCCTGCACAATTTTTTTGAAATAGAGCTCCGTGCGGGGTTGCAGGCGAAAACCAATGTTGATATCGATGCGTATGACTTTGTCGCCCAGCAATTCATTCACTTCGTAATTCAGGGTGTAGGGCTCATCGGTTCGGTTGAGGTGCAAAAACCAGTAAACATCGGCCCGTTTCGGCTTTTTGGCAAAGATGGATTTGATCACTTTTTCTTCGATTTGATTGCGGCGGTTGGCTTTGGTCAGGTAAATAAGATGGGTGGAAAATTTCGGGATTTGGTCGTCTTCGCTCAGTTCGCGCAGGATGCCGAGGTAGGTGGTTACATCTACAAAACTGACCTTTCGGTTGTTGACTTTACGGGCGTAATACCAGATATACATGGTCGGAGCTATCAGGGCCAGCGGAAGCAAGCCCATGGGGTTGTGCGTCAGCTTGGGGAGATTCGTGATAAAAAAAGCGGTTTCGATGCTAAGGAAAAGCAGCAGAATGCCGGCAACCACGATGCTGTTCCATTTCTTGATATAGAACAAAAAGAAGGAAAGCAGTATGGAGGTCATGATCATGGCAACGGTGATCGAGAAACCATAGGCAGCCTCCATATGGGTGGAGTCCTGAAAATACAGGATCATCAGGACGCAACCAATCCACAGGATGGTATTGGTGCTCGGAATGTAGATCTGCCCTTTCCGGTCGCTGGGCTGCCGCACGGCTACCCTGGGCCAGAAATTGAGCGACATCGCTTCGTTAATGAGCGTGTACGAGCCGCTGATAAGCGCCTGGGAAGCGATGATGGCCGCTGCAGTGGCAATGGCAATCCCGGGAAAGAGAAATCCGGGAGGCATGATCTCATAAAACGGGTTGCGGCCGTTAAGCGTCGGCAAATCCTGATGCAACAGCCAGGCAGCCTGGCCCAGGTAATTGGTTACCAGGCTGGTTTTCACAAAAATCCAGGTAACCCGGATGTTTTTTCGCCCGCAATGCCCCAAATCCGAATAGAGCGCCTCTGCACCGGTAGTGCAAAGAAACACGGAGCCCAGCAGCCAGAACCCATGGGGGTAATGCCGCAACAAGTCCACGGCATAACGGGGGTTGAGCGCCCGGATGATATCGGGAAAATGCAGGATCTGGCGAAACCCCAGAACCAGTAGCATGCCAAACCACAGGACCATTACCGGCCCGAATGCGGCGCCAACCTTTTGCGTGCCGAAGCGCTGGAAAAAGAACAGCAAGGACAGAATACCGACCACGATCGGCACCGTGGGCAAATGCGGAATCCGTACCTCCAATCCTTCCACTGCCGAAGCGATGGAAATGGGTGGCGTAATGATTCCGTCAGCCAAAAGCGTGGTAGCGCCTGCGATGGTGGGAAGAACCAGGATCTTTCCATAGCGCCGGACCAGCGCATACAGGGAGAATACGCCCCCTTCGCCGTGGTTATCAGCCATGAGGGTAAGCAATACGTACTTGAAAGTGGTCTGGAACACCAGCGTCCAGAATACACAGGATACACCGCCAAATACCAGTATTTCACTGATCTGGCGTTCTCCTACGATAGCCTTGATCACATAGAGCGGGCTGGTACCGATATCGCCGTAAATAATTCCGAGGGCGACAAGCAGGGTTCCGGAAGTGATTTTTTGTTGCGAGAGGCCGTTGGCTTTCATTGCGAAGATATTGCCCCGCAAAGGTTGGCAGCAAGCCATTGCCCGATCATAAAATCATAAACGCGATCTATAAAAATTTTGTAAACATCAATCGCCCATAAATCGGTACCCAACACCAGAGGCGGTCCGGATGAATGCCGGCTGGTTGGGATCGTCTTCGATTTTTTTGCGCAGATGCCCAATATATACCCGGAGGTATTGCGATTGATTGGTGTAGGCAGGACCCCATATCTCCCGCAAAATGAACTGGTGGGTCAGCACACGTCCTTCATTCTGGATCAGGAGCAGCAGGAGGTTATATTCGGTGGCCGTAAGATGGATCATCTTCCCGTTTTTATACACAGTCCGGGCCGGGTGGTCTACGGTCAGATTGCCGAACCGGTGTACGGGAACACTTTCGGGATCTCTGCCGGCGCGCAGGGCAGACCGGATACGCGCCAGCAATTCACCTGAACGAAAGGGTTTCACCAGATAATCGTTGGCGCCATGATCCAGGGCGGTGATGATCTCCTCTTCCGCGCTCCGTACCGAGAGCACCAGGACAGGCCTGGAATACCATTCGCGCAGTTGAACCAATACCTCCTGGCCGTCCATGTCGGGCAAGCCGAGATCCAGCAGGATCAGATCGGGTGGATGCATGGCTGCTGCAATCAGGCCTTCCTTGCCCGTGCCGGCAGCCTGCACGCGGAAGGATTCGGTACTCAGTGTGATTTCGAGCAATTTCCGGATGGGCGCTTCGTCGTCGATAATCAGTACGGTTGGGTTGCTCATGTACCTTCAGATTTTAAAAAACTGGTTTTTACCGGTAGATGAATGCTGATCCGGGCTCCGCCGCCGGGTTGGTTTTCAGCCCGGATGGTACCCCCGTGTGCTTCCACAAACCCCTTCGCAATGGAGAGGCCCAGACCGATCCCACTGGTGCGGGTGTTGGAAAGCCGGTGAAACTTCTCAAAGAGCCGGTCCTGCTCTTCCGGTGGAAAACCCGGACCGGAATCAGCAACCGTAAGGCGCAGCACCCCTGAATCATACATCGCCGAAAGGGAAATTCGCCCGCCCGCCGGCGTGTGCATGGCGGCATTGCGTACAATGTTGTGCAGTACCTGCTCCATAAGACCGAAATCCAGCCGAACGAGGGGCAGGTCATCCGGGAGATTCAATTCCAGATGATGCTGACCCAGGGCAGCGCCGAGCCGGTTGACTACCGTATAGACCAGTTCGCCGACATCGCACCAGTCGAGTTTGGGGCGAATAAAACCGGAGTCGAGCCGCGACTGGTTCAGGAGATCCTTGGTTAAATGGTCGAGCCGCTCGGCAGCAGTATCAATCTCGGTGTATAAAGCAACTTTATCTTCTTCACGCAGTTTGGCGTCGTGGCTAAGGAGATGGTCTGAGGCCCCCAGGATGGTGGCTATGGGGGTGCGTAATTCATGGGACAGGGAATTGAACAGGGTATCGTACAGTTTAAGGGTATTTTCCCGGGATTCCTTTTCCCGCGATATCTCCTCCAACCGGCGGATGCGGGCAGTGAGTACCCCATTGAGCAGGGCAATGGCAAAATACATGCCCAGCATGAGGGTGTCGGCAGGGTCGGTAGGATGGAAGGTGAAATTTGGAGGAATGAAAAAGAAGTCCCAAATAGCCGCGCTTAACACCGCTGCAGCCAAAACAGGGTATAAACTCATCTGCATGGCCAGGAGGGACACGACAAACATGAGGATCAACGCAACTGTCCGGTAACCGATCAGGTCGGCAAAGGGATAGCACAGCATCGATATGGCAACAACAGACAGCACACTGCCGGCGAATTGCAGACGGATTTTTTTTGTCATTGAACCGGATTAACCAACAAATATACCCATGAAAGGCAATACCCGCATCCTCCTCTCAAGATTAGCAGCTTGGTGATTTATGCGTGCCCGTTTGTCCTGCCGCTTAGCGCAGTTCCACATGCGCATGATCGTCGTGCCGGGCCGCTTTGCAGCCCTGAAAACGGATCTTGTCGTAGCGCGCCAGGCCAAGGCGCTGTTTCAGGTGAGGTTGAATGAGCACCCGGCGAACATCGGGGTGTTCGGCCAGCAGGCGCAGCAAGGCCTGGGTTCGGGCCGGATCGAACCGGTAGTTTTCCTCCCGGAAAAAAGGGGCGGCGATGGTACCATCCAGCCCTATGTACCAGTACCCTTTTTGTTCGCATTCAAGGGCATAATCCGGCTCGCCGGGCAAAGGCCGGGCATAGGCGCCGTAGCCGAAGGGGGAGGGATTCCCGGCAACAGGTTTGCCGGAGGCTGCCTCGTCCCAATAAATGGACAGGTCGATCTTTTTACCGTCGTTGTGGCTCAGGTGCGGTTCCAGCGGATAGCCGTCAAAAAACGGGAAGTTGGCATCCATATACCAAACCACGGCGCCGGGAAACTGTTGCTGCATGTTTTGGGCCACCTCTTCCAGGGCTTGGCGCAGCCGCGGACGCACATAAGTCCGGTTCAAAAAACAGAACAGCCGGTTTTCCGGGCGCAAATGCGGGTTTCCGAAGGCAGGCAGCGGAACCCGGCCGCCCAGGCGGGCCAGGGGCGGTACGATGACCACCGTGGCTGTAATGTACAAAACGGCGAAAACAATCCAGTTTAGCCCGGACACAGGCCATTTTTTTCGGAGTGCTTTACTCATGCCCAGGGCCAAAAGCCACAACAGTCCGCCTGTTTGCGTAAGCAATGTCAGGAAAACGACCCACAAGAGATGGAGAAGAAAGGAGAACGCTTTTTTGCGGGACACAGAATTTGTTTTTTGATGAAAAACACCCTTATTTTACCGTTCGCTAAAAGCAAAAGTATGGAAACCGCCGCTGTAAGAACCGCTGTGCCGGAAAAAACAACCAATGTCAGCATCCGTTTCGACGGGTGGGAGGTGCTCGATGCGCGCCCACCCATGAGCGACGAGGAGTTTTTTGCCTTTTGCCGGCAAAACCCCGACCTGCGCATCGAGCAGGACAAGCATGGAAATATTCTCATTATGGCCCCTGTATCCTTCGACTCCGGTAATTTTGAAAGCGAGGTATTAATTTCAATCGGCATTTGGAACCGCCAGACCAAGCTGGGTAAAACCTTTAGCCCCTCGACCCTGTTCATCCTGCCTTCCGGCGAAAAACGCATGCCCGACGCCGCCTGGATCGCGCAGGAAAAAATTGACCAAATGCCCCCGGAGGAGCGAAAGACCTTCGCGCATATCGCACCCGATTTCGTGGTGGAAATCCGCAGTCCCTCTGATAATCTGGCGGAGTTGCAGGCAAAAATGAGCGACAGCTGGATCGCCAACGGTGTCCGTCTGGCCTGGCTGATTGACCCGGCGGACAAAAATGTGTGGATCTACCGGGCCGATGGCAGTGTAGAGCAGGTGTCCGGTTTTTCCGGAAAGTTGTCCGGGGAAACGGTGTTGCCGGGGTTTGAACTGGATTTGAGCATTTTCGAGCATTGACCCAATACACGCACCATATCCTTCTCGCTCCCGGCGAATCCCTCCAACTGGAATGGGGCAGGGGCTATACCAACTTCAGCATACGGCTGAACGGCCGCTTGCTGGGCACGATTCCGGATAAAGCCAGCCTCAAACTCGGACAGCGTTTCGATCTGGATGCAAACCGGTATATCACGGTGATCCTGGCCTGGCACGGGCTGGAACTCTGGTATGCGGGTACTGACCTCCTTTCCGGTGTCAAAACCGGCACTCCCGACCCTTTTTCCAATGCCGCTATGATGCTGATCGGAACGGGGGTCATCTTTATCCTGCTTGGGCTGACTATTGTGATCGAAGGTAATATTACGAACATAATCAGCCCCTACCCGGTAGCCGTGTTCCTGGCCGGAGTTGGAATGCTTGCGCTGGGCATTTGGGCCCATAAGAGCGAAAATAGCCTCCCGGTCTGGATCGCCATTTTTCTATTTGGACTTGGCCTGCCTTTTCTCCTGATGGCCCGGCGGTTCATCCTTATGGCCTTCATGGGCTTGTTCATCGCCGCCCTGGTACGGGGCGCCCGCGTCGGAGCTATTACCTCGTTTAAACCCCGGCAGATGGAGGAAGAGGGACCACTGGATCAGGGTGTCTGAGGCTGATAGCCCGGGCCCGCAAGATCCAGCGGATACAGCCCTGCCCCAAAAAAATCACTCCTGCAAATCTCGCTGGCTATCAACCCCTTAGTCAATTTGTTGCAATTTATTCCAAATCGGGCGC
>CAYVDV010000184.1:0-9801 GCA_964450465.1 uncultured Saprospiraceae bacterium
ACTCCAATGTCACAGTATAGGAATGCACCGGCAACGGGAACTGATCGCTCAGGCTATCGTTCGGGTATTTGGAGGCAGGATTGATACGGTTTATGACAAAAGCAGGGAGGCGCTTCCGCCCAAATATGCAGAATCTGTCCAAAATGCCTATCTGCTTGAACCGCCCGGGGGGGCGAACCGCAATGCCCTTGTATTGGAAAACGGCGTTCGGTTCAGGGTGGACTGGGAAACCGGCCAAAAAACCGGATTTTTTCTGGACCAGCGGGAAAACCGGAAACTATTGGCCGGTTTTGTCCGGGATAAAACCGTTTTGAATACTTTTTGTTATACCGGCGGATTTTCGTGTTACGCCCTGCGCTCGGCCGCACGCATGGTCCATTCGGTTGATGTTTCAGAGAAAGCGATGGACCTGACTGCCGAAAATGCAGCCCTGAACGAACCTTACCTGGGGCAGCATGCCGGGTTTACGGAAGATGTACTGCGGTTTCTGAAAAATGACGGACAGGAATATGAAGTGATCATTGTTGACCCTCCGGCGTATGCCAAAAGCCTCGATAAGCGCCATAATGCCGTACAGGGATATAAGCGTCTCAATGAAGCGGCATTGCGGCGTTTGGCTCCAGGCGGTATTTTGTTTACGTTTTCCTGCTCGCAGGTGGTGGACCGGGAGTTGTTTTATCACACGATAGCCGCCGCTGCCATGGAGGTCAAACGCTCCGTACGGGTATTGCACCACCTTACGCAAGGCCCGGATCATCCGGTCAGTTTATTCCATCCCGAGGGGGCCTATTTGAAAGGCCTGGTCCTCTATGTTGAATAAGTGTACTTTGTCTAAATCATAAAATACTGTTTATGAAAAAACTACTCTACCTGTCCTGTTTCGCTTGTTTGTTTGCCTGCCAAAATCAACAATCGTCCATACCCATGTGCCATGATGCGAACGCGGAATTCGCTGCCTTTGCATCGGAACAGTCTTTCCGGGATGCCCACCCGGCTCCGTTACCTGTCTCCGTTACACATGGCGGAGAATTTATCGAGTTTCCCGTAAAAGACGGGGCCAATGGCCGGGGCTTTCTGATTAAATCCCATGCCGCTACCAACAAATACCTGTTGTTGTTTCACGAATGGTGGGGGCTCAACAACTACATCTGTAATGAGGCTGCCATGTGGGCACACGAACTCGGGATCAATGTGCTGGCCGTAGATCTTTACGACGGCAAGGTGGCCACTACTGCAGATGAAGCCGGCAAACTGATGCAAGCCTGCGATGCGACGCGCGCGGCGGCCATTATTCAGGGCGCTGCCCTGTATGCCGGCGACAATGCGGATTTCCGAATGATGGGCTGGTGCTTTGGCGGCGGCTGGTCTCTGCAGGCGGCATTGTTGTTGCAGGATAAAGCCAAGGCTTGCGTCATGTATTACGGCATGCCGGAAAAAGACCTGGAGAAACTCAAGACTTTGGAAACGGATGTGTTGATGATCCACGCGAAACAAGACAAGTGGATCAACGATGACGTCGTTTCGGAATTTAAGAAGAACATGGACGAGGCCGGAAAAACCCTGACGGTTCGTGAATACGACGCCGATCACGCCTTTGCAAATCCCAGCAGTCCGCGGTATAATGAACAAGTGGCTAAAGATGCCCGCGAGGTGGTAAAGAAATATTTGAAGGGACGATAAGGGCCCGGGCTGAACCGTCCGGAGCATTATCATTGAACGTGTACAGGAGCAAGGTGCAAGTGATAAAATACCTGCACCTTGCTGTTTGCATTTTGAGGCAGGCTGCCCTGTTTTCCGTATTTTCGCCCGTTCACAACGCTACTAACTATGTCCACGCATCAATCGGATGCCCCGGGAGGCTCGAGCTCCGGCGCAATATTCGGCAAGCAGATCCTGCTGCTGGCCCTGGTCTGCATTGCAGGTATTATCATTTACAAGACCTTCTTTAGCGGGGGCTCTCTTTCTTCTATTTTCCAGACGCCCAAGGAGGTACAGCTGACCTATGTTCCGTCTGACTTTCAACCGAATTTGAACGAGGAAGCAACTTTGCAGATCCTTTCACAACCGGACAAATACCGCAAGGAGTTTGACGAGCTGGTGTATAACTTCAACCTTTCCCTCTTGTACCATGTGGCGAACCGTATGAACCTGCCGGACAGCCTGAAACGGCGCCTGGAGCCGGAATACCGGAAGCACCACGATTACCTTCGTACCCTTTATTTCAATGACTTTGTTGCCCTGAAAGATACCACGGCCAATTTATACGAAACCTGGTATAATGATAATTCCAATCAGGCCGTGCAACTGTTTAACGAAGTGGCCGGCAAATACACCTGTTTTTTTGTTACACAAATCATGGCAACGCTCCTGAAAGCCACGGATGGCCGGCTTTTAGCCAGGGGCAAAAACGTAACGGATCCTTGCAGCATTGCCCTGCAGGAAGGCTTGAAACCTATGGTGGACCGATTGCAAACCCGGGCAGCTATCATGGATTTCAGTGCGTCGCGGGGATTGTTGAAAGAGAAAGTCCGGCAAGGAATTGCCGAATTGGGCACCTATGAACTGCGCAGTCGGCTCGGGCTGGATAAAACCCTCTCGTATAAAATATTCGGGATTTCGATATCCGAGACCGACATCCGGGTGGAAGCGATCAGCGTGATCAAAGCAGGTTTTAAACTGGATCAGCAATTCGATGTCACCTTCAGCCCTAAAAAAGGGATTGTGTACATAACCCTGCCTCCACCAACTATTTTGTCCCACGAAGTATATCCAAGAGTTGACAAACTGGATGTCGGTTTCCTTGCCGGTATCAGCGGGGAGGAAATGAATAAAAACTTCAATGAATTGCGCCGGCAATTTCGCCAGGACGCCCTGGATAACGAACATGTACTGGAACATGCCAAAGCCCGGGCAGACACCGTCATGCAACTCATGCTTGGACCGATGGTGAAAAGCATGGGTCGCAGTTACAAGCTCCAATTGCGTTTCCGGGATACCCCTGAGGTGCTGACGGAAGATGAACTTCGCCGTCGGGGAGAGGCCGATAAACCCCGTCAAACGCAACCAAACGGCGAAAAAAGCAAGTTTATCCCCCAATAAGACGGGTTACTTCCCTCCGTTCTGTTGCTTTGCAACCGGCTCTCCCGACCGCAAAACCTGGATGGCTTTTTCTACCGCGGGATCGTCATCGTTCAGCACGCGGTAGAGCCCTTCATCCTGAAACAATAGTTTGGCGATCCGTGCTTTCAATTGATGGCGCAACTCTGCACGGCTTCTTTCCAGTTGGCCGGCATTGGGTTTAACGTCCTGTTTTTCTGCATATGCAATGAAATCGGCCATCATTTGATCCGATACGGTAAAATTCCGGACGAAATCAGCCAATGTTCCCGGCAAATCAGCCCGGTTTTGACTCTCCAGCCACCGCGCAGCAAACTGGGGCAGGTGTTGCCGGGCGGCAAAAAAATAGTCCGTGGCAAATGCCGTGTCGAGTGGGATGAAAATATCCGGAGTTATGCCGCCGCCGCCATACACGATCCTGCCCATGCCCGTATAGTATTGGGTTGAATCGGCCGGCTTGATTTTGGAGCCATCTGCCAGTTCTCCGTTTTGCAGCCGCCGTTCTGTTTCGTGGCTGTAATCGCTGTCGTTTTTGTAGTCCCGTTGAATACACCGGCCACTGGGCGTGTAATACCGGGACGTGGTCAGGCGGAGCGCGCCGTTATTGCTTAGTGGGTATTGGACCTGCACCAGGCCTTTTCCGAAAGACCGGCGGCCGATCACCCAGCCCCGGTCGTGGTCCTGGATTGCTCCGGCCACAATCTCACTGGCCGAGGCGGAACCTTCATCGATCAGCACGGCGATATTCCGGATATCAAAACGGGCCCGGCCGTTGCTCTTGTAATCCTGCCGTTCTTCTGTACGGCCTTTTGTGTACACCAGCAGTTTGCCGTCCGGAAAAAACTGGCTCAATAATTCGGTCGCTTCGTTCAGGTAGCCGCCGGGGTTGCCCCGCAGGTCTAGGACCAGATTTTGCATGCCTTTTTCCTCCACCAGCACGCGCACGGATTCCATAAACTCCTGATAGGTAGGCGAACTGAAGCGATTGATTTTGACATAACCGGTTTTGTCGTCGAGCATGTAGGCAATGTCCACGCTGTGTACCGGGATTACATCGCGGACGATATTAAAGTAGCGAAGTTTGCGTTCCCCAAAGCGCAGCACGCCAATTTTTACCGCAGTGCCTTTGTCGCCGCGCAGCTTGCTAAAAATATCGGCATTGGAAATTTTTACACCGGCAACCACCGAATCGGCGATCGTGATGATTTTGTCGCCGGCGAGAATGCCGGCGGCCTCGGAAGGTCCGCCCGACAAGGGCGTAACGACCTGAATGGTATCGTCCACAACCAGAAATTCGATACCAATTCCTTCGAAGTTGCCGTTCATCAATTCATCTTCGTGCTGCAGTTCCTCCGGGCTCAGGTAAACCGAGTGCGGATCGAGTTGTTCCAGCAAATGCGTAATGGCCCCGTTTTTGAGGTCCTCCAGATTGACTGTGTCCACATATTTTGCATCGATGTAGCGCAGGATTTCATCCAGGGTGCCGGCGGCCTGAGTGGTCGATTGTCCGGAGTTCAGAAACCGCACATTCGCATCGTTGTGCGGCAGTTGTTGCCCGATAAACATGCCTGCAGCAAGCACGGCAGCCAAAATCAGGGGGAGCTGGACCTTAACCTTAGGAGAGGGTTGTTCCGTCATATATTTTAAAATAATACTAAGTAAAATTAATTTTCTTTTAAATATTTATAAAATTGCCGGCCTTTTCATACGCCATCGATAATACAAAAAAGATGACAGACCATCCGGAAATTGATCAACTGGACAAACAGATACTCGCCCTGCTAATTGAAGACGGGAAGATGCCATATACGGACATTGCCAAGCAGCTTTTTGTTTCGAGCGGAACCATTCATGTTCGAATGAAGAAAATGGAACAACTGGGAATTGTAAAAGGATCAAGTTTGACGGTCGATTATCAAAAATTAGGCTACGACATCACGGCTTTTCTGGGTATTTACCTCGACAAGAGCTCCCTTTATGATGATGTGAGCGCCCAGTTGGAAAGGATACCGGAGATCGTAGAAGCCAACTATACAACCGGGTTGTACAGTATTTTTACCAAAATCGTCTGCAAAGATACAAATCACCTGCGCCAGGTACTGCATGATAAAATCCAGAAAATATCGGGGATCCAACGCACGGAGACATTTATTTCATTGGAGCAAAGTATCAGCCGGCCTATCAATTTTCTCGATCCCGGGGCCGAAACTGCCTGAGGAGTTTGTGTGAATAGTCCTGCAAGCCCTTCTTATAAAGGCACAGGGCAACCGGATCATCCCGGTCGCCCTGTGCCAAAGTCTTCTTAAAAGGAAATGCCTATTTTCGGATTAACGCTACATCTCCTTCAAACAGTTCGGTTTCGCCATCCTTAAACTCTGCTTCCAGATACCAGACATATACAGCAGATGCGGCATCATCCCCGCGCACTTTGCCATCCCAGGCATACGTCGGGTCGTTGGGCTGGAAGTCGTTGCGGCTGAAGATTGCATTGCCCCAGCGATCAAAAACCTGCCATGTCTTGATCCGCAACACATCCGTGCCGCCTTGAACCATCAGGAATGAATTCAGCGGGTCGTTACTTTCCGGGTTGAAGATATTGGGTACGTATATGCGCCGGGAACGATCCACCTGGATCAATTGCCGGTCAGTACTTATACACCCGTTTACATCCCGAACCGTGATGGTTTGCAAATAGGAGTGCGTAGGCAGGGTGTCGTAGGCCAAACAATCTGTGGCGCAGGGCGCCGGAGGATTCCAGGTGATCGATTCGATCATGGTCGTGCCGCTTATATTCGCTGTAACGGACACAGTTTCACCGAGATTTACCAAAATATCTTCCTCCAAATCAACCTGTAAGGCACCCGGCGCAGTGATGCTCACCGTCGTATCGAGCGTACAACCATTGGCATCAAGCAGTGCTATGGTATATGTCCCTTCACTCAGCTGCGAGTACTGCGCCGTGCCCGAGGCTGGCCCGCCGTTCAGGGAGAATTGGAAGGGCTGTGTGCCTCCAACAATACTGTTGACGGCAATAAAGCCATTTAGCTCACCAAAACAGCGGATATCTTGTACCGTCAGGTTGAATCCTGTGGGCACCGCCGGGTCATATTCCACCGTGGCCGAGCCGGAATTGGTGCAACCGTTGAGTGTGTTGGTCACCAAAAGGGTATAAACTCCCGGAGCATCGACTGTTGGGCTGAGCGTATTGGCACCAGACAGGATGTTTCCGTTACTGGTTGACCATTCATAGGTAAACCCGGGCCCGGATGAGGACCCGTTGGCATTTATTTTAACAGATGTAGTCGAGCAATCCAGTTTGTCGCTGACAATTGCCACGACCGCTGGCGGGGTGAAATCAGCGGTAACCTCTGCATTGTACGGCTTGCTGCAGCCATTGGGCGATGTAAGGGTGAGTACATACGTACCTGCCTGCGTTACGACAGGGTTCAGTAGCGAAGAGGTAAAGCCATTGGGTCCTGTCCAGATGAACGTCGCGCCGGGTGTCAGAACGGTGCCCGCGATACTGCTTTGCCCATCGTTTGTACAGTTGAGTTGGGTTCCCTCCGCGGTGCCTGCGGGCACGTCTGCATCCAGATCCACTTGTGCCGAAGCAGTGGCGGTACAACCATTGGGCGCTGTGACAAGAACCTGATAGCTTCCGGGATCGCCTACCTGGGGGTTGGGCAAATTCATATTACCCAGGTTAATGCCAGGGCCGGACCAGGCAAATGTGGACCCGTTCACTGTGCTCGTGGCAGACAGGGAAATAGTCAGGTTTGTACAAGTGATCAGGCCTCCTGCGGCAGTAATTTGCGGAGGATCGGTATCCAGGAAGACTTCTACCTGATCGGTAGCCTGGCAACCGGTCAGTGTGTTGGTGACGACTACCGTGAAAACACCGGATTGATCGACTGTCGGACTTGCCAAATTGGCATTGCCGGCGTTTATGCCGGGTCCGGCCCAGGCGTACTCCAGTGGCCCGTTTGCCGTTGAGCCACTGGCATCCAGGGTCACTTGTGTGATGCTGCAGTCTATAGTCTGATCGAGACCGGCATCGGCGACCGGGAGGTTTTGGTCCACGCCGACTGTTACCTGATCCGTATTCGTACAGCCATTTGCCGTATTGGTAACGATAAGTGTGTACGTACCGGCAACATTCACAGTGGGTTCAACTTCGTTTTGGTTGGCAGTGGTTATTCCCGGGCCATTCCAGATCAGGGAGAAGCCCGGACCAATGTCGGAGGCGGTAGCGCTGATTACTATACCGCCGGCTGTCGTACAGGTCAGGATCTGGTTGGAACCGGCATCGGCTACCGGAGGGGCAATATCCTGTGCAATACTGACAGCATCCGAATCGCTGCAACCGTTGTTCGTATTCGTGACCGTGAGCGTATAATTTCCGGGTAAAAACACCTGCGGGGTAGTTTCATTCTCTGTGCCCGCTACGATTCCTGGTCCGCTCCAGGCATAAACGATGCCGGCGCCTCCCTGCGAGTTACTGCCATCAAGGGCAAGGGTATCATTTTGACAGGTAAGCGTTTGATCTGCCCCGGCATCGGTAATCGGAGGAGTCTGATCGAGGCCAATACTCACCTCATCCGTAGCCGTACAGTTGTTTTGGATATTCGTAACGGTCACGGTATAAGTACCGGAGCTTGTGACAACCGGACTTTGTACGTCAAAATTAGCGGTATTGATGCCGGGGCCCTGCCACAGATAGGTGAAATTGGCTCCGGCACTGGAACCCGTTCCATCGATCGCCAGGCTGTTTTGGGCGCAGGTAAGGGTAAAGTCCGGGCCTGCACTGGCAGACGGTGTAGCGATATCCTGGCTGATAGAGACTGCGTCTGTACCGGAACAACCGTTTGCCGTATCGGTGACCACCAGCGTATAAAGTCCCGGCTGGTCAATTTCCGGGCTTTGCACAGTTTCATTACCGGCGTTGATCGCCGGTCCGGTCCAGAGGTAAACAATACCGGTTCCGGTACTGGAGTTGCTTCCGTCGAGGGTGAGTAACGTCGTGAGGCAATCAAGTCCCTGATCGGGACCGGCAGAAGCATCCGGCGCCACTTTGTTTTCCAAGACTTCAACGGTATCTATGGTCTGACAACTATTCGTGATATCCGTTATCGACAGGATATACGTTCCCGGCTGATCGATATCCGGTGTGAGTGAATTCTGATTACCGGCATTGATACCAGGCCCCGTCCATACTACCTGGAAATTGGCTCCGGCACTGGATGGAGAGCCATCAAGTATCTGGTTAGGCTGGGCGCAGGTAAGGGTTAGGTCCGGGCCTGCTACGGCATTTGGATATACCGCATTGAGCGTCACGTCGACATTATCGGTAGCGGTGCAACCGTTAATGGTATTGGTTACCTGTATGGTATAGGTCCCCGCCTGGTTGACAACCGGTTGGGATTGCGTTTGGTTTCCGGGTGCGATGCCAGGGCCACTCCAGTTGTAGGTGAACTCTGCTCCGCTGGAAGAGTTTCCACCGATGGAAGTTGAAGTTACAACACAATCAATTATTTGTGGACTACCGGCATCTGCAACCGGAGGCGCCAGGTCGGTAGCCACGGCAACTTCGTCAGTAGCAGTGCAGTTATTTTGTACATTGGTTACCACCAGGCTATAGATGCCAGGTTGCGCAACCGGAGCTTGCATGCTGTTTTGGTTGCCGGCATTTATCCCGGGACCATTCCAGGTCAAGGTAAAGTTTGCACCTGTGCTGGAGGCCGAAGCATCGAGCGTATCCGTACCGTTATTATAGCAATTAAGTATCAGGTCAGCACCGGCATTGGCCATTGGGGCAAGCGTATCTATAGTGATCACGACAATATCCGTGTTTTCACAATTGTTTGTGGTGTCGATGACCAACAGGTTATAGGTGCCGGGCAAGGATATTCCGGAGGGGCTTTGAACACTGGCATTGGCCGGCGTTATGCCCGGGCCTGTCCAGGAATAGACAATATTTTGTCCGGAGGACGATCCAGCTGCATTGATATTTACGGCTGTGACCGTGCAATTCAACACCAGATCTGCGCCTGCATTTGCCGATGGTACATTGGCATCCTGCGTGATGACAACAGAATCTGTCTGCGTGCAACCGTTGACCGGATTGGTCACCTGAAGCGTATAAGTACCGGGCTGGGAGATTTGCGGGCTGGGCAGGGTTGCATTATTGGCGCCAATGCCCGGCCCCGTCCATAAATAATTGATATTGGCCGGCGTTCCGGTACCGTTAAGGTTGATCCCATTGGGCGTAGAGCAGGTAAGCACCTGATCAAGGCCCGCATCGGCAGTTGGTATGGCAACGTCTATTGCGATCGTAACGTCGTCGGTGGCTGTGCAACCGTTTGCGGTATTTGTTATCAGCAGGGTATACAGTCCGGCCTGATCGACGTTGGGATTGAGTTGCCCTTGTGTGGCAGGCGTAATTCCCGGGCCCGTCCAGGAGGGTTGAAATCCGGCTCCCTGACTGGAGCCGTTTCCTCCCAGAACTACACTGGTAGTTGCACAGGTAATCGTTTGATTTGCACCGGCGTCAACTGTTGGTGGCGCGAGCGAGGCATCGACGATCGTGGTATCTGTTTGCGAACAACCATTATCGGGGTTCGTGACCACCAGTATATAGGCGCCAGGCTGGTCAATGACCGGCATTTGCTGGTTCTGGTTCGCCGG
>CAYVDV010000185.1:0-9769 GCA_964450465.1 uncultured Saprospiraceae bacterium
CGCTTGGTGACAACACCAAGCGGGGCGGAACGCTGAAGTATGTCCGCTTGGTGATAACACCAAGCGGGGCGGAATGACCCCTAATGACCCCTAATGACCCCAATGACCCCCAATGACCCCAATGACCCCCAATGACCTTAAAACCTCTCAATGCCACGCAAAAAATGAACCGTTATCCAGACTTTGCTCTGGACGACCGCTGGATCCTGTCCCACCGGTCGTCCAAAAATCCGGTGGATCCGCGGGAGGCCTACGCTTTTCTGGCAGAGGCGGAGCGTTCCGCCGGCGGTGCAATCGAGCAGGTGGCGACGCTTTTCCTGACCAACCGGGAATGCCCGTTTCGCTGCCTCATGTGCGATCTCTGGAAAAATACCACCGGGGAAAAATCGCCGCCGGGCGCCATTCCTGAGCAGATTGCCCGGGCACTGGCGCAGTTGCCGCCCACCCGGCATATCAAGCTCTATAACTCCGGCAATTTCTTTGACACCAAGGCTATTCCTCCGGAGGATTATGAAGACATAGCGGCCTTGCTTGATCCCTTTGAAACGGTAATTGTAGAGTGCCACCCCAGGCTTATCAATGCGCGTTGCCTGCAATTCCGGGATATGCTGCGGGGCAGGCTGGAAATCGCGATCGGGCTGGAGACCGCCCACCCGGAAGTGCTCCAAAAACTGAACAAGCGGATGGATCTGGATGAATTCCGGCAATGTGTGCAGTTTTTGACCGACAACGACATTCGTACGCGGGCATTTACCCTTTTACGGCCCCCATTTTTATCGGAACAGGAAGGCGTTTTTTGGGCCCAACGAACCCTGGACTTTGCATTTGATTCGGGGGTGGAGTGCTGCGTTGTGATTCCCACCCGGGCCGGAAACGGGGCTATGGACTGGTTGCAGTCGCAGGGTTTTTTCGCCCCGCCCACCCTTACTTCGCTGGAAGAGGTGATGGCTTACGGACTCCAACGCAATGCCGGTCGCGTATTTGCCGACTTATGGGATATGGAGATATTCTCGGATTGCCCGCACTGTTTTGAGCGAAGAAGAAATCGCCTCGAAACCATGAACCTGCAGCAGATTATTCTGCCGGACATCCCCTGCCCGTGCCGGCTTCCGGGAAATGGCGCCTGAAGGTTATTTTGCGCATCGTTCATGGTGATATAAGTCATTCTCCGGCTGATCAATATCGCCATACATTGTAGTTTTAATCTTTCAACACAGCACAATGTTTCTCCACACCAGAAAGCATTGGGCTTTTCGTATTTAATTCTGCGTTTGTCCGGGGTTTATCTTCAGGAAGATGGATGTACAGGCTCCGGGCGGGCCTAAAACGTCCTGTTCTTATGAAAGATCATTCTACCAAGTATTCCGCTGAAAAAGAATGGCTACACAAGTTATTGCTGTTCGTTTCGGCTTTCCTGGCGTTCGAGACGGTAACCGGATTATCCATTTACCTCTTGCCCTTTAGTGTTCCCAATCAGCTCATGGTTCTTACCCATACCCTGGGAGGCCTTATTTTTACCCTTCCCTTCCTTTGGTACATGGCGCGCCACCTCGGCGTGTACCAATGGAGAAAGATGGACCATTTTAAACTGACCGGCTACGTGTCCATGCTGCTCGGCCTGGCACTTTCGGTCAGTGGCCTGGTATTGACCTGGCAGGCTGCATTTGAGCTAAAGATCAGCCGGACCTGGGATCTGGTACACGTGATCTCCACTTTTGCCCTTGTGGTATTTCTCCTGCCGCACATGGTATTACCCATGGTGCGCAACCTCAAGGTGCGTACGGCGGGAGCCATGCAGTCGATCGTGGCCGCCCAGAACAAGTATGCATCAAACACGGCCATCGTATCTGTTCTTCTGTTTGCGGCGGTATTCCTGGCAGGGTACAGTTACCGGCCGGTGGCCTTGAATAATAGCTTCCCGGAAGATTATAACCTGGAATATGGCGCCGGTCGGCCCTTTGCGCCCAGCCTTGCCACGACCAACACAGGCGGCGCTTTTGACTCCAGGTCGATGAGCGGTTCGAAAAGCTGCGGCACAACGGGCTGCCACAAAGAAATTTACGACGAATGGCAGGTGAGTGCGCACCGCTGGTCGGCTATGGATGTGGGCTTCCAAAAAGTACAATCCGTGATGGCCGAGCAAAACGGCGCGGAATCCACCCGCTATTGCGGCGGTTGCCACGACCCCATCTCCCTGTTCTCCGGCACCAAAAATATTTTTGTAAAAGACCTGACCAGCCTGGCTGGCTTCCAGGAAGGGGTTTCCTGCATCTCTTGCCACGCTATTAAAGAGACAGATGTGAAAGGCAATGCGAACTATGTAATGACGCAGCCCGAGCGCTATCTGTTCGAAATGAAAGAAGGCGATAACGCCAAATTCATGAGCGACTTCCTTATCCGGGCGTATCCAAAGAAGCACATCGAGACCTTTCAACATACCCTTTTCAAAAGCCCGGAATTTTGCGCCGCCTGCCACAAGCAGTTTATTGACGAAGAGATCAACAAGGTTGGCTGGGTGCAACTGCAAAACCAGTTCGACAACTGGCGCAAGAGCCGCTGGAACCACCCGGGCGACCCCACCAAAACGGTGGAGTGCCGCGAATGCCACATGCCGCTCGTAGATTCCATGGACCCCTCCAATGGCGACGATACGGATTACAACCGCACGGCTTCCGACAACAAACACCGCAGCCACCGCTTCCTCGCAGCGAATCAGTTCATGCCTAAAGCCCTGGACCTCCCGGGCGCCGATGAGCAGATCGACATGACCAAAAAATGGCTGCGGGGCGAACTGGACGTTCCCGAAATTGCAGATAAGTGGAAAACCGGCCCCGCCGTGCCTGTCGAACTCGTGGTGCCCCAAGAGGTAAAAGCCGGCGAAAACGTGAATATTCAGGCCGTGATCACCAACAACAAGGTAGGCCATGAATTCCCGACCGGCCCGCTCGACATCATCCAGGCCTGGGTGGAAATAAAAGTCACCGACCAGGATGGCAAGGTGGTCTATACTTCCGGTGCCCGGGATCAGGGACACTTCATCGAACCGGGCGCATTTATGTTCAAGGCGGAGCCCGTGGACCAGTACGGCAACCTCATCGATAAGCACAATCTCTGGGAAATGGTCGGGGTACGGTACCGCCGCTCGATGTTCCCCGGTTTTTCGGATAAGGCCGAGTATGCATTCTCCTGCCCGTCCATCATGAAAAAAGAAACCGGAGAAACGAAGCCCATCCCGCAGACCGAATTCGCATTCAGCGCCGATAAGGCAGGCGAATTGCACGTCAGTGCCAAACTGCTTTACCGCAAATTCGACCAGTTCCTGCTCAACTTCCTTTTCGGCGCCGACGCCGGCCTTACCGCCCCGGTTACCGTTATGTCGGAAGACGAGAAGACGATTATCGTAAAACCAAAGAAGAACTGACCGCGTAATGCTGAAAAATGTACCGAAGCGCAGACGACTGGTAATCATCACCGCCCTCCTGGGGGCGGTGATGATTACAGCGATCCTCATTGGGATGTATATCCTGGCTCCCGCCAAAACCACTTACCTGCCGGGAAAAAATACGGAGGGCCTGACGACTGACCTGAATCGCAACATTCCGGACGATTACCCGCGGGTGACGTATACCGATGTCGCGAAAAGTGCCGGTATCGATTTCAGGCATTTTCAGGGCGAGCGCAACTTCCAGTTGCCCGAAGACATGGGGTCCGGCGCCGCCTGGGGCGATTACGACGACGATGGCTGGCTCGACCTTTTTGTCGTGAACTTCGCCGGGCCGATCACAAGCGACGGCAAGGTTCCGCAAGACTTGCCGGCAGCCTGTGCCTTGTACCACAACAACGGCGACGGTACCTTCAGCGACGTGAGCCGGCAAGCCGGAGTGGACGTCCGGTGCTGGGGGATGGCCGCTGCCTGGGGCGATTACGACAACGACCGCCGGCCAGACATCTTCCTCTCCACCTACGGCCGGAATTACCTCTTCCACAACAACGGCGACGGCACCTTCAGCGACAGGAGCGACAAGGCCGGCCTGGCCCCGTACGAGGGGTTCTGGGCCGGGGCTAGCTGGGGCGATTTTAACCGCGACGGGTTTTTGGACCTTTACGTCTGCGGCTACGTAAAGTACACTTACCAGACCTCCACCGCATCGAGTAAACAATACGACGTGGAAGTCCCCGCCAGCATCAACCCCTCATCCTTTCCGCCGGAGCGTAACCTGTTGTTTAAGAACAACGGCAACGGCACCTTTACGGAAATAGGGAAGAAAGCCGGCGTGTCGGATGAAAACGGGCGAAGCCTCTCCGCCGCATGGGCCGATTTTGATGCCGACGGCTGGCCGGATATTTACGTGGCCAACGATGTCTCGGACAATGTTTTTTATAAAAACATGGGCAACGGCAGCTTCCGCGAGATCAGCCACAATGCGCTCGTCGCCGATTATCGCGGCGCCATGGGCATTGCTGTCGGCGACTGGGACGGCGATGCCGACTACGACATGTTCATCACCCACTGGGTGGCCCAGGAAAATGCGCTGTACAGCAACCTTTTCACACAACTGACCTCCACCGACAACCCGCTTCGGGAACTCCGTTTCATGGACGAAGCCGACCGCTTCGGCCTCGGGCAGATTGCCCTCGATTTTATCGGCTGGGGTACTTCTTTTGTTGACTACGACAACGACGGGCGTCCCGACCTTTTCGTCGTGAACGGGAGCACCTTCCAGCAAAAAGACGACCCCCGGCTGCTGGTACCTATGCGCAACCTGCTCTTCTGGAACAAGGGGAAACGCGAGGGCTTTTTCGAGGTTTCAACCGTCAGCGGCGCCGTTTTCGAGGAGGAGCTCGTCGGGCGGGGCGCTGCCTTTGGCGATTACGACAACGATGGCGATGTGGATGTTTTCATCGTCAACAACGGCGGACCGGCCAAACTTTTGCGAAACGACGGCGGCAATAAAAACAATTGGCTGGAGCTGCGGCTGGAAGGTGTAAAAGCAAACGCCTACGGGGTTGGGGCTAAAATGCGGGTGGTAGCCGGGGGCGTGGCGCAGGTGCAACAGGCGGGGGCGCAGGGGCCTTATTGCTCCCAAAACAGCCCCGTCCAACACTTCGGCCTGGGGCAAGCCCTCCGGGTAGATACGCTCGAAGTGAGCTGGCCTTCCGGAAAACGGCAACAATTCCTGGATTTGCCGGCCAATCAAGTCGTCAAAATCGTGGAGGGCCAAAAATTATAGCTATCCTTATGAAAAAAATCGCCCTGTTGTCCCTTGCTGTTTTTGTTGTCTTGTTTGCCGTCATCACCGTGCGTAAAAACAAGCCTGCCGCGGAAGCATCCGGGGCAGAAGGCAGTACGCATACGGCCCTCGAAAAAGAAAGGGTCCTTAACTTTTGGGCGAAGTATCGCAAGGCTACCGACTACCGGATGAACGAACAATGGGAACAAGCCGCGGAAAGTTACCGCCAGGCCCTGGAGATGAACGGAAAGCACGAAGATGCCCTGTATTATCTGGGGAACATGTACCTGGAACTTTCCCGGTACGCAGAGGCTGAGGAATGCTGGCTGAAGCTGGTACAGGTCAACCCGAAAAACTCCCGGGCTTTCCTGCAACTCGGCAGTCTCTACCTGAGCAGCGAAGCGTTTTTCGATATCGATAAAGCGGAAAACGCCTGTCGGGAGTCGCTTAAGATTAATAAGGAAGAGACGGGACCGCTGTTGTTTTTAGGCGAAGTGAAACTCATCCGCGGGCAGTTGGACGAAGCCGCGGCCGATTTTGCGTCGGTGACAGCTTCGAATTTCAAAAGCACGGAGGCCTACTTTCTGGGGGGGTATATTGCCTGGAAAAAGGGCGATTTGAAAAAAGCCCGGGACTTGTTCTCGCAGGCGGTCGCTCATGCAAAACCGCTCGACAAAGACCCCAACAAGGTGGAAGGAGAGGGCGATACCAAAAAAGGCAAAGGCTTTGGCTCGGTCACCTCGAAATCGGTTTTCCGCCAATTCATGACCGAATTGTCCGGCGTCTCCCCGGAGCGGACCGATCAGGCGCTCGAAAAAGCCTGCAAGGACGTGGATACCTTATTGGCAACATTGAGAAAAAGGGTACATTAGGAATAAGGAAATAACAGCTGTTTCATGAAAAATATCATCGCACTCGCCCTGGTAACTGTTTTCGCATGCTTGATTGCCGCTTGTTCTGAAAGCGAGGAAGCGCGAAAGAAAAAGGAACTGGACATCAATTACCTGCGCATCTTCGGGCGGGCCAACCTGGAAAACGACCGCCTGGAGGAAGCGGAAGAGGCTTATAAACGGCTGATCGATCTGGCTCCGGACGACGCTTCCGGATATGCGAACCTCGCACTGGTTTATCTCAAACAAGACAAGTATAAAGAAGCGGAGCGCCAAATAAACAAGGCCTTGAAAAAGGCTCCCGACAACCCGGATATTCGCATGATCTCCGCAAAATATTTCGAGCTGACCAAAGAGCCGGAAAAGGCAATCGGGGAGCTGGAAAAAATAATTGAAAAGAACCCGGACTATGCCATCGCCCTGTACAACCTCGCAGGCCTGTATGAACGTTCGGGGGGGCAGGATGCATTTGCCAGGCGGGAAAAATACCTGAAACTGGCACTGGAAAAAGCCCCTGCCAACATTGTGCCCCGGCTCGACCTGATTGCACTTTTGATAAAAAAAGGCGACTACGACGGGGCTACCTACCAACTGGAAGAACTGCCGAAGATCTTTTCCGAATTTCCGAAAGAAGGCGCCGGATTTTACGATAAAACCATGGCCGCACTGCACGCCGCCGACACCGTTACGGCGGCCGGCTCGGTCGTCATGTTGCAAAACTTCTTAAAGGTCACGACCCAGTACCAGTCCGACCTGCGCGACCTGAAAGGGCCTGAGGGCCAGCTCCTGGGACTCTCGGTGGTTTCTTTCAGCGATTTCAACATGATGTATGCCGAGCCGGGCGAGTCTATCCTGAACCGCATCCGGTTCCTGGACATAACGGCTACGATGAACCTGGGCACTATTCCGGAAGACGGCGGCGCCCCGGAACCGGCGGAAGACATCCCAGGCCAGTTCGCATTGGGGGATTACAATGACGATGGATATGTGGATGTCTATTTCAGCAGAGCTTCCGCTCAAAACGCCTCGTCCGTAAAACGTCTGCTGCGCAACAACTCCGGCACCATATTCCAGGATCAAACAAAGGAGGCAGGTATCCTTCACTCCGGCCGGGAGACTGCCGCCCTGTTCGGCGATTACGATAATGACGGCTATTCCGACTTGTACGTGGTAAAAGAGGGGCCCAATATGCTGTACAAAAACAAAGGGAATGGCGGTTTTTCGGATGTGTCGGCTAAAGCCGGGGTGGATGACCCGGAGCCGGGGCACAAGGCGCTGTTTCTCGATGCCGACCACGACGGCGACCTCGACCTGCTCGTCACGCGACCCGCGTCAAATCTATTATACCGCAACAACGCGGACGGCACCTTCTCCGACCTGGCGGCTGCGATGGGGCTGGGGGCGCCTGTGGCAAATTGCGGCGCTGCTGCTTTTGCCGACTATGATGAAGACGGCGACCTCGATTTGTTGCTGACCAATGCAGAAACATCCAACCGGCTGTTTTCCAATGAACGGCATGGCCGGTTCAGCGATCGCACGGCCGGCAGCGGTTTGCAGGATTCCAAACCCGCCGTCGCCGTGGCTGCCGCCGATTACAACAACGACGGGTTTACCGATTTGCTCCTCCTCTTCCGGGCACAGGGCATGGCCGGATTGTACCGCAACCGGGGCGATGGGACCTTCGCTGCTGAACCGGCGCCCTGGCTGAAGTCGATCCGGAATCTCCTGCCCCGGGACGCCGCATTTTTTGATTTTGACAATGACGGGTTTCTCGATCTGGTGCTGGCGGGGAAACCGGTAGCGCCAGGGGGCAAAGGTGTGTTGCTTTTTCACAATGACGGGAAAGGAAACTTCAACGATGTTTCCAATCTGCTGCCCTCCAGTGTTGCAGCGGGGCAGCAAATCGAAACGGCCGATTTTGATAAGGACGGCGACCTGGATGTGTTTGTCGCCGGTTTGGATGGCGGCCTCCATTTGTTGCAAAACGAAGGCGGCAATCTCAACCATTACCTGAACATCCAGCTGGTGGGACTGCGCGAAGGCAACAACAAAAACAACCATTTTGGCATCGGCGCCAAAGTGGAGATCCGCGCCGGGGAGCTGTACCAGATGGCGGTCGTAACCGAGCCGGTTGTCCACTTCGGGCTCGGCTCCCGGTTCAAGGCCGATGTGCTGCGGGTGACCTGGACGAATGGCGTGGCACAAAACAAGTTTTTTCCCGGCACCGACCAGGATCTGCTGGAGTCGCAGGTGTTGAAAGGCTCCTGTGCCTTCCTTTACACCTGGGATGGGGAAAAATATGTCTTTTCCAAAGATATGATGTGGCGAAGCGCCCTGGGTATGCCTTTGGGGATCATGGGTGCCAACACTGCGTATGCGCCGGCCGACCCCTCGCAGGAGTACCTGAAAATACCCGGCGAACAAATGAACTTGCGGGACGGTAGGTATGTCGTTCAAATAACCGAGGAACTTTGGGAGGCCGCCTATTTCGACAAACTGGAACTGGTGGCGCTGGATCACCCGCAAACCGATCAGGTATTTGTGGACGAGCGGTTTACGCTGCCGCCCTATACCGATAAATACGAGCTGTTTGCGGTGCAAAAAAAACGGCCCCCAGTTTCGGCGATTGATGGGGCGGGAACCGACCTGCTTCCGAAAATTCTGAAAAAAGATGATGACTATATCTCCAATTTTCAGCTGGAAGAATACCAGGGCATTACCGAGATGCACGATTTGGTGCTCGATCCCGGGGATGACCTGCCGGCCGGCGATTTGCTGCTGTATTTAAATGGCTGGATCTTCCCGTCCGACGCCAGTATCAACGTAGCGCTGGGACAATCGTCCAAACTGGATGTACTGCCACCCCAACTCCAGGTACCGGACAAAAACGGGGCCTGGGTTACGGTCATCCCCAACATGGGCTTTCCCATGGGCAAGGACAAAATGATGATCGTGGACTTAAGCGGTAAGTTCCGCTCCAAAGACCACCGGGTGCGCATTCTTACCAATATGGAGATCTATTGGGATGAAATTTTCTTCGCCCCGAAAGCAAAACCGGGCCAGATGAAAGCCACCCGCCTGGAGGTAGCCAGCGCCGATTTGCATTACCGCGGCTTCTCCCGGCTTTACCGGAAAGGCAGCCGGTATGGTCCGCACTGGTTCGACTACGGCGAGGTCACGACAGAGCAAAAATGGCGCGATCTGACCGGGAACTATACCCGCTTTGGCGACGTGACGTCCTTGTTGACCACGACAGACGACAAACTGGTGATCATGAATTCCGGCGACGAAATGACCGTGTCGTTTGACGCCCGCAAACTGCCGCCCTTGCCACCCGGCTGGAAACGGGATTTCCTGATCTACAGCGAAGGCTGGATAAAAGACGGCGACTTCAACACAGCGCACGGGAAGACGGTGGCGCCCCTGCCGTTTCACCACATGACGAAGTACCCGTATGGCGAGGATGAATCCTTTCCCTCGGATGCCGAACACCGCGAATACCTGGAGAAGTACAATACCCGGAAGGTGGATACGCGGGAGTTCCGGCGGACGGTTTTGGATGGGAATGCGAATGGCCTGTAGGGGCGACCCTTGCGGTCGCCCTGGCAACGCGGTCGCCCTGGCAACGCGGTCGCCCTGGCAACGCGG
>CAYVDV010000186.1:0-9748 GCA_964450465.1 uncultured Saprospiraceae bacterium
GCCTCATCCGATATCCCGCCGCCGTATCCTTACCTGTATAGCTTTTTCAATGGGTTGTTCTGCCACCAGGATCAGGTATCCGCCGCCGCCGGCGCCGCTGAGTTTCCAGCCCAGGGCCTGGCTGCGGTACTGGTCGATCATCTGAAAAATACCGGAATCTGCCATATTGGGAAACATAGCGATCTGTGCCTCAAAGGAGCGGCGGAAGGCATCGCCAAAAGCGGGCAGGTCGCGGCTAAGGATTGCATTCCAGCAATCTTCCGCCGCAACGGCCAGGTCGCGGGCGCCTTCCGGGCTGAGCCTTGTATCGGCCAATACGCTGTACCCGTGCGTACGGGGGCCGAGGGTGACGAGATAGAGGTGTTGTTCCAGCCATTGCAGCAGGGGCTCGTCGTGTACGCTGTCGATGCGCTCGGGCCAGTAATGTCCGGCGTAGTTGGCCTTGTTGAGGCCGGGCATGACGATGCCGATGGCGTCCTGCGAACCGGAGACTTCGGTGGTGCCCGGCGGGTTGTCGAAAGCGAAAAGCACTTTGGCCGTTTGTTCCGGATCGCCGCCCGGCAGCGCCGTGCGCCAGAGTTCGATGGCTTTGCGCCGGGTGCTGGTGGCCATGCCGCTGCGGTCGTTGAATTCATACCCCGGCTCGATGCTGATCGTCAGCACGGGCCCCGGATGCAGCTCCGATACCCAGGGCTGGTCGAGCCAGCCGCCGGCCAGGTCGATGCGGTAGGGGATGGTGCATTCCACCCGCAGCGAGGTGGTGCTGCGCGCGGGCAGGCTTTCGGGCGGCAGGCGCCGCGATACTACGTATTGTATGCCGCGTTCGCGGCAGAGGGCTTCTTTGGCCGGGGTGTGCCCGTCTTCATTGACGAAAAAAACATCCGGCCGGATCTCGTCCATTTCCTGCAAAAAATCGAGTATGCCCATACCGCGGTTGACCCATACCGATTTTACACAAGCCAGGGCTTCGAGCATAAACTTCCGCTCCGCCTGCGGATTTACGGGGTAGCGGCCCTTCAACTGGTGTACATTTGCATCCGACCCTATGCAAACGTACAGATCGCCTAGGCGGGCCGCCTCTTGCAGAAACGCAACGTGCCCGCTGTGGAGCAGGTCAAAACAACCGGAAACCATCACTTTTTTCATAACGACCAAAAGTAGGAAAGAAAGTTTTTTTGCGTTTCGCAATTTTGCGATTTCCCGGGTCCTCCCGTTAAAAAATGCCGTATCGATATATCTTTCCCGTACTGTACTTCCTGGCATTGGCCCTGGTTTCCCGGGTGCTTGATTTCAACGGTTTGTACGGCCAGGATGCCCACGAGTATTTCCGGCAAAGCGGAGCATTTTATGCCCGTGCGCAGGGCTTGCCCTATGAATCGGTAGCAATCGGCGAGGCGGAAATAGCCAACGGTTACCCTCTGGCGGGCGTCGTGCTGCAGACCTTCGGCTTGGATGCCGGTACGGCATTGCTGGTACTGAGTTGGCTGGGCGCCGCAGCTTCGCTCTGGTTATTCGGACTTAATCTCCGGTTGTTGTCGTACGGATCGCATGCCCGAAGCCGCTGGGTGTACGGTTTTCTGGGGCTCGGGCTGGCTCCTTTTATGATCCGTGCCGGTCTTACGGTGATGTCGGATGCATTCGGACTGGCGCTGACGCTGGCTGCACTTTTTTTCGCGATGCGCTCGATCGAGCAACAGCGCAGCCAGGATATCCCGCTCTTTGGCTTGTTTGCCGGGCTGGCATTCATTACCCGCTACGGCGTAGCGACCCTGCTGGCTTTGCCCGCACTGGCGCTGGCGCTGGAATTGTGGCGGGAACGGCGCTGGGGCTGGCTGCTGGGCGGCGCCGGGGCCGGGCTGTTTGCCCTGCTGCCCTGGTGGTGGGTGAAAAGCGGCGCCTCAGCCCACATGCTGGACCATTCCCTGATCCAGGGCTGGTCGGTGCTCAATCTGTTCAAGCGGACCTTTACGGCGGCCAGTGGTACGGCGTCATTCAGCTGGCCTAATGCCGTGTATATCCTGTTCCCATTTTTCCACCCGGGCTTTTGCGTCACTTTGCCGGCCTTGTGGCTGCTCGCCAAGCGCACCGACGTACGGCTTTATTCCAAACGCATTCTGGCGCTTAGCCTGATCGTTTACCTGCTTTTTATCGGTGGCTTGCCCTACCAGAACCAGCGCTATCTCCTGCCGGCTTATGCGGTGTTGTTATTGCTTTTTTTCCCGGCCTGGGATCGTTTTTTTGCCTATGGCCTTTATTTTTTCAAACGCCTGACCCATGCCTTGCTGGGACTGACTTTCCTGTGCCAGGTATTGTTTGGCGCTTATCTGTTGCGTCCCACCCTGCAACGCAACCAAATGGAACGCCAGGTCGCCCATATTTTGGAGGGGCGCCTGCTGCCCGGCGATGTGGTGTATGCGATCGACCTGGACATTTCCCTGAAAACATACCTGCCGGGGCTGGAATTTCGGAACCTGTGGGTGCAGGAATACGATACGTTCCCTGCCGGCGCCTATTTTATTTTCAATGAAACAAAATTAAGCCGGCAATGGGCCGGAATGCCCCCCATGCGCAATTGGGAACAGGCCCGGGCCCACCATGAATTGCGCGAGATAACCACACTTCCCGGCGCGTGGATCCTATATCGCGTGGTTAAGTAACAGCACGTTGCCTATATTTGTCCGTGAAAATACCGGTCTGTCGTCTACCTTTGTCCTGATATGTATCCAGACTTATCCTATCTGTTCCACGCCCTGATCGGCTCACAGCCGGACAACTGGCTGTCTGTTTTCAAAACATTCGGCTTTTTTCTGGCCCTGGCTTTTCTGGCCAGCGCCCTGACCTATTACGTTGAATTGCGGCGAAAGGCCCGGGAGGGGCTCTTAAAGCCGGAAAGAGTCACCATTGTAGAGGGGAAACCCGCTTCTGCCACCGAAATTATCATGAACGGTCTGGTTGGCCTGATCCTCGGTGGAAAGGGGCTTTATGCGGTGCAACACTTTGTCGAATTCCGGCACGATCCGGCATCGATTATCCTGTCGGGCAAAATGCACTGGCCGGCTGCACTGGCCGGCGCCCTGGTCCTCGGCGGGCTGAGCTGGTGGGAGAGCTGGCGCAAGCGCAAGGACAAGCCCGAATCGCGGGAAGTGGATGTTTGGCCGCACGACCGGATCAGTGAAATAACCGTGTGGGCCGCCGTTGGCGGGATCGTAGGGGCAAAGTTTTTTGATGTTTTTGATAACTGGGATTCTTTTTTGCAAGACCCTGCGGGCACCTTGCTTTCCGGTGGCGGACTCGCTTTTTATGGCGGTCTGGTGCTGGGCTTTATCGCTGTAGTGACGTATTTGTGGCGCCACAAGATCCCGTTTCTGCCGGCGGCAGATGCCGTGGCGCCGGCCCTCACGGCGGGTTATGGCGTGGGCCGTATTGGCTGTCAGATGAGCGGCGATGGCGACTGGGGTATCGTCAATCAGGCGCCCAAGCCCGACTGGATGAGTTTTTTGCCCGATTGGATGTGGTCAACGACCTACCCGCACCACGTACTGAATACGCCGTACACCGAACCGGTATCCAGTGCGCCTATCGATGGGTGTACCTGGGAATATTGCATGCAATTGTCCATGCCGGTTTTTCCCACCCCGTTTTATGAAACCATGATGATGCTGGTGGTTTTCGGCATCCTGTGGGCCCTGCGCAAGCGCTTGAAAGCGCCCGGCATGTTGTTTTTTGTGTACCTGACTCTGATTGCCATCGAGCGTTTTCTGATCGAAAAGATCCGTGTGAATGTCCATCACGATGTATTGGGCATGCGCATGAGCCAGGCAGAGATCATTTCCGTGGGCTTGATACTGGTCAGCATCGCCGGAATGGTCTTCGTGTGGCAACGGCACAAGGCCGCCGCGAAATAACGCTACCGCTCTGCCCGCTGCGGTTTTTCCGGAAAACGCCGCAACCGCTCCGCCACCCCGCGGACGATCAGCCATTGCCCGGTAATGTACGTCAGCATGATGAGCACGCGCGCTCCCGGGACAGGGTATCCGAACCGGTACACGGCGATCAGGCAATCGGAAAGCATGAACAACAGCGCCCCGACCATCAGGCTGCTGAACACTTCCGGGTTCATCCGCTCTTTGGTGTTCAATACACTGACCGCCATGGCCGAGATCACCAGCGCATAGAGGGAAACGGGCTGCCGCATGCCTTCCGGAATGCCCGGCCAGAGCCAGTATAAAAATCCCGCCAAAAACACCAGAAAGGGGATCACCCAGAGCGGCTCCCGGCGCAGGTAACCGCTTTTCAGGCTGACTTCCGACAGGAAGCCGCCGAGATAACAGAGGTGGGTGATTAAAAAAGCGCCCAGGCCCATGAGAAAAAACAGGGAGTCGTATTTGCCGCCGGCAAACATGAGCAATACATCACCCAGGGTGGCAAACAACAGGCCGAAAAGGATCGTGTGCCGGAAAAATCGCCGGATACCCGGGGTCCTTCGCAGCAGCCAAACGGCCAGCACGGGCATGAGCAGTGGTTTGGTGTAAAGGATCAGCGAGCGTTGGTCCAGGCCTTCACCGGTAATTTCCAGTACTGCCAGCAGCGCGAAAGCGCCCAGCCAGATAAGGGTATTGCGTTCCATACTGCAATGTTAGGGATTCTTCAGCAATCTGCCGCTGTCAGCTGCGCATCCGAAGTCCGTGCGCCCAAACGCACCAGATCCGTCCAGTTGTGCAGCAATTGCAAGCCGGATTCGGTCAGGATCGACTCGGGGTGAAACTGCAGGCCCAGCAGAGGCAGGTCCCGGTGTGCGAGGGCCATGATCGTGCCGTCATCGGTTTGCGCAATTTTTTTCAAGGGCGTTCCTTCGAGCGAGTCCAGCACCAGGGAGTGGTAGCGCATGGCGGTAAACCGTTCCGGAATATGTGCGAACAGCGGGTGTCCGCCGTGTTGTACGATCGAGGTTTTACCATGCATTGGCATTGGCGCCTTCACTACCCGCGCACCAAAAAAGGCGCCCAGGGCCTGATGTCCGAGGCAAATGCCCAACATCGGCAGCCGGTTGTACCAGGAAGCGATCAGGTCGGGCATGAGCCCGGCGTCTTCCGGGCGTTTTGGTCCGGGCGACAGCACAACGGCATCAAAGTCCTGCGGCTCATACGCCAGCAGCTCGGAGGCATCGTTGCGCACCACAAAGCAGCTGGCGCCCGTCTGCAACAGGTAATCGTACAGATTGTACGTGAATGAATCGTAATTGTCGATGAGTAGTATGGTCACGGATCAGGGGGCAAAGATACCGATGTTTTGGAGATGCCACCGCCGCGCGTAGCGGGGATGGCAGCTCCAAAACCGTTAGGCGAGAACTGCTTAATTTCTCCCGCGCTTTTTCACCGTCCGGGTCGTCGTCGTTTTTTTACCTCCTGCGGCGCGGCCGTTTGGCCCTTGTTTGCCGGCCCGGGTCGTGGTTGTTTTTTGGGTAGTGACTTTTCCGTTCCGGTTTTTATTGACGGTAGTAGTGGTCGTGCGCTGTCCCACGGCGGTGGTGCCGTTTTTCCGCCGGGCGGTAACGGTGGTCGTTTTGGTGCGCACTACGGTGGAGTGCGTCCGGTGGGGGGCATATACCGTATGCGCACGGACTACGCGGTGCGTCGTCACCACATGGCAATGGCGGTGGTAGGGCGTTACACGAACATAATGGACGCGCCAGGGGGCCGGACGCCAGGGGCGCCAATACCCCGGGTAATGCGCCCAGCGCCAGGGCGATACCCATACGGTGTAGCCAGGCCGGTACATGAAGCGGACGGATGGCCACAACCAGACATTCACCACTACGCGGTACGGGGCCAATCGGACGGACGGACCGCCCCGGCCTTTTTTCATATCGGATCCGTCGGCTTCAAACGGTTCGGCATATACTTCCTGGCCATACAGGTCTTCATCGCCCACGATCTGGAGGATGGCATATTCATCGCCCTGTTTTTCGATTTCGATCACGGCAATATCCTGGGATTCTTCGGCGCTCACGGGTACTTGCAGGATGAGGGCATGCACATCGCCCTCCATATTGTCTATGACGCGGATATAGTCCACCTCGCCGTCGTCGTTCAGGTCGAGGTTGTTCACGTTATTGTCTTCCGAGTTCAGAAGTTTTTCAAACGCCTCCGGCGATTCCGCTTTTTTAAACAATTCGATGGCGCCTTCCAGGCTGAAATGATCGCCCGGCAAGCCGGTGCTGTCGGCGGGATTTACTTCCTGCGCATGCAGGGAAAAGGAAAAAAGAAGAAATCCCCCAATACACAGGAGGCTGGACACACAGGATAATTTCATAATGTAAATATGGTTTGGTGAAGAGAAATCAAACGTGGGTATATGCCTACAGACCGGAAAAAAACCGAAAGGTTTAATGGCCGTAGGGGCGACCCTTGCGGTCGCCCGGGCCATCCCGATATTTCCTGGGCGACCGCAAGGGTCGCCCAATGTTATCCCCATATTTCCTGGGCGACCGCAAGGGTCGCCCCTACTCTTCGATGCCGCTTCCGTTGTCTTCGTATATGGGCCGGCGTTGGGGTTGGCTTTCGGCAGGCATATCCTCGATGCCGGGCGATCCCTTATCGGGGAGTTCATATATCCGGGGCTGGTCGCCTTTGGCGCCGGTTTTATTTTCACCGTAATCCTGCAACCGGTCCAGCCAGGTGACGGAAGTCTCCCAGCTATCGATCAGAAAGGGTTTAAGGCGATCGGCAACCACCTTAGCCTTTCCAGGCATTTCTATGAGGTAAGGATAAGTGCGCGACTCCTGTCTGGTTTGGTCGCTGATCATACCGGCTTTGTCGCCAAACCAAACCAGAATACTGAAGATCAGTACGCCCACCATCCCCATGATCGCCCCGCCGACGGCCTGGTTGATCACATTCAGGTAAAGGGAGCGCAAAATGCCTTCGAAGGCCTTGGCTGCCTGCCGGATGACGAACATCAAAAAGACGACATTGACGACAAAAGCCGCCATGAACATCATCGGGTTATCGGAGTTGAACAGTTTCTCCAGAATGTTCGTCACCGTTGGCGTCATTTTGAACGCAAACACGATACCGAACACATAGGCCAGTATGTTGAATACCGTACTGATGATGCCCTGGTTGAAACCTCTCCAGAAGCCATAGAAAAAAGCGACCATGCAAATAAGATCGACCGGCATGTTGTTTGGACGGCAAAGCCGTATTTAGTCACCTGTTTTTTAAGGACTTAGCGGGTGTTTGCCGTACAAAGGTAGGTTTTTTTTCAAGGCGCCGCATTTTTTGGTTTGCCTGCCGGCATCACTTGGCCTCTCCCGTTTTAGCCGGTAGAACAGATGCGGACATTCGTCGGTTGAATCTCCCGGTTCATCGCAACCTTGCAACTTACCTGTAACCTGTATAGTCTTTTTCCCGTCTGGCTTACGCACAGGGAATATTTCCTGCCTTAATCCGAATTCACTAAAAAAAGCTATGAAATCCTTCTTTCTTTTCTTGTTAACGCTCCTTGCGGCCGTTGCAGTACAGGCCCAAAAGATCACCGGCCGGGTACTGCAGGCCGACGGCGCCCCCGCTGAATTTGCCACTGTCACCCTGCATCTTGCGGCTGATTCCACCCTTGTCAAAGGAACAATTACCGGCGCCAATGGTCAGTATGAACTGAGCGGCGTCGCTGCCGGCCGCTACTACCTGCTGGCCGATGTCATCGGTGCCGGCAAAAACACGACCCCGGTCTTCGATTACCCGGGCGATGTGTTGACGCTGGACGACCTGAAACTCATCGACGGCATGCAATCCATTACCGAGGTCACGGTTATTGCCCGCAAACCCGTCATCGAAGTGAAAGCAGACAAAACCGTGCTGAATGTGGAAGGCACCGTCAATTCCACCGGACTTAGCGCCCTTGAACTGCTTCGGAAGGCGCCGGGCGTAACGGTGGATAACAACGATAATGTGACCATTAAAGGCAAAAATGGCGTTCGGGTCATGATCGATGGGCGCGATGTACCGCTGGACGGCAAAGACCTGGCTGCCCAACTGAAGGGCATGCAGGCCTCGGATATTGCCAATATCGAGATCATCAGCAATCCTTCCGCCAAATTCGATGCCGCCGGCAATGCCGGGATCATCAACATCAAACTGCGCAAAAACAAAGCCCTCGGCACCAACGGCAACTTCGGCGCAGAAGGTATCCAGGGCGAAACCCCCAAAGGCGGCCTAAACCTCAGCCTTAACCACCGCGCCGAGAAACTCAGCGTGTTCGGGTCTTACAACAACCATTACGGCCGCTGGCACAATACGCAGAATTTCTACCGCGAGCAAAATAATCTGCTCTTCGACCAGGAAGCCAAATCCTATTTCATGAGCCGCTGGAACAGCGCCCGCACCGGGGCCGACTGGAATATCAACAGCAAACATACCGTCGGCGTGCTGCTCAATGGAAGCGTCAATATGGCCGACTGGCACAGCAGCAGCCTCACCGACATCGGCCATGCCGAAAACCCCGGTGTGCCGGACTCCCTGCTCGTCGCCCGCAACGATATCGACGACCACCGGAAAGACCTCAACGCCAACTTCAATTACCGCTTTGCCGATACCCTGGGCCGCAGCCTTAATATCGATATCGATCATGGCCTGTACCGCATTCGCGGCAACAGCCGGCAGCCCAACTTTTATTACCAGCCGGACGGCCAAACCCTGATCAACCGCTTCGTTTACCACAGCCTGACCCCTACGGACATCGACATCAACACCGCCAAGGCTGATTACGAACAACCCCTCCTCAAAGGCACTTTCGGGGCCGGCTTCAAGGTAGCCGATGTGCGCACCGATAATACATTCGATTTTTTCAATGTCGTGGATGATCAGGAGATCAAGGACCAGGATGTCAGCAACCGCTTCAAATACCGGGAGCGCACCAGCGCCGGATATGTCAACTACCAGCGCCAGTTCGGCAAACTGCACCTGCAGGCCGGTCTCCGTGTGGAAAACACGGACTACACCGGGGACCTCATCGCCGCCACCCCGCAAAACGGGGAAACGGTAGGGAACAACTACACAGAGCTGTTCCCCAGCGCAGCGTTGACCTATAAGTTGAACGACAAACTCGGCCTGAACGCGACCTACAGCCGGCGGATCGACCGCCCGAGCTACCAGGATCTGAACCCTTTCGAGTTTAAACTCGACGAGCTGACGTATGAAAAAGGCAACCCCCTGCTGCGTCCGCAGTTCACCAACAGTTTCGAACTGAGCCCGACCTATCAGGGCCAGCCGGTGCTGACCCTGGGGTATAGCCATACCAAAGACCTGTTTACCCAGGTGCTCGATACCACCAACCTGCGCGCAACGTTCATTACGAGAGAAAATATTGCCGACCAGCGCAACTACACGCTCTCGCTCAACGTGCCCACGCCCATTGCAAAGTGGTGGGAAGGGTTCTTCAGTTTCACCGGTTATCTGACCGATTTTTCGGCTGAATTCCGCGACGGATACATTGCCGAAAAGCAGTTTACCGCCTTTAACCTGTACGCCGAGCAAACCTTCCATCTTCCCAAAGGTTTCCGGGTCCAGCTCTCCGGTTGGTACAACAGCCGCGCTTTCTGGGGCACCCTGCAGAGTAATCCACAGGGAGCCATGGACCTGGGTATTCAGAAAAAGATCCTGGGCGACAAGGGCGAACTGCGGCTGCGCTTCGGCGATATTCTGGGTACGGCAGGCTGGGGTGGAAAAAACCTGTTTACGCCAGGTCTGCA